>NZ_JBWKZL010000003.1:0-314285 GCF_059424475.1 Lysinibacillus sp. GW247-5R2A | reverse complement strand
AAGAAGCGATGAAGCAACTTGATGCTGCGCTAGGGCTGGATGGAGATAAAAAAGCTACAAGTAAACCATCGAACGCTAATGAAATTTCAAAAGAAAAGGTGCAGGCCATTTTTGATCAAGTAGAGGCGGGTACACTAACGAAAAAAGAATCTATGAAGCAACTTGATGCTGCACTAGGGCTGGATGGAGATAAAAAAGCTACAAGTAAACCATCGTACGCTAATGAAATTTCAAAAGAAAAGGTACAGGCCATTTTTGATCAAGTAGAGGTGGGTACGCTAACGAAAGAAGAAGCGATGAAGCAACTTGATGCTGCGCTAGGGCTGGATGGAGATAAAAAAGCTACAAGTAAACCATCGAACGCTGATGAAATTTCAAAAGAAAAGGTGCAGGCCATTTTTGATCAAGTAGAGGCGGGTACGCTAACGAAAGAAGAAGCGATGAAGCAACTTGATGCTGCGCTAGGGTTGAAGGACGATAAAAATAAAGTGAGTGGGCCAGCAAGTAAACCTGTAAAGTAGCTTTCAAGAAACCTCAAAAACTGAGAAACTATCCATTATAAACCAAGTAACGGGTAACCTAATATGTAAGAAATAAAAGTAAAAGTGGCAATATCGTAATAAGAATACAGAAGCACCGATACATTCGTAGTTTTTTTACATGTATTGGTGCTTTTTGAGATGAAAGTTATAAGAAAACCTACTGTTTGCAGCACGTCAACAAATATAGAAATGCTATTCATTTACTCCCTTTATTGTCTTTATTTTAGGGTGAAGCCTAATGATTCAATTATGATGGGTGTTCCTCTAAATAATGTGCCATCGTAGGGAGTAATGGTTAAGGCCGTGTTTGATAGGGAATAAATACCGCCCTCTTGCATAACAGCATTAATATACAAATTGATATAGCCATTTGGTGAAAAAATCACGAATTCAGTAATGGGATCTGTCTGATCATTCCAAAAGAGAGTAGCGGGTAGGATTGCTCCGTTTGTTAAATCAAGATCGCTTGTTAAAATGTAAAAATATCTATTAATCGTTGGAATGACTACTCCATCTGGGACAACTTCGGTGGGAGGGACGATTGGACCGTAAGAGGCTTTTATACGGGGCCAAATAAATCGATCCTCATTGTTACAATCACAGCTTTTATTACTGATTTGACCATGCTTAGGGTTGACCATGTGTTATCACACTCCATTCTTGTAAATTTAACCTTTGCCCCGAATTCAGTTACTATAAAATATGAAGAAAATAAAATTCAATCTAGTTGAGCATCTATCATTCGATAAAGATTATTTCAGACAACCATGCTTTTTTTATAAATGCTAGTTGGATAGAAGCGTTGGCATACATGCTTTTTACCGTAAATTAGTGTTATACTTTGCTAGTTGAATAAGGTAGAATACTAATTATGAATAATTAACGAAAAAGGGGTTACTGGTTTCATGAAAGATTTTGATCAACAATTGGAGGGGCTACTAAAGCAAGCCGCTTTGCAATACATAATATATCAGCATAATGGTGATTCGGAGCGCATGGATAAAACATCACTTTTTGCCCGAAAAATTCAGCAAAAAGAGTATGTGATTGGGTTTGCAGGCCATTTCTCTGCCGGGAAGTCGAGTATGATTAATGCGCTGTCTGGCGAGAATTTATTAGCATCAAGTCCGATTCCAACAAGTGCAAATATCGTAAAAGTGCATAAATCGGAGGAAGACTTTGCGATTGTTTATATGCACAATGAAAAGCCTGTTAAATTTGAGGCAGGCTATGATTTTAAAACGGTCAAAGAGCTTAGTAAAAATGGGGATTTGGTATCTCAAATTGAAATTGGTCATAGTGCGTCAACACTACCGTTTGGCGTTACCGTGATGGATACACCTGGAGTAGACTCCACAGATGATGCACACCGCATGTCGACGGAATCTGCGCTCCATATTGCCGATATCGTATTCTATACAATGGACTACAACCATGTGCAATCGGAGTTGAATTTCCAATTCACGAAGCAATTAATGAAATATAATCCAAATGTTTATTTGATTGTTAATATGATTGATAAGCATAAAGAAAATGAGTTGAGCTTTGAAGAGTTTAAAGCAACTGTTCATAATTCCTTTGCGGCGTGGGGCGTTGTGCCGAAAGGTGTATTTTTCACATCATTGAGAGAGCCTGAACACCCACATAACGATTTTGAAGCCGTGAAGAAAATTGTGATGGATAGTATGAACGATTGGCAGGATCAGCTTGTCCAAACAGCAACCAATACATTGCGTTTATTACAAAGCGAGCATGACCATTATTTAATGGAAGAAAAAGAGGATCGTCTAGCGTTAGATGAAGAAATGTTAAGTGCAGATGACTGGGCAAACCACCAAGATATTTTAGAGCAATACAACAAGTTAAATCGTCAGGTAGAGCTGTTCTCTGTCGAGGCATGGAACGAAACATTTGAGGAGCAGCGAAAAGAATTGCTTGCCAATGCTGCTATTATGCCAGCTGACTTACGTGATCGCTTACGTCTTTATTTAGAAAGTATGCAGGAGGGCTTTAAGGTAGGAGGGCTCTTTACGGCGAAGAAAAAAACAGAGGAAGAGCGAAACCGTCGTAAAGAAGATGCTTATAGTGCCTATCAAAATGTTGTCCATTCGCAAATTACAGGGCATTTAAAGGGTCTTATGAAATATGCACTGAAGGACGTCGGTGCCTTAAATGAAGATCGTGCGTCTGCTATTGACGCTTATCCATTTGACTTACCTTTTGCATTAATTGAACAGCAAGTTCAAACAGGAGCATTGTTAACAGGTGATGCAGTATTAAACTTTGCCAACCGTGTGGCAGAGGCAACAAAGCGCTATTTTATTCAGGAAACAGATAGCTGGAAAAAAGCACAAGCGACAACATTAGAAGCAGTGGCAACCGAAACAGCGGCTCCTTCGAAGTTGAAAATGGCAGGCATGCAGGATAAAGTGGATGCTATTAAGGCTGTACTTGAAATCGAAGGCTACCAACAATATAGTGCGAGCATTATGCATCAAGCGAGCAATGAAATCCGCAAAGTTGCGAATGAGCAGCTAACAAATTGGGAAAATTCCTTTAAACAGGACTTAGCAGAGATTCGTTTGTTTGATGAGTCCATGCTACAACCAAAGGAACAAGTCATTCAGCAAGAAGAAGCGCAGCAAACTGTTAGTGCGACGAGTCTGCCAATCGATGGTGTGATTAATCGTGCTCTGCATACCGCCAATGCTGTAAAAGAAGTACAAGGTTTTGCTGAAGTTGCTCAATATCTAGAAAATAAAGTAGAACGTCTACAGAAAAAAGACTTTACGATTGCTTTGTTTGGGGCTTTTAGTGCTGGGAAGTCCTCCTTCTCGAATGCATTAATGGGAGCGAAGGTATTACCTGTATCGCCAAACCCAACAACCGCAGCTATCAATAAAATTCGTCCAGTTACACCAGAGCATCCTCATGAAACGGCCGATGTCCTGCTTAAAACAGCTGAACAAATGTTAGAGGATATTCAAGGGTCGTATGCCGCGATTGGCTTATCCGTCCATTCATTGGAGGAAGCATATAATCGTGCTGACGAAGGGCTTGCTGTACAGTTAACAGATGAGCGTTTAAATGTGCACAAATCATTTATTCGTGCCTATAAAGAGGGGTATCCAACGTTCAAGTCTGAGCTTGGAACTATTATTCGAGTGGACCGCGTTGAATTTGAAAAATTTGTTGCGCAAGAAAATAAATCATGCTTTGTGGACAATATCGACTTCTATTATGATAGTCCATTAACGCGCATGGGCGTTACATTGGTGGATACGCCAGGAGCAGACTCCATTAATGCTCGACATACAGGTGTAGCTTTTGAATATATTCGGAATGCGGATGCCATCCTATTTATTACGTATTATAATCATGCATTTGCCAAAGCGGACCGTGAGTTTTTAATTCAGCTTGGTCGTGTAAAAGATGCATTTGAATTGGATAAAATGTTCTTTATTGTAAATGCTATTGATTTAGCGACAACAGATGAGGAGCAGGAAGATGTAAAAGGCTATGTTCGTTCAGAATTACAGCGTTTTGGAATTCGATTCCCAAGACTGTATGGTGTATCAAGTCTTCTAGCGTTAAATGAAAAGGTAGAGGGTTCAGACTTAGCATCTGGTATGCCACCGTTTGAAAATGACTTCCATACCTTCCTAAATGATGAATTGAGTGCATTAGCAGTGCAGGCTCTTGCGGAGGAAGTTGATAAAACAGAGCAACGTTTAGCCGATTTAATTGCGCAAACAGAGGAAAACCTAAAACGTAAGGATGAGCGATTAGAGGAATTAACAGTACTTGAAAAACATGTTCAATCGAAGTTTAGTGTGCTGAATACAAGTATGCTGGAAAGTGAGACAAAGCAAGAGCTTGATGAGCTTCTCTATTATGTTCTACAGCGTGTCTACTATCGTTACCCTGAATTCTTTAAGGAAGGGTATAATCCTTCAACATTTGCGGCTATGCCAGCACAGCAGGCATTGGAGCAAGCATTGAAGGAAGTCATGCAAAGCTTACGTTTCGACTTTACACAGGAAATGCGTGTTACAAACTTCCGTTTATCACAGTTTATTAGCAAGAAAATGCAGCATCGCTTTAAAGATGAAGTACGTGAGCTAAAAGAGCTTAACCGTAGCTTCTCGTTCTTAGCATTTGAATCGTCTGAACCAAATTTACTTAATTTTGAAGGTCCATTTGGTGAGATTTCGAAATATGCGAGCGTAAAATCTCACTTCCGCAATCAAAAAGCTTTCTTTGAGAAGAATGAAAAGGTGAAGCTGAGCGAGGCATTAGAAACATTGACAAAACCAGATGCGCAGGATTATTTAGATGCACAGAAAGTTTCTCTCATGACATGGGCGATTACGTTTATTGCAGAGGAAGCAGAAAAATTACGTTTATATATTTATCATCAAGCGCTTGAGCAAATTGAAACAGAAAGATTGGCGCTTCAAGAAGAGAGCCGTTTAGCTTCTTGGAAAGCGATTTACGCACAATTACAATACGCATGAGGTGATTCCTATGGGAAAAGTATTCAAATCAGTGGATGAAATTCAGTCTGATGGTGTCCGTTTTATCGATGCTCGTTTTGATTTACAAGACAAGGAAGCTGGAAAAAAAGCGTTTGAAGAAGGTCATGCAATAGGAGCAATTTATATTGATTTAGAGCAGCAGCTATCTGATATGGACAGTAAAGATGGCCGTCACCCAATGCCGAACAAAGAAAAACTGACATCGGTATTTCAAGAATTAGGCCTACGTTATGAAGACCAAATCGTTATCTATGATCAAGGAGCAGCACCATTTGCTCCACGTGCATGGTGGATGCTGACGTATGCTGGTTTCCCAAATGTGGTCATTGTTAATGGGGGCGCATCTGCATTGGAAAAGAAAACTCCGTTTACAAAGGATGTCGTTAAATACCCACCAACCTTCATTGATTTTGTCTGGAAGGATGAGCTTTATGCTCCGCGCCAAGCGGTAAAGGCAATTGTGGACGGTGAAGTGAAAGCGACGTTACTCGATGCTCGTGCGGCTGAGCGTTACCGTGGGGAAGTCGAGCCATTGGATAAAGTAGCTGGCCATATACCAACCGCGAAAAACTTTGACTGGGAGCAATTAAAGACAGACGGTCAATTGCAGGCCAACGATGCATTACGTCAAAAAGTGGCACCAGATGAACATGTAGTTGTCTACTGCGGCAGTGGTGTGACTGCATCCCCACTCTATGCCGTCTTAGCAGATGAAGGCTATGAAAACATCCAATTATATGTAGGTAGCTTTAGTGATTGGATTACACAATATGATGTTGAAAAAGGTACAAATGAATAAATAAGAATCACAGTAAAAACGCTCACCTTAGTGAGCGTTTTTTTTGTGGAGAGGTGGATTTGATGCGGGGGAGAGTGGTGGATAGAGGTGGGGAAGTGACGGATAGAGCAGGGAGAGTGGT
The DNA here is from genome assembly GCF_059424475.1 of Lysinibacillus sp. GW247-5R2A. Lineage (NCBI taxonomy): Bacteria > Bacillati > Bacillota > Bacilli > Caryophanales > Bacillaceae > Lysinibacillus > Lysinibacillus sp. GW247-5R2A. The sequence goes on along the minus strand of NZ_JBWKZL010000003.1, from coordinate 308,285 downwards.
GGATAGAAGGATGAAAGTGATGGATAGAAAGGCGAAAGTGACGGATAGAAAGCCAAAAGTGACGGATAGGATGGCGAAAGTGACGGATAGAAAGCCAAAAGTGATGGATAGAAAGCCAAAAGTAGCGGATAGAGCGGAAAAAGAGCTGTCTAGTTTGCTTGATATGCGTAGGTAGAGCTGCTAATGGCTCGAATCCTGGAAGCGGACGGATAGAAAAATGAAAGTGACGGATAGGATGGCGAAAGTGACGGATAGAAAGCCGAAAGTGACGGATAGGATGGCGAAAGTGACGGATAGAAAGATGAAAGTGACGGATAGGATGGCGAAAGTGACGGATAGAAAGCCAAAACCGACGGATAGAGCCAAAAAGCGTCTCCCGTCTAGCTCGCTTGAAATAAACGGATAGCCAACCCTTACAACAGCCGATCGAAATCAAAATGACTCGCCATTCATTTTATGCTACACTCTTTTAAAAGGGGGAAAGTGGATGTTTAAACGGGAGACGAGCATAGTTGTTCAACACCATGGTGATGTACAATGTGCACTTGGAAAGGTAGCAATTCAGGGCTTTGGTATGAGTGTATATAGTTTTTTTGTGGATGGTTTATTAATTGATACAGGCTCTAATTCGCTGGCACAGGAGTTTCAATCTTTTTTTAAAGACTTGCCAATAGAGCAAATTGCCTTAACTCATGCGCATGAGGATCATGCGGGTAATGCCGCGTGGCTTCAGCAGCAAAGGGATGTACCTATTTATCTTCATGGTGAGTCTCTTCAGATTTGTACGCAGGATGGGGATTATCCTTTGTACCGTCAAGCATTATGGGGGGAGCGGCCAGCTTTTCTAGCGCAGCCGATAGGGACTACATTGCAGACGAAAACAGCTGTCTGGGATGTTATTGAAACACCTGGACATACGACAGATCACCTAGCTTTCTATAATCGCCAAACAGGTGCTATGTTCACGGGAGATTTATACATTCAAACGAAAACCAAGGTAGTACTCGATGAAGAAAATATTGTACATACCTTAGCTTCCTTAAAGAAATTATTAAACTATGACTTTAACGAAATTTATTGTTGCCATGCAGGCTATTTAGCGAATGGACGAAATAGAATACTAGAAAAAATAGCGTATATTGAAGAAATGGAAGAGAAGGTTCGTCACTTGTTTCAACAAGGTTATTCAGTAGAGGAGATGACGTCCAGTATTTTTCCTCGAGAATATCCCATTGTTCAAGTGTCCGGCGATCAATGGTCCTCTAAACATATAATCAATGCATTTATCCGTCATTTTACACAGGAGTCCTTGCAATAGGGCTCTTTTTTGTTGGATTAAAAGCTGTAACAGCAATAATAAAAAACTTTGTGAAAAAATGTGGATAAATTGTGACAAACTCAATTGGCTCAATGGATACGCTTACATAAGTTTGTGAAAAAATTCTCATTTACACAAGAAAAATACTATGTGAAATATTGAACAGCTTGAAAGGCGATAGTTGTACATTTTCCATTACTCATTATAGGATGTTAATTATTTCAAAATAATTGATTGTGAAAAGTTTAATTTGACAGAAAAATGTATATGAAGTCTTTTATTAATGCGTTTTCGAAAGAAAAAATAAATTGACAGAAAATTAATTGACTATATTTTCACAAAGTAATATGATTCTAAAATATAATGAAAAACAATGAGAAAAGGATGGGATGGAATGGATGTCATGAAGAAAGCTTTAGAAATGCATGCACACTATAGTGGTAAATTAGAGGTGATTTCAAAAGTACCAGTACAGGATTCTTATGATCTAAGTCTTGCTTATTCACCTGGAGTGGCCGCACCGTGTGTGGAAATTGAAAAAAATCCATCATTGGTTTATGACTATACAATGAAGGGGAATATGGTGGCAGTTGTATCAGATGGTACAGCAGTTTTAGGATTGGGCGATATAGGGCCTAAAGCCGCATTACCAGTTATGGAGGGGAAAGCGATTTTGTTAAAGCGTTTTGCCAATGTTGATGCTTTTCCAATATGTTTAGATACAAAAAGTACGGATGAAATCGTCAGCATTGTGAAGGCGCTTGCCCCTACGTTTGGGGCGGTAAATTTAGAGGACATTTCAGCACCTAGATGTTTTGAAATTGAGGATCGGCTGCGTCAGGAATGTGATATCCCGGTATTCCATGATGATCAGCATGGGACAGCAATTGTAGTAGGTGCCGCTATGATTAATGCCAATCGTATTGTGCAAAAGGATATTGCCACAATGAAGGTTGTCATCAATGGCGCTGGTGCAGCAGGGATCGCTATTTTGCGAATCCTTGTGCAAATGGGCTATAAAAATATTTTGATGTGTGATACGAAAGGTATAATTTACGAGGGACGTAAAGAAGGGATGAATCCGATTAAAGAGGCGGTTGCTCATTTAACAAATCCAGAGAAAATACATGGTACGTTGAGTGACGCGCTCGTTGGTGCAGATGTCTTTATCGGTGTTTCGGTAGCTAATCTATTAACAGAGGCGCATATTGTGTCTATGAATGAAAACCCGGTGGTCTTTGCATTAGCTAACCCAAATCCAGAAATTACGTATGAAAATGCGAAGGCGTGGGGAGTACGAGTTATGGGCACAGGTCGTTCGGATTATCCCAATCAAATTAATAACGTCCTTGCTTTTCCTGGCATTTTCCGTGGGGCATTAGATGTACGTGCGACGGATATCAATGAAACCATGAAACTGGCTGCAGTGGAAGCAATTGCTTCACTTGTAAGTGATGAGGAGCTCGCGGAGGAATATATTGTTCCGAAATCTTTGGATGAGCGTGTCGTTGCAATTGTCTCTCGTGCAGTTAGCGGAGCAGCGGTTGAATCTGGCGTGTCGGAACTATTCCAACAAACCACTGCGCTATCAATTTAACAAATAAAAGATATTGAAATACAGCAGATGTAGAAAAGCGAAGATAAGCTTTTCTACATTTTTTATCGAATTTGCTCGAAAAATGTTGTTGTTTGTTTTTTTATGTAATAAAATTGGTGAGTACAAGGTAATAACTTGTGCAAATAATTGTGAAGTATAAATACATAATATTGTAATATTTTAAAAGAAAAATAGGTCTTTATTCTAGAAAAGAGGAGATAAAATACATGAAAACATTCGTTCAATTCCGGTCCATTAAAGCCAAGCTGATTGCTTTCTCTTTATTGCTTTTAATGATTCCCCTTATTACTTTAGGCTATCTAAGCTATCAACAAAGTAAATCAAATTTAGAGTCGGTGGGAAAAGAAAATTTAAGAAACAGTGTGGAAATGACCATTGCCATGATTGAACAATTTAATCAAGAGGTTGAGGCAGGCAATTTATCTTTAGATGAAGCGCAAGAGAAAGTCAAGGTCGCTATTTTAGGAGAAATGGATAGTGAAGGGAAGCGACCTATTAATAAAAATATTAAACTAGGTGAGAGTGGTTATATTTTCGTTGTGGACCAAAAGGGGAACTCTATTGCGCATCCAAATATCGAGGGAAATAATGTCTGGGATGAGCAGGATGACAATGGAGTTAAGTATATGCAGGAAATCATTGCGAAGGGGAATGAAGGTGGTGGATTTGCCTCCTATTCGTGGCCATTACCAAATACTGATCAACTAGAAGAAAAAGGGGTCTATGCAGAAACGGATCCGTATTGGGGATGGGTGATTGGTGCCAGTACGTATTTAGCAGACTTTAATAAGCCCGCGGAGAGTATTTTGAAATTAACGCTTGTTGTGATTGGCGTGGCTATTATTATCGGGCTATTTGTTATTTGGCAATACGCGAGTAGTATGGCTAAGCCAATTAACCGAGTGGTCCAAGCGATGGAGCGATTTGCGCAGGGTGATTTGACGCAAGAAAGTATGTCTATTCGCTCAAAAGATGAAATTGGCAAACTGGCAAACGCTATGAATCAAATGCAAGCTAAATTGAAGGACATGATACACAATATTGCTCAAGCATCTGATTTAATCAATACATCCAGTAAGGAGCTATCACAATCAGCTAATGAAGTGAATATGGGTGCTGAGCAAGTAGCAATTACGATGAATGAATTAGCATCTGGTGCAGAGGGACAAGCCCATCATTCTAACGAATTAACGTCCTTGATGGAGCGTTTTACTGCGGATTTACGTGAAACAAATAAGCATGGGGAGCATATTCATCAATCTTCTGTTGAAGTATTAGGCTTAACCAATGAAGGAAGTCAGCTCATGACATCTTCGAATTCTCAAATGAGTAAAATTGATGGCATTGTACAGAATGCCGTAGAGAAAGTAAAAAATTTAGATGCTCAAGCACAGGAAATTTCAAAATTAGTGGTGGTTATTAAAGATATTGCTGATCAAACGAACTTATTAGCTTTAAATGCCGCGATTGAAGCTGCTAGAGCTGGGGAGCATGGCAAAGGATTTGCGGTAGTTGCGGATGAAGTACGTAAGCTTGCAGAACAAGTAGCCTTTTCTGTCAATGATATTACATCGATTGTCACAAATATTCAGCAAGATTTTGATGTCGTTACGAGCTCATTAGAGGATGGCTATCAGGAAGTAAAAGAAGGAACCAATCAAATTAAAGCTACGAGTGAAACGTTTTCGACGATTAGCCATTCTATTAATGATGTAGTAGAAAGTGTTCAATTGATTTCCAGCAATTTATCAAAAGTAACTGAAGATGGTCAAACAATGAATAGCGCTATTCAAGAAATCGCTGCGGTCGCAGAAGAATCTGCGGCAGGTGTAGAGCAAACGACGGCGACAACAGAACAGACAAGTAGCTCAATGGAGGTTATGGCGGGAAAATCAGCCCAATTATCAACATTAGCTTTAGAATTAAAAACATTGATTGCCCAATTTAAACTATAAAAAAATCTCCCACTCTCTTAAATGAGAGGGGAGATTTTTTTACATCATGCCAACACCAATAATCCCAACGAGAATAATGAAGAAAAGAACGAAGAACAAGATGAATAAAATAATTCCAGGAATAAAGATAGTGAAAAAGGCCATCCAATTAGAGATTTGGTGTGCTTCTGCTACCACACCGACTGAAATGACGAAAGACCAAATAGTTACAACAATAGAAGCTAAAATAGCTGGCCAAAAAACCCATGGCAGTGAGCCCATAAAGTTTGGATCTAGTAAAGATTCTGGTGACGTGAATAACCATATTAAATAAAATGGAATAAGCACTATAAATGGTACAGCTGTAAGGCTCAGCCCTTTAAATAAGTCTGAATACGTGCCAGTACCCTTAAATAGTTTACCAAATAGCCATGTAATCAGAGCGGATATAGCTGTCCCAATAATCCCAGCGATTGGAGCAAAAATTACACACAGTAAAGCCAATAACCAAGGGGAAAGATCAGTGAAAAACTCCGAATCCGTCAGCCCTGACATGATAGAACCGATATAACCGATGGACATAATCAAAATAGCAAAGCCGATTGATTTTTCGTTAATCATATAGCGAGCGGTTTGCTTTGGATGTAACCAAACAGATATAAACGGGTTCACCTTTGGCCTTTCTTCTTTCTGTGTGTCATTAAAGTTTTCCATCAAATTACCTCCAAAATAATAGAATAATTGCATGTTACGCATAGTTAGTATACGAGTGATACAGTGAAAAGTTTCGTAGAAAGTAAAAATAAGTTATTTTCATAACAAAAGAGCCGCACAAAGGCGACTCTTATTAGTGACTTAACATCATTTTTTCAAGCTCTAATGGTTCAATGTATTGCTCACCTTTGTAAGCACGCATATTGCCACCAGATATTTCATCGATTAATAAAATTTCGTTAGTTTGGGCATCACGGCCAAATTCCAATTTAATGTCAAAAAGCGTTAAGCCCTTTTTAGCAAGCTCAGTTCCAACAAACTTAGAAATTTCAATTGTACGTTGTTTTAAAATGGCATATTCTTCGTGTGTTAACAGGTTTAACATAGCTAATGCATCTTCAGAGATTGGAGGATCTTGGCGATCATCATCTTTAATGGTAACTTCCACAAATGCATCAAGATCTTGGCCTTCCTTCACATAGGCACCGTACCGTCGTAAGAAGGAGCCAACAGCCTTAAAGCGGCAAATTACTTCCAAACCGTTTCCGAAAACTGTTGCAGGTTTTACAGTCATTGTTGCATCATCAAAGTTGGCATTTACATAGTGAGTAGGAACACCTTGTTCATTTAATTTAGAATAGAAATAAGAAGTTAGGCGTAAACCCGCTAAGCCAGCACCATCAATTGTTAAGCCGACCGTATTAGCGCCTGGGTCGAACACGCCGTTTTCGCCTGTTACATCGTCTTTAAATTTTAATAAATAATGACCATCTTCTAATTTGAACACATTCTTCGTTTTCCCTGTATACATTAATTCCACAAAAATACCTCCAATATTCATAGTACTCTAAAATTATAACACGAATATTTTAAATATTTAATATTGAAATTGTTCGTTTTATGTGTTTGTTTCTATCGATTATTGCTAATTTACAATAAAAACACAAGGTGATAACGAATAATCGTCATCACCTTGTGTTTTTGAAATGCTTCGTAAACACGCTGGAGGATTTATGCTAGATAGCTAGGGCAGTTATTAATAAATGCCTTCAGCCAGCATTCCATCTGCCACTTTAATAAAGCCAGCGATGTTTGCTCCCATCACTAAGTTGCCAGGGAAGCCGTATTTTTCAGCAGCAGCTTTACTATCTGAATAAATATCTTTCATAATTTGATGAAGTTTCGCATCTACTTCTTCAAATGACCAAAATACGCGACTTGAATCTTGTGCCATTTCAAGAGCAGATACAGCAACTCCTCCAGCATTCGCTGCTTTTGCTGGTCCGAACAATACACCAGCATTTAAGAATTCATTAATTGCTTCAAGATCAGATGGCATGTTGGCACCTTCGCCAATTGCTTTGACCCCATTAGAAATTAATGTACGAGCTGACTCACCATTAATTTCGTTTTGAGTAGCACATGGTAGAGCAATGTCACAAGGAATCGTCCAAATGCCAGTGCAGCCATTTGTAAAAGTAGCATTTGGTCGGTAACTTACGTAAGTTGAAATACGATCACCTTTAACTTCTTTAATTTCTTTAATGACATCTAAATCTAAGCCTTCTGGGTCATAAATATAGCCTGCGGAATCAGAGCAAGCAACTACTTTTGCGCCATATTGTTGTGCTTTCTCAATCGCATACGTCGAAACATTTCCAGAACCAGAAACAACCACTGTTTTTCCTGCAAATGAATCGTTCGCATCTTTTAACATCTCATTGACGAAATAAACTGTACCATAACCTGTTGCCTCTTTACGTGCTAAGGACCCACCATAGCCAGGGATTTTCCCAGTTAATACACCTGATTCACTAGCTTTAGTTAGACGTTTATATTGTCCCCATAAATAACCTACTTCACGAGCACCTACACCAATATCACCAGCAGGAACATCGACATCTGGACCAATATGACGGTATAATTCAGTCATGAAGGCTTGGCAGAAACGCATGATTTCTGAATCTGACTTACCTTTCGGATCAAAGTTAGACCCACCTTTACCACCACCGATTGGTTGCCCTGTTAAAGCGTTTTTAAAAATTTGTTCAAAGCCTAGGAATTTAATAATGGATTCATTTACCGAAGGGTGGAAGCGTAGGCCGCCTTTATAGGGACCCATGACATTGCTATATTGTACACGATACCCGCGATTTACTTGCACTTGGTTCGTATCATCTTGCCAAGCAACACGGAACGAAATGATGCGATCAGGCTCAACAATACGAGATAAAATATTAGCCTTAATATATTCAGGATGTTGGACGAATACAGGTACTAATGAAATGAAAATTTCTTCAGCTGCTTGTAGAAACTCCGCTTGATGACAGTTCTGTTGTTTGAGTTGCTCGAATACGCCATCTACGTATTCTTTAGCTAATTGTTCATTGCTAACAGTTGTGATTGTCATAGTAAAAACCCCCATTTAGTTGATAGGTGTATCGTATATTTATTTTTCAAACTATTCAATAAAATACTTTTTTAGTTTGTGAAAAATTGAGCAAGACGGGTCGGGAAAATGATATTTTAGAATAATTTTAGGTGATAGTATTCATCTAATTATTAGAAAGGAATGATGCCTTATTGTGAAGGTTCTTATAGACGCTGATGCCTGTCCAGTAGTGGATTTGGCGCTATCTGTATCATCTGAGTTTGAGATTGAAACTATCTTATTTTGCGATACATCCCATCGTGTAGAACGTGATAATGTAATAACAATTATGGTGCCGAAAGGTCCTGATTCGGTTGATTTTACGCTAGTGAACGCGCTTTCAAAACACGATATTGTCATAACACAGGATTATGGGCTAGCGGCAATGGTTTTAGCAAGAGGAGGGTATCCAATTGATCAAAATGGACGAGAAATGTCTAATGAAAATATCGAACGCCTGCTCGATATGCGCCATGTCGGTCAAAAAATTCGACGAGCAGGTGGACGCACCAAGGGCCCTAAAAAAAGGACACAAGAAAACAATATTTCGTTTGAAATGAAATTTCGACAAATTTGTGAACGAGCGATTTTTGCACAAAAAATGGAGGACTCTACAGGTGAAAAATGAACGTAAGCATGATCTTTTAGAGCAATTTCCACAGTTAAAATTGATGGCAGCTACAGATACTGTACTTTGGGAAAATACAAATTGGGTGAAACAGCCGGAAACATCGCTCTTTACTATGCAAGAAGTAAAGGAGGCAGAGGAAACGTTACAACGCTTTTCTTCATATTTACAAGTGGCATTCCCTGAGCTTGAGGAAAGTAGTGGATTAATTGAATCAGATATTCTAGAAATTCCTGCTATGAAAAGCGCGCTTGAAAATAAATACGGTATGTTGATAGAAGGTCAGTTGCTTTTAAAATCGGATCATGCTCTACCTATCTCAGGCTCCATCAAAGCACGGGGAGGCATTTATGAGGTCTTAAAGCATGCTGAAAGGCTGGCATTAGCAAGTGGGCAGCTTCAAGTAACAGATGATTATGAGCGATTAGCATCAACGGAGTTTCAGTCCTTCTTTCAGCAATATACCATTGCGGTTGGCTCTACAGGAAATTTAGGTTTAAGTATCGGCATTATAGGCAAGAAGCTCGGCTTTAATGTCGTTGTACATATGTCGAGTGATGCCAAGGAATGGAAAAAAGCTTTACTTAGAGAGAAAGGTGCCACGGTAGTTGAATATGAGGCTGATTACAGTGTTGCCGTTGAACAGGGGCGTCAAGAAGCAGAATTAGATCCTATGTGTCATTTCATTGATGATGAAAATTCAAAGGATCTATTTGCAGGCTATGCAGTTGCAGCATTGCGTTTAAAAGGGCAATTAGAAAACAACAACATCCGAGTCAGTGCCACACATCCATTGTTCGTGTATTTACCGTGTGGGGTAGGGGGAGGACCAGGCGGTGTTGCCTACGGATTACGAGAAATATTTGGCGAACATGTGCATATTTTCTTCGCAGAACCTGTTGCCTCACCTTGTATGACGCTAGGCTTAATGACTGGACTTCATGATGCTATCAGTGTAGAGGATATAGAATTAGATAATAAAACCGAAGCAGATGGTCTTGCAGTGGGTCGCCCCTCCAAGTTTGTAGGAAAAGTAATGGAGACGTATATCAGTGGCTGCTATACAGTGACAGATGAAGAGCTGTTTACCTCTTTAGGTTTAGCTATCGATAGCGAAAAACTATTTTTAGAGCCATCTGCACATGCAGGAATGTTTGGCGCTATTCGCTTGTCCCAAAAAGGTCAACACTTTTTAGCTCAGCGCGAACTAACAAAGCATATGGCGCAGGCAACCCATCTTGTGTGGGCAACAGGTGGCAGCATGGTTCCAGACAGCATGCGTGCTACGTATTTGGCTAAGAGCAGAGATTTAGATTGAAAATGATGCTACTTATTGTTCGAACAGGGAAGGTCTTGCCCCAATCAAGTTATTCGAAAGAGCAAAAACAGGTGAAGAAAAATTCTTCACCTGTTTTCTTATTAACGTTGCAATGCTTTACGTTGAGCTGCTAAATATACCTCTTGAGCTGCAAGGACGCCTGCGCCTGGCTGGAAGTCATAAGCGAAGTCTTGGAGCGCCGCCTCCAATAAGGATACGGCTTGTAGTATATCACTCGGGAAGCAATAGCCCATATGGCCGAATCTGAAAATTTTACCTTGTAGATGACCAAGACCACCTGCAAAATCTAAGTGGTATTGCTGCTTAAGGTGCATTAAAAATTCACCAAGCTCAATACCCTTTGGTGCCTTAATCGCTGTAATGGTAGGGGAGGCGTATTGCTCTTCCGTTAAGAGCTCGATGTGTAAAGCTTTCATAGCACTACGTACCATGTTTTTCATCAGCTCGTGACGAGCAATGGTCTGTGAGAAGCCGCCTTCCCGTTCAATTAGCTGACAAACCTCATGCAGGCCATCAATCAGCGTGATAGCAGGAGTATTTGGCGTCATCCCCTTTTCTGCCCAACTACGATAACTTAATAGATTTAAATAATATGCTGGCGTTCGATTGTCTTCAATGACTTGCCAAGCTTTTTCGCTCACACTGATAAGAGAGAGTCCAGGCGGAAGCATCATCGCTTTTTGAGAGCCTGTCACGAGAATATCAATACCCCAAGAATCCATTTCAGCCGGCGCGCCGCCGATGCAGCTTACGCCATCCACGATAACGAGAGCATCTGTTTCGTCATGAATCACTTGTGCTAATTCAGCGACTGGATTTAAAATGCCTGTAGATGTTTCATTATATGTGACGAAAACTGCTTTAATTTTTTGTAATGGCTGTAAAAATGCTCGTAGCTCCTCAGGTGTGCAAGCTTGCCCCCATTCTTTTTCAAGCTTATGTACATGGAAGCCATATTGCTCACAAATGGAAACGAAATAGTCACCGAATGCCCCAACAGTAATGACCACAACTTCTTCACCAGCCGCAACCGTATTGACTGCCGCAGCTTCAAGTGCAGCTGTCCCGCCTGATGGCAAGAGTAAAATGTCCTGTGTCGTGCCAAAGACAGGCTTTACGGCTTCAATCGTCTCCCGGTATAATTCCACAAATTCTTGACTTCGATGACTAAAAATATCTCGACTCATCGCTAGTTGAACTCTCTTTGGAATCGGTGTTGGCCCTGGATGTCTTAAAATATTTTCATACATATTATCTATCCCCTTTACTTGACAGAAATTCGAAATTTTCTAACTATAATAATAACATACTTCTTGTAGGGGCTAGCTGCTTTTTTATTAAATAATGGAAGAGATTGTCATGATACTATAAATTGAAAAGGAGACCAAGGTGCATCAGGAACAGGGACATGTGGATTTTATTCAAACTGGGACATTTCTTTTAGAGCTACTGGCTAGAATGGAGGAACCGCCAAACATCTTTTATTTAGAATATAGAATTCGATATTTAATCTATAATGGCACCCTAGCATTAAAAGGTATTCCTAAATCTATGCGGGATTATTGTGTGAAAATATGCCAAAAAACCTCTTTAGTCTGAAGACTTAAAGAGGTTTTAGGATAGTGAACTAGGCAGCGAATGGTCTGTTCATGCGCATTAAACCGTAAATAGCAAAGAACAACCCGCCTGTAATAACCATTAGAATCGTGTAAAGTACAGCCTTACCAGTTTCACCACACCAGCGATAGAATAGGCGATATGTGAAATACAATGTAAAGCCCACCATACCTAGAGATGCGAGGAAACCGATAACTGGTATAAACGAAACGATAATCAAGCCTGCATAAATAAGGGTATTTTTTAGAGCTGTTGCACGAATCGTTTCTCGATTATCTCCACCGGCAGTCAGTAGGAAAAGGCTGTATACATTAATGATAGGAATCCAAGCAATATAGGCTACATCTCCAAAACCATTTGTTTTAGATGTCATAAAATAAATGAGTGCACTAATAATGTAGGCGATTAGCCCAAGAACAAGAGATGCTAAAATTAGGATAATAAATAAGCCTCCCATGGCTGCATCCAAATCAGAGTTATAATAATTATAGTCCATCAGAAAAACCTCCCTTCTTAAGAAAATACCTCCTAATGATACCAATCCTATTATGTTTAATCTACAACCATTTATATGTAAATTTTAGTAGAAACGGCATAAATGTACTAGAAAGAAATTTTTTATTCATTCTTTTATGATGATTTTTTGAGTAATGAATGAAAGAAATGCAAAAAATACCCTTGGGAAAATGAATATGATAGTTTAGGAGAATCATTTTTAAAGTTTTTTACCTTGTACTGCTCACAAACATTACTATCCTATGTTTGTAGTGGCATCTGACATGCCATTTTATTCAGAAAAAAATCACCTTCCCATATAGAAAGGTGACAATTTTACATGTATTACATAAATTTGGCGATATGCTCTAGCTCAATTCGTGAAGAATTATAGGCAGGGGCTGCTGCTTTACCAATCGCAATTAAAATAACGGGTACAATATGATCCGCTAATTCAAAATGTTTGGCGAAGGCTTCTTTATTAAACCCGCCCATTGGTACTGTATCATAGCCCATGTCTTTTGCTAAAAGCATGATTTGCATGGAAATGAGACCCGCATCAAATGTAACGATATTCTTTAAAACCTCCTGAGGAAGCTGAGAATATAAGTTCATAGAATTATTAATCATTAAATCCTTTGTTGCTTCATTAATATATCCAAGATCGAAATTTTTTGTAAAGATCGATTCAGCATTTTCGTACATTTTTGTATCGCCTAGGACAGCAATAACAGCTGAGGAAGTTTCCACTTGCTCTTGATTGTTAGCAATGGCACGTAACTCTTTTTTCATTGCCTCATCTTGAATAACTATAAAGCGCCATGGCTGTAAGTTACTTGAAGATGGTGCAGAAGTGGCTTCTATTAGTAGTTCCTCTAGTTGTTCTTGAGGAATTTTATAATTTTCGTCGTATTTACGAACAGATTTACGGTCATGCATAACTTTATTTAAATCGCTTTTTGTCACTGTCATTTATTTTGACTCCTTCATTATAAGATGCGTTTTTACTATACGATAAATGATTTCAAATTCCAAGTAAATTGCTCGAATTAAAGAGTCTTGAAGATAGGATTTTCGATGAGGTGGTGATCGCCTAAATGTCATGACGCATCAAGCTCAAAATTTGTAAGAAGCAATAACTGCATTTTTCATGCTTTTGATAGAATCTATCTTTGGTCTTAGAAAATATGTATTCGAACGAAGGACGACGAATCCTGCGGGAAAGTGGGTGTTGGGGTCGTGGATAGAGGGGATATTTTCTATGTGAAAGTGAAGAGAGGGATGCAGCTCGAAACTGTCCAGCCGTAGTGATAATTATTAAAAAAGACTATAGATCCACTCAGCTTTTTTGAGCTTGTCTACAGTCTGAAGGGCAACCCTCACTATCTTAATTTAAATGCCTCCCATTCTATATGGCTAGTAGGAGAGGACGATTTGAAGTGCTTCATCATTTTTTCGGGTCCACATAGATAAATACTTGTATGAGCTGGTATGGTCAGCTGGTCAAAAGAAAGTCTTTCCACCTGAGTTGTATCTATAAAAGTGACCGTAAATTGCTCATTGGATTGCGCATAATTCAGTAAATAATCTTTATAAACAATATTATCTACACCATGAAAGGAATAATATAAATCGATTTTCTCGGTTGGCTTTGTTTGCAAATAGGCGATAAATGGCGTAATGCCAATGCCCCCAGCAATCCAAAGTTGTTGATTGGCTCCTTTGGCAAAGTCAAAATGGCCAAAAGGACCATCAATGGCAACAGGGGTATCCACTTGTATTTCATTGTAGACCTGCTTAGTAAAATCGCCGACTGCTTTAATCGTCACCCTAATTTTTTCTCCATGACCACCAGAAATAGTGAAGGGGTGTGGTGCTTTTTCAATACCTTCCTGAAAGATTTTTAGAAAGAGAAATTGTCCAGGGCGGTAATGAAGTTTTTTCGTGAGGGTTAGCTCTAATTCGATAACATGGGCATTCAGTTTTTGAAAGTTGGAAATAGTTCCGTTATATGGGAAGAACATATCTTGATACATGGTCATCATATACAGGGCAGACATAAAGCCAATGGTTGCCGTAAGAGCTGTGAAAATACTTAATGCTGAAGGCTGTAATAAATCATATTCGCTCGAAAAATAAGTATGGTAAATGCCCAATGTATAAGGGAGCAGCAATAAGCGGTGTAGCCAGCGCCAATGCTCATATTTTAAAAATTTTGCTAGGAATGCGAGGGCGATCAGAATAATAAAGCCATATTGTGCGAGCTCACCAAGCTCTTTCGCCCATTCACGAAAAGATGTTTGTGGCAGATCTTCATCTGGAACCATCTTTTGCAATTGTCCATGGATAAGGATGAACGCAAGTGAAAACATGGCCAAAACTTTATGATAAAAATTTAGGCGCTCTAGCCCATGGAACCAGCGCTCTAATATTTTCATTCTTGTAGAGAAAAGAAATACAAGGAAGAGTCCTGTAATCGCTAAACCCCCAATAATATGGGCAAGCTTGTTCAGTGGATGAATGGGTGTCAGCGGTGTAGCAAAATACCAAAGGCATGCGCTACTTCCCATCGCCAAAATAATAAGTAGTAGTCCTCTATACGCTTTCATAAATAACCTCCATTCTTATTTTTAACCATATTTTTTATGGCTATACAATTATTGGATGAAAATATTTTAGATCGTACGTTCGGAATGTATGTTCCCTTTTGGGCATATGTATGTTACATTAAGAAGGTTCGCAAACTGCGTAAGAAAGGTGGAAGTAATTTATGCAAGGGAATACCCATATTGTTGGGGGCATTACAGCAAGTCTAGCCTTTGCACAAATTTCTAATGATAATCCGCTTGTTTTGGTAGGGGCAGGCGTTATCGGTGCATTACTTCCAGATATTTGCCATGGTGGTAGCAAAATCGGAAGGAAGCTTCCCATCATTTCAAAAATGGTTAATTCGTTGTTTGGACATCGTTCCTTTACACATAGTTTACTGTTTTTATTTTTGATTGGGATGCTACTACATACATTTATACCGTATAAATCCATTACAATAGGTATTTTATTAGGGATGGCAAGTCATGTTTTACTGGATATGGGGACCAAAAAGGGTGTTAAGCTATTTTTCCCAGTATCCATTTCGGTGCGTTTACCACTTACTACAAAAACAGGTAGTAAAGTTGAAAAAGTAGTGTTTACATTGTTAACAATGCTTTCAGTCTTTTTTAGCTATGAAATTATTGTGCAGCTTCTTGCTACTATTTAAGCAAAGAAACCCCTAAGCGTGTAAGATGCTCCCTATTAGGTAGGCAGATAAAAACATCTGTTTATCTGTGGGGAGTATTTTGTAAGCTTTTTTGTTGTGCATAGAAGCTTTGTGCAAGCCAAAAAAGCTTACAAATGGGGGATTTCTATGGAGTTTTTTCATTATAAAAAATCTGAAACTAGCTATTGCCCTTTGTGTAACACAAACCTTTATATAATAAGTGTTGCTCAAAAAGGAACCCCTGTACGAGAAAATTCTCATACAGGGGTTTTATAGGTTGTGCATCTTATTGGGTCATGCTAGAAAAGTAGGCCACTCATCAGTCAGCCTGTACCTCTTCGACCGTTTGTTCAACCTCTGTTCGTGTAATTTTTTCACGACCATCTTGCATGGCTTTCAATGTTTTATGCGCTAATGCAAGTGGTAATCGACAGAATAATAATACGGTGCGTTTATTAATATCTTTCATATAAAGATCAGCTTTTGCGAGGTTTTCCTCTGCATAAGCAAATAAGTCCTCGCGTGTCCAGCCGTCAGGAACGAAACTTACGCCACGCTCATCTAGATCCTCATGCTGATTGCGTAAAATATTGACAGCCTGGAGACCTCGGCCATAGCCAATTGCTAAATCTCGATCTGTTTGAATGTCTGCACCCCACGCCCAAAGCTCAGACAGCATTGTCCCAACAAGCCCTGCTACGTAGTATGTATAATCATCTAAATCCTCGCGTGTCTGCACCTGCCAATTCGCTTTAGACCACTTCGCCATACCAAGGGCCATTTCACTTGTAGAGGCTTGGACAATTTTTCGTGATTCCTCAGGGCAGAATGTTAGCCAATCTGCTAAGCGAAGGGTTACCTCAGGTAACTGTGCCGCATAAGGCGCTAACAATTCTTGATACGCCTCATCATTAAATGTGTCCTTTAAAAGGTCGCTAGTTGCTGATAATAAATCAAACTTCACATCATTGGAAAGCTGTTCATGATCTTCTATTTCATCAATGGCACGCATTGCTAAATAGGCAGCTGCTACCGATACCTTTAAATCATTTTTTAAGAAAGTGATAGGTATATAAAAAGTACGACTTGTGTCTTTTAAAACTTGCATCGCCTCTTTATAAAGTCTTTTTTGATCTTTCACTTGTATTCCTCCGTTCAAATGGTTCCACATCTATAGTATATCGTATCGTAAAAATGGGGAAAGATAAAACAGATTGTTCATGATTATGGAGATATTCTTTGAAAACGGTTACTAAAAATGATATAGTTTAATAGTAAACTATTTAAACCTATACCTTTATTGTGGTCTAAACGTGTCGGTTTATACTAGTACGACAGACAAATTTCAAGTGAGAGGAAGTATAAAGTAATGGGACGTTTAAATAATAAAATCGCAATGATTACAGGTGGAGCATCTGGAATGGGGGCAGCGATGGCAAAATTGTTTGCACAAGAAGGGGCTACAGTCATTGCAGCGGATATTAACGAGGAGAACCTAGCGAAAATTTCAGAGCTAGAAAATGTAGAGGGTATGAAATTAGATGTTTCTTCTGACGAAAACTGGGCAGAAGTGACAAAAGCGATTGTCGAAAAATATGGCCGTATTGATATTTTAATTAACAATGCTGGTATTTCTTCCGAAAAAGGTCCAGATGAAATTACACAAGCGGACTGGACAATCATGCATAATATCAATGCTTTTGGTCCATTCCTTGGCATAAAACATGCAGCTAACTATATGAAGGAAGCAGGAAAGGGTTCTATCGTTAATACATCATCTTACACAGCGATTATTGGTGCAGGCTTCAATGCATATACGGCATCTAAAGGTTCTTTACGTGCAATCGCTCGTGCAGCAGCTTCCGAGCTTGGTGCTTTCAATGTTCGTGTCAATACGGTATTCCCAGGTGTTATTGAAACACCGATGACAGCAAAATTATCGGAAGCAAAAGAAGCTATGGATATGTTAGTAAAAACTACGCCAATGGGACGTCTTGGTCAACCAGAAGAAGTAGCGAATGCCATCTTATTTTTAGCATCCGATGAAGCGTCTTATATTACAGGTGCTGAATTAGTTATTGATGGTGGTTATTCAGCTCGTTAATTAATACTAAAGAATAAGAAAGTGGAAATGCCTGTGTTCAAGCAGTGCATTTTCACTTTTTTTGTTTTTTTAGTAGAATGATGTTAAAGTATTATAATTCGTCAAGATTCCGCTGTTGATTAGAAAAATTTTGATAATTTTCGTGTTTTTTTCATGATTGTTTATGAAGTTATTGCACAATCATTTCAACAGCGTTAAAGTTTAGAAAGGGCGAAAATGTCATTACAAGATTTGGGGGACTGTACGAAGCATTATGGTTTCGTATATTAACTAGTTAGTCAGGGTTTTGGCACACAAAAACTCCTTGCAAAATCCTTGACACCAATGAAGGCATGAAACTTAAATAGTTGCCTGACTACTAGCGTAATGGTCATTAGGTAGATGAGATTACGTAATAAACACAAAGGAGAATAGTATGCCAAAGGCTATAGGTATTGATGCAGGTGGCACATTGACAAAGGTTGCTTTTTTAGATGAAGACAATGAACTTATTCTAACAACCTTCCCGTCAAATGATTTGCTATCTGTGAAAAATTGGATTATTGACCATCCAGATATTGAGGATATTGGTGTGACGGGGGGACGTACAGAACAATTACTTGATGTCATTAAAATGATGAAATCGATTCATTATATAGTAGAATTTGAAGCTACATTAAAAGGTGTTCGTTTTTTATTAAATAAAGAAGGCTACTTGTTTGAACGTAGTATGATTACTAATATCGGAACAGGAACTTCTATACATTATATGGAAGATAATACACATATACGCGTTGGTGGGACAGGCGTTGGTGGCGGTACATTAATAGGATTGTCAGCGCTTACAACAGGCATTACAGACTATAATGAAATTCGTGAAATGGCTGCTAACGGTAATCGAGAAAGTATCGATTTATTGGTAAAGGACATTTATCAAGGAATGGACACACCGATTGATGGTCATTTAACGGCTAGTAATTTTGGTAAAGTAGGTATTACACAATCATTGAAGCATCCTGCTGAGGATATTATTGCCACTGTCCAGGGACTTGTTGGCGAAGTGATTACAACATTAAGTATTCAATATGCTGAGGAAAAAAATACACAGCATATCGTCTATATTGGATCGACTCTCAGCAATAATGAGCATCTTACCCGCGTAATTGCCAATTATACACGAACAAAAAAGCATACACCTGTCTTTATTAATGATCATGGCTTTTCTGGAGCTGTGGGAGCATTACTAAATATAACGGAATATACAATTGTCTAAAAAATAAGAATGAACATGACTAACTGGCGTTAGTGGTGTTCATTTTTTTTTACAAAAATGCCCGAAAAAAAGACCTCATATAAACGGTAGTACCTGAGCAAATTATAGATAGGAGGTGATATCTGTGGGCAACCGAAATAATAAAAACAGCAAAAAAACAATGAATGCCAGAACGCATAATCCTTTTGGCACCTACAAAAGCAAAGACCTCGATAGAAGTAATAGTAATAATAACAACCCGAATGACAACTTGAATGAGGAGTTCTCGGCAGAATTTGATGCGAAAGCCAAAAATAAAAACAATAAAACGAATCATGATAAAAATCAACAATCCAATAAAAAAAGCTAATTATTATTTGGAGGTGTAAGCAATGGCGAAGAAAAGAAAAACAAGCTTTAAAAAGAAAAAGAAAGAGGATACACATAAAAAGAATGATCGGGAAGAATACTCAGCAGAGTTCAACCAAGTTATTCATAATAATCCTCAACAGCCAAAACAATAAACACTCCAGCTCCATAAGTAAAAGCTTTTGGAGCTCTTATTTTTTACTTGGTTCATCATTCTATACCGTCTAATGAGGAGGGTTTTCTGTGAAAAAAGTGTATGTAATGCTTGGTCTTCTGTTTGCCGTGCCATTACATATCCCTGAGATGGTTTTGGCACAGCAAGAAACACCTGCCTATGCGAAGTGGGGAAAGATGGCGGTAGAAGAAGTGAAGGGGAAGTATCCTCATGCCAAGATTGTGGATTATTTACATGAGGGCAAGGAAGTAAATGGGGCGTCAACCATTGAAAAATTTAAGCTTTGGCTGAAGCAACCTGACAAAGAATTTGGGGTTCATGTAAGAATTAGTTATTTAACCTCTACGCAAGAAGTAGAAAAAATCGAATTACAGGAAAGCCAGTCATAAAAAAGGGGATGCCTATGCTTAGGCATCCTCAATGCTTATCCCTCTAATTTTTGAATAAATTCACGCATAAGCCCTGGTAAATCTGGCCAAGCATGTCCGCTTACTAAGTTTCCATCTATGTGAAGATTGGCATCAATATAAGTGGCTCCTGCTATTTGGACTTCAGGCTTGCAGGCAATATAAGCTGTTAGTTCGCGTCCTTTTAGTATTTCGGGGATGGTAGCAAAAATTTGCGCTGCGTGACAAACGGCGGCAATCGGTTTATTGGTTTCAAAGAAATGGCTAACAAGTGTTGGTACATGCTCATTTAAACGAATATATTCTGGCGCTCTACCACCTGGAATTATTAATCCATCAAATTGTGATGGATCAACATCTGCAAAAGAAGCATGTGCCTCTAAGCCATAGGCAGGACGTTCAATATACGTATCGACGCCCTCTACAAAGTCATGTAAGACAGTTTGTAATTTCTTTGCGGATGGTGCAGCGATTGTGACATCAAAACCTGCCTCAAGACAACGATAATAAGGATAAAAAATCTCTAAAGCTTCTACTGCATCTCCTGCTAGTATTAAAACCTTTTTCCCCATGATTCCATCTCCTTTTCATTGTGAATCTCCTTGCTTAATTCGACAGAAGCAAAAAATTTCCTGCAAACATAGAACGACCTTTTGCCAAATTAGTTACTTTACAAAGAAAAAAATGAAGCGTATAGTTTATTTAGCTAGGTAAATAATTTTAGGAGGTAGATCATATGAATCCAATATTCCATGCTTTATTCCAAAAAAGCCGGTATTTAACGAACTGCTTAAATGAAGTTTTGAAGCAGCATCATTTATATAGCTCACAGTGGACCATTTTATATTGCTTACATAAAAACGGTCCTATGACCTTAACGCAAATATGGAAATATTTAAATGTAGAGGCACCAAGCATCACCAGAGCTATCACACGATTAGAAACTTTAGGGTGGGTGGAACGATTAGACGGGGAGGATAAGCGTGAAAAAATTGTAACCTTAACTGAACAGGCCAATGAGCGCTTACCAGCCATTACAGAAACGATTTTAGCGTTTGAGGAAGAAATGGTAGGATCACTGACGGCTGAGGAACAGCAGCAGTTTATGATATTACTGGAAAAAATGAAAGGTTGATTGACATGCAGCAAGAGGAAAATACACAAATATGGACAAAGCGGTTCATTAGTCTCTTTTTAACAAATATCTCAGTCTTTTTTGTTTTCTATGGGCTAGTAACGACTTTGCCGCTTTATGCCATCGGTGAACTACACCAAACGGATAAGGAAGCTGGCTTATTATTGTCAGGTTTTTTACTTTCAGCGATTATTGTGCGTCCATTTTCAGGAAAATTATTAGATGTGTTTGGAAAGAAAAAATTGCTAGTGCTATCCATAGCCGGCTATTTTATTTGTACTGTTTTATATTTATTCATACATCCATTTGGACTTTTACTTGGACTTCGTTTTATTCAGGGGATTTTCTTTAGTATTATTACAACAGCCGCAGGATCATTAGCTGCAGATATTGTACCAGCTAAGCGAAAAGGAGCAGGCTTAGGGTATTTCACGATGTCTACCAATCTAGCTGTTGTCATTGGGCCATTTATCGGCCTCTTATTAATTCAATATAGCACTTTTAACGTGTTATTTATTATCATGAGTATTTGTATATTAGCTGGGGGAATTTTAGCATTAACGGTTAATACCGACGATTTACCGCAGCCAACACATAAAGGGAAATTAACGTTCACCTTCCACGATTTATTTGAGCGTAAGGCTTTGCCCGTTGCAGCCATCGCTAGTTTAGTAGCTTTTTCCTATGCAAGTGTTTTATCATTTTTATCGGTTTATGCACAGCAGAAAGATTTAATGGCGGTTGCCAGTCTTTTTTATGCCGTGTTTGCAGCAGCTATGTTAATTACACGCCCATATACAGGTAAACTTTATGATACAAAGGGGCCTCAATTTGTCATACTTCCTGGTATTATCTCTTTTGCTATCGGACTTATCATGCTAGCCTTCGTTGAAGGACCTATCTTATTTTTGAGTGCAGCTATTTTTGTAGGCTTTGGCTACGGAGCAGTAACAACTAGCTTACAAGCTTTAGCCGTTCAATCAACAGCCATCCAACGAAGCGGTTACGCAACAGCAACCTATTTCACGATGTTTGACCTCGGAATCGCCCTAGGTTCTTATATATTAGGAATGGTAGCCGTACAGGCAGGGTATGCTTCTGTTTACTTATCAGGAGCCGGATTATTAGGAGTGGTCTTTATTATTTATCTCCTACGTCTTGCCAAGATAAAGCCGAAAAAAGTAGTGAATATATAGCAAAACAGTTGGGACACACCCAACTGTTTTTTGCTTTTATTATAAACGACCATAGCCAACGAAATGTTTTTTCCAATAGGCGTTATTAATATTAGCAATAGTAACGCCTCCATTACTAGCATTGATCATTTGATTATTGCCAATATAGATGCCGGCATGAGAAATTCCTGCTTTATATGTATTAGCAAAAAACACGATATCTCCGACTTGAGGTGAACTTACTTTTTTAGCAGACTGATAAAATCCAGCTGCCGTTTTACGTGATGTAGACTTACCAGCTTGATTAAAAACATAGGTGATATAGCCTGAGCAGTCAAAGCCTGTGCTCGGTTTTACCCCACCAAATGTATATTTGACACCTAATTGTTGCTTGGCGACCTGTAGTAATTTGGTCGACGTGTTCGGTGTAGTAGACAGTTGTTGATTGATCGTTAATTTTTGTCCAACATAAATATTGGAAGACGATAAATGATTTAAGTTCATCAATGTTTGATAGGATACACCGTGATGATTGGCAATCTTCCATAAGGAATCACCAGATTGAACGGTATAGGTCGCAGCTGATGCTGATTCTACTGTTGAAAAAAGTACGGATGCGCTTAATGCCAATGCCGCTAATTTCATGCCCCATCGATACTTTTTACTGCTCTTCATGCTTTCTTTCCTCCTATAATGTTAAAATTTAATACGAAAATGATTTTAACATCATATTATTACAGTTAGATGTCAATAAAATAACAATGTAGAGACTTTTTACAATGGGAAGAACATGATTTTTTTCTGATGATTTAGGGCTATATGGAGGTAGACAATGACCTGCTGAAGTTTGATCTAATTGGAGAACAAATGGTTTAGATAAGAAGGGAGAACACTAAATAACCAGATACTCAAATGAGTACCTGGTTTGATTTTATTCTAATCCTAATTGAGTTTTGTTCATTAATTTACCACCTTGAAACATTAACGAGGCATTGGCACCTAAGGATTTACCATTATACGTATACATAACGATATCCCCTGATTCAGAAAGAACCGCACCTTCGCCACCAAGAATATCGAATACTTGTTCTTTTGTCATTCCATTTTCTAGCTTGTTAAATTGATCAAGAGTAATTTCGATATCAGACGTTTCAACACCGAATTGTGCTTTATTGATTAACTTACCACCTTGGAACATCATTGTAGAAGATGACATGACGCCATCTGTTTCAAATTCGTACATAACAGTGTGGTGAGGTTCACCAGCTGACCCCGTTTCAGACATAATATTGCCCTCGGCACCAACAATTTTTACAACTTCTTCGTATGTCATGCCATCTTTAATTTGTTTGAATTTTTCTTCTGTCAATTTACCTTCTTCTTTTGCAGCTGGTGCGGATGCTTCTTGTTTAGAATCATTTGTTGGTTCATCCTTTGTAGCGGTCTCTCCACATCCAGCTAAGCCAAGACTTAATAATAGTGCCGCGCTAAAAATGAGTTTTTTCTTCATAATGAATTCCCCTTTAATTAAAAGTATTATTAAATTGTATCAATAATGGAAGGTATTGTCATTATGTAAAAAAACAACGTATTTTTATCAAGCATACCAGGGCTAGTGACTATTTTCTTTAGGTACAAAGGAGGTTTCCATTCCATTATTCCATGTTCTGAATAGCATGATGGCAAGACATAAAGCAATGATTACTGCACCCAATCCTACCCAATTCAAATTTAGGACGGAAGTATGGCTGATGACAAGCCCGCCTAATCCAGAGCCTAGCGCAAAACCAAATTGAATAAAGGACGTATTGATGCTTAGGGCAATGTCTGGATTTCGAGGTACCAAGGTAACCAAAAATAACTGCTGAGCAGGGGAAATACTCCATGTTGCTAGCATAAATATCATGAGAACTAAGATCAAAACAAAGAGATGGAAGCCCGCTAGCGTGAATAAAAGTAAGGTTACTCCCTGTAAGAACAGTCCGAAATAAATGGTGAATTTCAAACCTTTTGTATCTGCTAATTGTCCGCCCATTCTTGATCCCATGAAGCTACAAATTCCTGCTAGAAATAGAATGCCACTAATTTCAGTTATGGAAAGGGTGGATGTGGCTTGCAAGAAGGGCGTAATATACGTGAATAGAGTAGAGTATCCACCGATATAAAATAAAGTAATAGCCAGGGCAGTGAGAATTTTTGGATCTTTTAAAATAGAGAGCTGCATTCTAAGGGTAACAGTTTCTTCTTCTTTGATTGCTGGAACTCTTTTATATACGGTTAGCAATGGGAGAATCATTAATAAACCGATCAAAATAAACAAAACTCTCCATCCAAACATCTCACTAAAAAAGGTACCGATCGGAACACCAAGCACGAGTGAGCTACTTAGACCCATCAAAATAATTCCGATTGCACGGCCTCTTTTTTCTTTTTCAACTAGTCGTGTAGCTACTGCCATGGCTACCACTGTAGCAATTCCTCCGCTAACCCCTTGCATAATTCGTATCCACAGTGCTGCTTCATAAGCAGGACTTATAAACATTAGTATGGTGCTGGCAATAAACACACCTATAGTTATAATGAGTAGCTTTTTACGGTCCATATTGATCGTGAGGGCGATTAGAATGGGGGCGATAATGGCTGCAGCGAGGGCAAATACTGTCACCAATAACCCAGCTTCCGAAACGGTTACTCCAAAGTCCACGGCAATCATTTCAATTACTCCTGTAATAATGTACTCAACAGTTCCAATAAGGAAAACAATAAATGCTAAAATATAGATAATCATATTATTTTTCAACTCAATTCCCTCCGCCTTTTTAGTTTCTCTCTATAATGGGAATTTGTATTTCCATTAATTGTGCACCCTGTGACGTAGATAACGGTAAATATATTTCCCTACCAGGTTCGTTTTCTTTAATCTGATAGTTGTTTTTTTCAATCCATTTAGCTAAATCTACACAGGCTGTACTAGCGAAATGAGAATCCGAGCGAAAGGTCATGGTTGCCATCATCGGCTCAGGGGGAAGTGTTCGTAATTGAAATGTATCTGGATACGATGGAAGCTCCCGGCTTAAAAAATAACCGATTTCAAATTCGAACTCATCTTCCTGATCCTCTATTTCCTGCCATAAAACGA
Source organism: Lysinibacillus sp. GW247-5R2A (assembly GCF_059424475.1). NCBI lineage: Bacteria > Bacillati > Bacillota > Bacilli > Caryophanales > Bacillaceae > Lysinibacillus > Lysinibacillus sp. GW247-5R2A. The sequence goes on along the minus strand of NZ_JBWKZL010000003.1, from coordinate 283,197 downwards.
CCTGAGGACTTTGAGCCAATTGGCGAGTTTCCTTGAGTAATATGTGATTAAATGTCCGAAATAGATCAGGAATGTCTTCTTCTCTTCCGTGCGCCTTCAATGAAAGGAACTGCTGGGCATCTTCAGCCTTGATCCTGATTTCTTGTAGGGTTTCTACTTGCCCCTCACTTTCTAAAAGCTGCATACGCTCCTCAATCCGAGCAAGTTTCAATTGTTCCATATCGATAATGCGTTGGATTTCACTTTTTTTTAGCTTAAACATCCCTTGAATATCCTTGAATGTAATATCCTCATGGAGCAAATGAATGATTTGTGGCAAAGTGAATCCTAATTCCTTATAAATAAAAATACGATTGATTTCAAGTAGCTGGTCTGCCGAATAGTAACGATAGCCGGTTTCATGATCCACCTTTCTTGGCTTTAATAGACCAATCTGATCATAGTAGCGCAAAGTTTTTAAGGATACTTTGCTTAGCCTAGAAAACACACTAATTTTAAACAAAATATTACCTCCAATCTCTATCATAATGGAAGTATATAGTTTCCCGTGCAGGGGAAAGTCAAGAGCAAAATAATTTTTATTCAAGCAGGAACATTTTTAGGTTTTGATCTATAAATTCAGAATCTGGCTCATGCTGTCCAATCCCTGCACAATGACCCCATTTCGATTCAATAGGGAGGAAGCGGGCATTTGGCATATGTAGTGCATCATAGTTATTATCCTCTGGAGGAAAGAAAAGATCTGTACTTCCTGGCATGACTAATGCACGAGCTGTAATCTTGCTTAATGCCAGCTCGAAATCGCCATCATACGTCGCATTGGCACTAATATTCCCAGTAATGCCAGTACGTAGCATGGAGATTAAATCATTGGCATCAAAGCTTAAAAACACTTGATCCCAGTAATCTACGAGATATTCCTCCAGCGTTTCATAGCCTTCTTGCTGATAGAGCTGTTCTAAATAATAAGCCTGTGAGAAGCCCCAAGCTGCATAGACGCGTCCCATGGCAGCTAATCCCACTTTAGGTTGTTCGGTGTAAAAACCATTTTTCCAGCTAGAATCTGCTTGAAGGGCAGCAATCATTCCTTCAAATACAATCCTGGCATGGGGTCTGGTCATGGCAGTTCCTCCGAATGGAGCGATTCGTTCGACCATATCAGGGTAGCTTGCTCCCCACTGAAAGGTTTGTACAGCCCCTAACGACCAACCAACGACGAGCGCTATTTTGGTAATACCAAACTTTTGAGTAACCAATTGATGCTGTAGTCGCACATTATCATCAATTGAAATGAGGGGGAAATTTGCTTGATGATAGGGTGCTGGTGTATTACTTGGAGAAGAAGATAAACCATTGCCAAGCATATTCGGTATGATGATAAAATACTTCTCTGGGTCCAGTGCCTTACCAGTTCCGATTAACCATTCATTATCAGTATGCAAACCTGCAAACCATGTGGGATAAACAATAACATTATTCTTTTCTGCATTGAGTGTCCCATATGTTTTATAGGCAAGAACTGCATTTGGCAGTATGTCACCTGATTGTAGCTGAATGTCTCCCAGTTCATAAAGTTCATAATCTCTCATGTGAAAAACTCCTTTTCGTAATTAAAGATGGATTAAATGGCCTTTCTTGTCATTACTCTACGAGAATGCTATTGTTAAGTCAAAGAAACGTTTTTGAATAAAACGTTCATTTTTTTTGAATTACGGGGTGAAATTTACTATGGAATTGCGTCAATTAAAGACCTTTTATACACTTGCTTCGACCCTCAGTTTTAGCCGTACTGCCGAAGTGCAAAACTATGTTCCATCAACGGTTACGATGCAAATGAAGGCATTAGAAGAGGAATTCGGTGTTAAGCTGGTGGATAGATTAGGAAAAAAAGTAATTCTGACCGATGCAGGTAGACGTTTTCTAGATTATGTAGTCCGTATATTGGATGAAATTGAAGAAGCAGAGCATGCTGTTAAGCAATCAGGCGAAATGACGGGGACGTTGGTCATAAGCGCAGATGAAACGTTGTGCACGTACCGTCTGCCTGCTGTTTTGCGTCTGTTTCGCTTACGTTATCCAGGAATTCGGCTCATATTTCGGCCGTTGTCTCATTCAAATTTGAAACAGTGTTTGCGAGAAGGGGACGCAGACATTATTTTTATGCTCGATGAGGACAAAAGCGAGATGGGCTTTTGCGGAGAAAAAATGCAGGATGAGCCCTTTTATATTTTGGTAGCTCCCGATCATCCTTTAGCTTCACGTACTGAATTGGACATTGAAGATTTTAATGGGGAGACCTTTTTGCTGACGGAAAAGGGGTGTTCCTATCGCACATTTTTTGAACGGAGTCTTTCACAAAAGGGTATGGGCGGAATTACCGAATTGGAATTTAACAGTGCGGAGGCCATTAAACAATGTGCGAAAATTGGGATGGGCATCGCGATCTTACCTGAAATGGCTGTAACAGCAGAATTGAGTAGGGGGGAGCTGGTCTCGTTGCCATGGGATATGACAGCTACATCGTTTGCCACCCAAATGTTTTGGCATGAGGAAAAGTGGATTTCGCCTGCCATCCATGCTTTTTTAAACTTGGCACGAGACTTTGCTTGAAGTTTAATCACATAAACAATTTAAACAATGACTCTATCAATTTTCACAATCAATATTTTCTTTATCAATACATTAGGTTATAAAGAAAATCCGTTTACAATGATTGTAGGTGTTCAATCAAATAGTAAATATAGACCTGTATCAAGTGTAGAGTTTGGATTTAAACCTGAAAACAGCATTTAGAGAAATAGCTAATCAAATAGTAACCAGCGTGGAACGGGATGTAATATGGCTAGAACCAACATTATTCTGTAAGGTACAGTATCTTGAGAAAACAAACACAAGATCTATAAGAATCGTTTCATTTAAAGGGTTTAATTTAGAAGTTAATGAGCTTTAAAATACGAAATTAAATAACCACTAAAAATAGAGAAAAAGCGTATTATGAAGAAATTTTTGTAACACCCTTTTTCTCTATTAAATGATTTGAAAATTTAACATATCAATTTAGTTATTGAATTCTATTCTAGCTTCATTAAAAATATTTTCAATTATTTCTAGTTCTGAATCATCTAAATTTTCTTCGTAAATTTCTAATCCATCAGTGTCCAATGGCACTTTACCAACTGTAACTCCACTTGTAGCAAATACTCCGTCTTGTTCGTCTGTTAGAAACAGTAAATACTCATCACCTGTATTCATTTTTTCATATCCATTAACACTGTAAATAGTACCTTCTGATTCAAAATTTAATTCTGCAATAGGAATAGTTTGCTCTAAATTAATTTTAGCATTCGTAGTTGCGTTTTTTACAACTTCATTAATTTCAAAATCGGCAACTGTATATCCGCCAATTACTGCTTCATCTATTTTAGATTTAAATACTTCTGTTCGTACATCTTCTTGTTTAATTCCTTTAACAATAATAGGTGATTTTTCTGCTAACTCATTGAAATCAGTGAAGCCGTCCGTTTTAGCCTCACCGTCAACTCTATTAGGTTTTGAAGGAGAATCTTCTGAAATAATTTTATTTTCATTAGCATCTTCTTTAGAGAATCCTTCTGAAATAAGCAAACTACCACTAAATAAAACTATTAATCCGGCACTAAATACAAAAATTTTTTTATTCATTTTTAACCTTCCTTTCAATATTTTTTTGCGATTCCGGCTTTGTCATCTTTTAAAGGATAAGCTTTGTTATTAAAGCCTAATCTTCTCATAACTGCTATTTCATCATTCTTTTCTTGTGTGTGTGCTAATCCAGCCTCATGACCAACTTCATGGACTATGGTTTCAGTTCTTTGAGTCGAATCTAACTCTACACGCCATTTTTTATAAATAGTGATTCTCCCATTACCAAAACTTTGACCATAAATATTTCCATTGTATTTATCTAAGTATTCAATACTTGCTTCTACACCAGATGCAGTAGGTACTTTTTTCGTAAAGTTAATTTCAGGGAGCGCATTCCATGCTAGAATTCCATTTTTGACTTCACCACCTAATTTGTAACTATCAAAAGTAGGGTCTATCCAATAAAACGCATCTTTTGGATTGCTAAATTTGTCGCTATTCAATTCATAAGCTTGTCCTTCAGGCACTTGAAAACAAAATAAGATTCCTAAACATAAAACTAAAAACGAAAATTTCCTCTTCATATTACCATCTCCCATTTACATAATATTACAACAATACCATATTAATATAAATTGAGAATAAAAGTCAATAATGCTAAAATTTAATAAGAAATACAATTAGAAGGGGGTATTTATGTGTTAAAAAAAATAATTATTATTTCATTTGCATTGATTTTTCTATGTGTGGGATGTTCTAATGATACAAAGAAAATTATTTTAGAGATGGCTGATAAAAATGGAGATTTTAAAGAAAGTTTAGAAATCCTAGATAAAGATCAAGTTTCAATAATAAATAAAATTCTTAATAAAGTTAAATGGAAAGAAAAAAGTGAAGATTCATTTGGACTATTAAAGTATAGAATGTCTTTTGATTTTATAGACCCTAATAAGGAGTTGAAGTCTTCTTATTATTTAATCTATGTAAATTCAAAAGAACAAGTAACTCTGGTAGAAAATGATATGAAATATACTAAATTATCAAAAGAAGAATCAAAAGAATTACTTGATATACTAGCAATATAATTACTTAATGACGACTTAACTAGCTTCAAAGATAGAAAAATTAAAAATCAATACAATGTTAATTAAGAACTTTATGAAGAAGAAATCCTTTAATGAAAGAATACAGATTTTTCAAAACATGTTCACAACTATTGAGAGAGTCTTAAATGTCACTCTTTAATTCAATAATATTTCCCTTTTATAAAATTAAATAAAAAAATACAAAACTGAAAACATACTACTCAATATTTAATAAAACAGAACCCTTTGAACGAAAACATGAAACTGATTTATATGATATGGGTAATTCCATGTTGGATCTATTATTTAGACAAGCAAAAGACAAACAATCAAAAAAATTTGATATTTTTCAAGAGTATATAAATTATCCGATAATTAGTATGTTCTTAAAAATACCTTTTGGAATAATAGTTAAAAGATAGATTATTTATTCAATAGCATGTTGTTCATAAAGAGAGAAACTTTAGCTTGATAAAGAAATGAAAAGAGAGCAGTTACGTCTGCTCTCCTTTTAGTTTAGGTTCTTTTGTAAAAAAGCCTTTGTCCGTTCGTTTTGTGGGTTCGTAAAGAAGTTTTCCGGGTGGTCGGATTCGATAATTTGTCCATCATCCATAAAGACAACCTTATTGGCTACTTCTCGCGCAAAGCCCATTTCATGTGTAACGACAATCATAGTCATATGGTCTTCAGCTAAGCTTTTCATGACCTTTAATACTTCTCCTGTCAGCTCTGGATCTAAGGCAGACGTTGGCTCGTCAAATAATAAAATTTGAGGGTTCATCATTAAAGCACGAGCAATTGCAACTCGTTGCTTTTGACCACCGGATAGATTCGCTGGATAGGCGTTTGCCTTCTCGGAAAGTCCAATTTTTTTCAATAAATCTAGACAACGGCTCGAAATGGCTTCAGCTGATTCTTGTTTTAATAAGCGAGGGGCCATTTCAAGGTTTTGCTGCACGGTTAAGTGGGGGAATAGGTTAAAATGTTGAAAAACCATCCCCATTTTAGCTGTCAGGTTTTTGATTTCCTGAGGCTTGGCATAAACGCCGTCCTGCACAAGATAATCACCATCTACTAATATACTACCACCATCAATTTCTTCTAAATGAATTAAGCTTCGAAGCATTGTACTTTTACCAGATCCAGAGGGACCGATCACTGCAATGACATCGTTCTTTTCCACTGAAAATGAAATTTGTTTAAGAACCTCCACTTGATTGAAGGATTTCTTTAAGTTTGTTACTGCCATCAATGCCATATAGATCACCTCTATTCAAATTTAAAACGTTTTTCTAGCCATTTAAAGAATACGGTCAAGATCAGCGTCATGATTAAATAAATAGCACCAGCAATAAAGAAAGGTACAATCGTAAAGTCACGATTGACGGCTGTTTGTGCAAAATGTAGTAATTCTGGAACAGCTACAGCATAGAGCAGGGCTGTGTCCTTAATTAGCGTAACCGATTCATTCGATAAGGCTGGTAATGCTACGCGAAACATTTGTGGCAAAATGACACGTGTTGTTGTTTGCCATTTTGATAAACCGAGTACTTGTGCTGCCTCATATTGTCCTTTATCGATGGCGAGTAAACCACCACGAAAAATTTCAGCAAAGTAGGCAGCATAATTTAAAATAAAGCCAAGACACGCAGCTACAAAACGATCCAATACTAAATATTCACCGATTACTGGCAGCATAGGTAGACCAAAGCAAATTAATAATAATTGTAGTAATAGTGGCGTACCACGCATGATATAAATATACGTATGTGCAAGCCAAGAAAGTGGTTTAATACGACTTTTCACTGCGAGTGTTAGTAAAAAGCCAAATGGAATCGATATAAGAATGGCGATGAAAAACAGTATAACTGTCATTTTCGCGCCTTCTAGCATCGGCCATATCATAGTTTGCCAGTAATCTGCCATAGTGATGTCCCTCCAAAAAGAGTAAGAGTTTCGCAGAGGAAACTCTTACAATAAATATCCTGTCCTTATTTTAAAACTTTATCCTCACCGAACCATTTTGTTGAAATGTCAGCTGCTGTACCATCTTCATTCATTTTGTCTAATGCAGCTTGCAGTTTTTCCAATAATGCTTCGTTCCCTGGTTTTACACCAATACCGTATTGTTCGGGAGCAAGTGATTCCTCTAATAATGTAAATGTGTCAGGCTCTTGTGTCATGTAATATTCTGCTACAACAGCATCAATTACGACGGCATCAACACGACCTGTTTTTAAGTCTGATAAAGCTAAAACGTTATCCGAGAATTCTGTAATGGTTTTCACTTCTTTATGGATAGGGTTACCATTTAATGCATCTGCAGCAGAAGAAAGAGATTGAATGCCTACTTCTTTGCCCGCTAAATCATTTAATTTCACAATCTTAGAATCTGCTTTTGTCATAACCACTTGAGAGTTTTCAAGATAAGGCTTTGTAAATAATACTTTTTCTTTGCGCTCATCTGTAATGGTATAACCGTTCCAAATTAAATCAATACGTCCACTGAGTAATTCAGCCTCTTTCGTTTTCCAGTCGATTGGTTGGAATTCAGCTTCTACGCCCATATGCTCAGCTGCCGCACGTGCTAAATCAATATCGAATCCCACGATTTCATTTTTATTATCACGGAAGCCCATTGGTGCAAATTTATCGTCAATACCAATAATGATGGTTTCTTGATCAGCTGAAGATGGGTCTTTCTCTGCTGATTTTTCTTTTGATGTGCCACATGCTGCTAAAACAATTACAGCTGTTAGCATCATAAGTAAAGTGATTATACGTTTCATCCTTAATTTCCCCCTATATAAATCTATCGCTTTCGTTTGCTAAACTACTAATGTGTTAAAGGATATCACCGAGGCTAATGGATGTCAATATCGTTTTGGATTAATCAGAAAATTTTATGCATTTTATAGCTAATTTAGGATGATCTTTAAATTGATTTCATAAAAATAATGGATCAGGGGAAATTAAGTATCTGAATAGAAGAGGAAAGAAAAGGGACTGTTATAGTTAACAGTCCTGTGGCATGCATGGTTTAATGATTATTGTTTTGAATAGCTTTTCGTGCCAAGGCATCAGCAGCTTTGTTTTGAGAATCAGGCACCCATTTAATAAAAAATAAATCGAAGGTGTTGGCGAGCGATAATGCTTTTTCTAGAAAAGGTTTAAAATCCTCGTTTTTCACATATTCTTTTTCCATAGAAGCGACAACGATTTTAGAATCAGAGCGAACGGAAACATGTGTAGAATTAAGCTTTTGTGCTTCCTCGAGTCCCCGGACTAAAGCAGTAAATTCAGCAATATGATTATTTGTTAGCCCGATATACTCACTAATTTGTATATGTTGACCCTCTCCTTTAATAAATATACCAATGCCACTTGGACCAGGGTTACCTGCACTAGCAGCATCTATATAAACCTCTAACATATCATCCCTACTTTACTATTTGACTTCCATATAATTGTACAACATGGATACGCTGTAAAACACCTATGTGCTAGTCGTAATGTGCTTGAAAAAAATTGCTGAAGTGGATAAACAAAATAGTTGCTTGTTCAAAATGAACGCTTCATAATAGTAGGAAGTGAATTTTGGACGTGAAAGGAGCGAGAGTTCACATGGATAAAGTGACGGTTATGAAGGATATAGACGAACTGCATGATACGTATTGCGCAGATTGCTTAGTCATTCAGCAATTACGTAAAGAACGTGGTAAACCAGGAGCTCATCGCTTCTGTATTGAAGCTTGTTCAATTGGAGAAAAGCTACAGTTTTTAGGTGAAGAGCTTTTGAAAGTTTACAGTAAATAAATAGGCATCGTTAGAAAAAGCTACACTTATCAGCAAATGCTAATAAATGTAGCTTCTTTTTTAGGTTTTATTTTGCTTCGACATAGCTATTTAAATCTTGGTAATACTTTGTAAGTGAAGAAGCGGAAATATCAAAAGTTGCGGCAATTTCTTTTACCGTCATAGAAAGAGATTCAAAGAGCTCTTTTTCCTGGCCATAACGAATTGCACCAGCAGCAATAGCCGCCTCTTTGCGCGCAGTAGGTTGTCCTTCTATTAAATAGTCCTCTAATAGCTCAAGTATTGGAGCTGTTTCACGATCATTTTGCTCCAAGAATTCTTTTACTTGTGTAAGGACTGTGCTTTCAAAATTAGTGAATTCTTCCCCTTTATAGCCGTTGGAGACAAGTAATTCCCAGAATGCAAGATGTTCTTCTTTTAAGAAAGCTCCAACCTTTTTCTCGGATGCTTCAAAGTTTTTCTTGAATTCTTCAAATACTTTTAAATGGTCCTCAGGGAAGAAAATCAATGTAGACACAGCTAAATAATGTGTCAATTTCTTCGTTCCATCCGGTAAAATAAAGGCAAAGACATGCATGCCTTCCGGAATTGGTTTATTATTTTCACGACGAATATAAAGCTCTTCATTTGTAAGTAAATGGCTAGCTTTAAAATATTTTTCCTCAACAACAGTTACCGTACCGATAAATAATGTAGGGTGAGACCAGTCTTCCAGTACTTTTACTGTAGAAGGTCTTACTGCTTTTTTCTTCGTTTTCTTTAAATAACTTTTCCAAATAGATGGCTCTTGATGGAAGAAAAAGTCGTCTAAAGCGATGGCTTCAATCAGCTCACGCTGTAGCACGCTCTCTAATTTAGGTTGCCATGTGCCTACATGCTCGATATAAGCACGAACATCTTTACGCTCAGGATACTCTAAGTAAAATGTTTGTAGCACACGCTCTAATTCTTCGATTTGTACTGTTTCCACTGTTACTTGTTGTTTACCTTCACAACATTTTTTATATTTTTTGCCGCTACCGCATGGGCATGGATCATTACGTTTTACCATAATTAGAACACTTCCTTTGACAATTGTTAATCGTATATTGCTAAATAATTTGCGTACTATTAATAATAACGGTACTTTTGTATGAAGAAAAATGATTGTCTATTTTGAAATATCTAAAAAGTGTGGAGGGACGCCCTAATTCAAGTATATGTATGCACGTTTTCACTTAGAACTAAAAAAAGAAAACGATCTGTACGTTGCAAGCACAGAACCGTTTTCTAGAACGTTTATGATTGTTGCACAGCCTCAATCTCTAATGTGAGGCGCTCAAGCTCGTCTACTAAATGGCCAATATAGCCAATCGTATCTCGAAGTGGTTGATCCGTTGTAATATCAACGCCTGCCATTTGTGCTAATTCCACAGGGGATTTTGTTCCACCAGCCTGCAGGACAGCTAACCATTCTTCAACGGCTGCATCACCTTCTTTTAAAATGCGCTGAGATACTTGTGTTGAAATAGTTAAGCCCGCACTATACGTGTATGGGTAAAGGCCCATATAATAATGAGGCTGACGCATCCACGTCAGTTCAGCACCTTCCGTAATATCCACTGCATCACCCCAGAATTCTTCAAGCACCGAACGTTTTAACTGATTTAAAATATTCGCGTTGACAGATTCACCAGCGTCCACCAATTCATATACTTTTCGTTGGTACGCGGCTTCAAGTAAGTGTGTGACAAAGTTATGATAATACGTTTTAGAAACAATATTTGAAATCACCCAACGCTTAAAGCGCACATCTTCATTATGCGTCAATAAATAATTCGCTAGCAGCATTTCATTCATAGTAGATGGTGCTTCAATAAAGTATAGGGAAGGGCGACTATTAAAATAGGATTGATGCGCATACGTATTCGCAAAATGTCCTGCATGACCAAGCTCATGAACGAGGGTAAAGACTTCATTCATACGTTCATTCCATGACATTAAAATATATGGGTGACTACCATAAGGACTTGAACAGAATGCCCCTGTGGATTTCCCTTTATTTGGTGCAAAGTCGATCCAACGTTCCTTGAAGGCTCTGTCCATTAGGTGATTGTAGTCTTCACCCATAACCGCTAATGATTTATCAACATATTCCTTCGCTTCGTCCATCGATAATTTTGGATCATAGGCAGAATCTAAAGCAATTTTTAAATCTGCAAATGTCATGTGCTCAATGCCATTCGCTTTTTGAATTAATTTTGCATATCGACGCATATGTGGGGCAAGCTCTTTTGAAATCAAATCGATTTGGCGATTATAAAGGGAGCGATCGACATCTTGATCGAATAGTAAATAATCAAAAATGGAATCAAAGCCTCGTAGATCCGCCATTGTTTTTTCTTGTTGAATATGTGTGTTGTAAACTTGTGCAGTTGTATGTTGATAATCACTCAACTTGCTTGAAAAAGCTTTAAAGGCAGCACGGCGAACTTCTGTATTGGCTTCAAACTCCCAATTATTTTCATAAAGGACAAAGCTTAACGGATGCTTTTCACCATCTGCTTCAAATTCACCAAAATTCATATCTACTAATTTCGTCGTATTATATGTTTCGTATGGCGCATCAAAAGTAGAACTAAAGGCAGCAAGCGTTTTTTCAACTTCTGGATGTAGCTGATGAGGTTTTCGTTTTAATAATTCCTCTAAATAATGTTTGTAAAGAGGGCTTAATGTTGCTGCTTCTTGTAGTATCCCTTCATCCAAAGCAAGTAATTCACTCCGTACGAATGATAAGGCACTGCTTATTTTGCCGATAGCTGTACCAAATTTTGCAGAACGCATTTGAGCTACATCATCCGTTCGATCTGCCTGTAGGTTTAAACTCGCATACGTACCAATTGGAACGATACTTTTTTGCAAATTTTCGAAAGCTGTTAATACATCAATAACTTTTTGTGCATCTGTAATGGAGCCTTGATACGTTTGTTCAAAGCTAAGAGCTTCCTCTACAAGCTGTGCTAAAATCGGTTCAAAATCTGCATCATTTTTCAGTAAATCAGTTAAATCCCACGTTTCTTCTACTGCAACATCTTTTCGTAATGGTAAAACTTCCATTTATAAACACCCCTTTACATATAAGTGATTTCATTATAACGAAACTATTTAGGAAAGTGAAATAATTTAATAGAATAGTTGAAATTTTCTTAAAGAAAACAGTCCTGTTTTTTAATCAAGTAAGTAGGCGTATGTTTGAAATATTGCTAGGCGGGAACAATATGTGTATAGCCAGCATCATTTGTAACGCATACTAAAGGCTAGAACAATTGACACATTGGAGGAGAACTAATTATGACACAAAACTTAAACAAACAATTAAATAAGCTAGTATCAACATGGTCTGTACTTTATACAAAGCTGCACAATTATCATTGGTATGTTACAGGGCACGCATTCTTTACACTGCATGCAAAATTTGAAGAATTGTATAATGAAACAACGTTGAATTTAGATGAAATTGCAGAACGCATTCTTTCGAAGGAGGGCAAGCCAGTTGCGACTTTAAAAGAACATCTAGAGCTATCCTATGTAGAGGAAGCAACAGGAAATGAGTCGACGGAGGAAATGGTAGCAACGACGATTTCTGATTTCCAAAAGCTCATGAAAGCATTGAATTCCACAATGGAGCTAGCAGCAGAGGATGGGGACGACCGTACAGAGGATTTACTGAATGCGATGTACCAATCTCTTGAAAAGCATACATGGATGTTAAAAGCCTTCCTCGACAAATAAACGATTTACAAGCATGCCCAGACAAGTGGGGATGCTTTTTTTTAGGGTTTTTACTCTTTATGACAAAAAGAGTACTTGTATAAAAGCATAGTAACAATTATTACAGTTTGGTAACGAAGCGGCAAAAAGAGTTTGTTTCCCCATTGTCAGGGTAATTATTTAGTAAGCCATACAAATTAGGAGGAATTGAACATGAACATGAACATGATGAATGAACAAAATCCAAAAATTGAGGTGGCCCATACAAGGGACGAAATGCTTCATATTCTAGAAAATATGCGAACAGAAGGTTTCCATAAAGAGGATATCCATATTATTGCGAAAGACTCCCAGCAGTTGGAGGATGTGAAATGGGATGATGATGTCCACACACATGAGGCTGGTAACTGGGTGGACCAATTTAAATCTTGGTTTACAGGTGATTCTGCTGTAACAGAAGGATTAAAACGTTTTAATCTTTCTGAGGGGCAAATCGCTTACTATGCTCATCTTGTAGAGCAGGGGAGTATCGTATTATTTGCAGAACGGGATGATGATTATGATACGCTACAATCACAACATCTGGAAACGGCTGCTGAGCAGGAAGAGCGTTTAAGACAAGAGCGTCTGAATGAGGCTGAGCAACTTAGAAGATTTTTATAAAAGGACAACAGATTGATCATTGTGAATCACTCTGTTCAGACTGTAGACAAACTCAATGAATTTTGAGAGCTTGCCTACAGTCTTTTTTCTTTGACAATTTGACCATAAAATAAAGTAAGGCTCGACCCCCATCCGCAGAAAGCATACACCCATAGTAGCTAGTGTATTACTAAAATGGGTGATTGCAGGGATGACAAAAGCCACCGAGAGTGAACTTCTCGATGACTATTGCCCATAGTTTGAACAGAGTGACATTGTGGACCCTCTGTTTTTTAATGAATTACTTTTTCTGGTGCATCTTTTTTAATAAAGCGCAACACATGGAAATGCTCTAATTGGGCAAATAAATTACCAATCAAAATAAAGCTACCACCAATAACGAGTTTCACTGTCAATCCTTCACCGATGAACATCATCGCAAACATCGCTGCAAATATAGGTTCTAGTGAAAAAATGAGACCTGTATGTGTAGCAGAAGTATACTGTTGTGCAACAGTTTGACCAACGAAGCAAAACGCACTACAAATGATTCCAAGACCTAAAATAGCAATCCACGATGTCGTATTATTTGGTAACGTCGGTGTTTCAAATAATAATGTTAAGATTAGCGCATAAATGCCAGCGAAGCCTAATTGGTAAATACCATATGAAATAGACTCCACATTCCGTGTAAATGAACTGTTTAAAAGTAAATAAATAGAATAGCATAGCGCAGCGATTGCAACTAACAAATCTCCTTTATGGAAGGAGAATGAACCTTGTGCCGTTAACACTGTAATACCAATCATTGTACAAATAATCGCAAAGCTGACGGCTCTGGAAGGTAATTTTTTATCAATAAAGCTACTGAAAATCGGCACTAATACAACCGTTAGACTTAAAATAAAGCCTGCATTTGAAACTGAAGTGGACTGTAAGCCAAATAAGCTTAAAGCGAACACAATGAATAATAAAAATCCTTGGATAGCGGCATATTTTAAAGTCTTACCATCTACCTTAATCATCCGTTTATAAAAAATAAGCCCTGCTACTAAAAATGCGATGATACAACGCAATGCCACCACATTATAAACAGCCAATGTTTCAAGCCCCATGACCATAAAGGTATAAGATAGTCCCCAAAACATTGTGACAATAACCATCAATACATTTGCTTTTCCTTGGATACTCATTATGTTCACCTACCATCTGTGTACTAAAACAGTTTTTATACTAAAAATTACTATATATCTTGTCTTGAGATTAGTAAAACGAATGTTTATAATGATTAGTATTAAAAAAATTCATGTATGTAGAGGGATTGCTGATGAGCTTAGTGAAATATGAGATTTTAACAAAGGTAGCAGAGGTAGCAAGCTTTACAAAAGCAGCAGATGCACTAGGACTAACTCAGTCTGCTGTCAGTCACGCCGTGTCAAGTTTAGAAAAAGAATTTGGATTTGCGCTCATACATCGGAGTAGAGTGGGTGTCACACTGACAAGTGAGGGGCAAACCATGCTAAGGGCGATGCGTCAGGTTTTAGACGCACAGGAATTATTGCAACAAGAGGCAGCACATATTCATGGAGTCACAAGAGGAAACGTGCGTATTGGCGTTATTTCAAGTATATCTTCCAATTGGATGCCAGAAATTATTAGGATTATGGATAATCAGTTTCCTGGAATACAGGTGGAATTACGCGAGGGTGATTATTATGAAATTGAACAATGGCTACTCAGTGGGGAGATAGAGGCTGGGTTTTTAAATGGTCAAAAATCTGAGCAATATCAATATACGGAATTACAGCAGGACCCATTATTATGTATCGTTTCAGATCAAAGTCCACTATTTAATAAGTCTGAGATCGATATTGTTGATTTGGAAGATATGCCTTTTATTATGACTTCCTATAAAGGGACCAATGATGTCAAAGTTTTGTTGGAACAATATCATGTGAAGCCCAATATTCGCTTTGAGCTTTCAGAGGAGGTCGGCATTGTTTCCATGATTTCTCATCAGCTTGGGATTAGTATTTTACCCCAATTAGTCATTCAAACGTTGCCGCCTACCTTAAGAGCGATTCCTCTGAAGCAAGGTGCCTATCGTACGATTGGAATTGCGATGAAGCATAATGCATCACCTGTAACAAAGAAATTTGCGGAAATTTTAAGTGCATGGCTGATGGAACAAAAAAATGCACTATGATGGAATCTATTGATGCCTATCCTTGCATTACGGTAAAATAGTAGGTGTATATATTTTAGAAAATAGGTGAGTGGATGGGGACATTACAAGGTAAAACCGTACTCATTACAAGTGGGGGAACACTTGAAAAATGGGATCGTGTACGAGGGCATACCAATTTATCAAAAGGGACAATGGGCTGTTATTTAGCGGAGGCGGCACTCGCTGCTGGTGCTAATGTAGTATATATGCATGGTTATTTTGCACAGCTCCCAGTGAATCACGATCAAATGACATTGATTAAATTTGAGGGTATTGAGGATTTAGGAGAAAAGGTTCGTCATGCTGTCCAACAAGAGCGTGTAGATATCGTTATTATGGCTGCGGCTGGCTCCGATTGGGTCATTGATAAAGTATATGATCAATCAGGCAACTTGATGGAGGAAGCGGGGAAAATGCCTTCCGATGAGCCACCTATTATTCATTTTAAAAAGGCACCAAAAGTCTTAGGGCAAATTAAAGGCTGGCAACCGAATGTGACGTTAGTAGGGTTTAAGCTAGAAGCGACCGATGATGAGGAGTTTTTATTAGCACGGGCACGACTGCGAATGGAAACAGCCCATGCTCAATTGATGGTAGCCAACAGCTCTCAATCTTTATATGGCGGAGACGAGCCCCATTGGATTGTACCTGCTAATGGACAGCCTATGAAAGTAACGGGCAAGCAAAAAACAGCCGAAGCTTTAATGAGGTATTTATAGCATCAATAAATGTGAACTGTGTAGAGAAATATTTCTACACAGTTTTTTCTTGTTTAAAAGAGGAGTATCATTTAATGTTTACTTAACGGTCGGTAAAAAAGGAGAATGATGATGGGGAATAAGGAACAAACTTTTCAAAAAATTATAGAAGTTGCTTATGTGATGTTTGCAGAAAAAGGGTTTGAAAAAACAAGCTTAGCCATGATAGCTGCAGAGGTCGGTATATCGAAACCAGCCATTTATTATTATTTTCAATCAAAGGATCAATTAATCACTTACTTATTTGATGAACTGTATAAAGTAATTCAACAGGATGTCGCTGTGGATTATATAGAGCTTTCTCGCGTTAATTTCAAGGAGGAATTACTAGAGCTGGGCTATAAGTCTATTGAGGCGCAGGGCAAGGATCCTTATTTTAATAAAATATTTAACCAATATGTACTATTAGCAGCTCGCGATGAAAGCTATAAGAAGCAATTAGAAGAGCTAGAAACCAGCTTTTTAACAAGCTTTGTGGAAGTCCTACAATATGGCGTGCGGCTAGGGGTTCTAGAGGATACTCCCACTATAGAAGCAAAGGCACAGATGCTGGCCTTGGTCTATGATAATATCGGTAATTTCATATTAACAGGTAACCAATTGGACTACAGAGCTATTTGGAAGGAGGCTGTGTATAGCGTTATCCAAGGAGGCGAAGATGGGAAAAAGAGATGATGAACAGCGCATTGAAGGCCTTGATTTTGCAAGAGCTCTCGCCATGTTTGGTATGTTCATTGTCAATTTTGGAGTTGTAACGGGTTCTACAACGAATGGTTCAACATGGTTGATGGCCTTACAACATCTATTTGAGGGGCGTGCCTCGGCCGTATTCGTCATGCTAGCAGGAATAGGAACAGCTTTAATGACTCGTCAGGCTAGAGAGACTAAGGACCCAATACTTCTTCGCAAGAATCGACTTACTTTGTGGAAGAGATCGTTTTTGTTATTCGTGATAGGGATAGTCCTATATACAGTCGGCTGGACAGGAGATATCTTACATTATTATGGCGTCTATATGTTTGTTGCCGCATGTTTGATTGCCCAATCCAAGAAAATGATGATGTTCATAATCGGTGGCATCCTCATCCTTTCACAGTGGCTCCAAATTCAATTTAATTACCTTGCTGGGTGGCATCCAACATATGTATTACTAGTGTATCTTGATTTTTGGACACCGGCAGGATTTATAAGAAATTTGATGTTTAATGGCTATCATCCACTATTTCCCTGGATTTGTTTCTTTCTAATTGGCATGGTAATCGGCACATTAGATTTAACTAATCGTTCATTACGAAAAATCTTATGGGTAATGGGCTTATTGCTAGTCATAATGACGGAGATTTTTTCAACGCTATTTATTAAGATGACAACGATCCATTTATTAGATGTAGAGAGTGCATTGTATTTATTTGATACGGGACCGATTCCACCGAATATGATGTATGTTCTATCTAACTCGGCGTCGGCAATTGTCCTTATTGTGGGCTCCATCTATCTTGTTGAGACATATAAAAATAAAGTAATTGAAGCTTTGATCTTTACGGGACAACTGTCTTTAACGCATTATGTCGGCCATGTTTTTATTGGCATTGGCATATTAATTGTTTGCCAAAAGTTGGAGAACCAGACGCTTACTTTTTCCATGCTCTATGCCTGCTGTTACTTTGTAGGATGTGTGCTTGTTTCTGTCTGGTGGAGAGCTAAACATCGTCGGGGTCCCCTTGAATTCATGATGAGGAAATGGAGTTCGTAATAAATTAATGGATTGCCATCTATTTCTCGTTGATTAGGCATAAAATACTTTAGAAATAGATAGTCTACTAATCTAAAATGATCATTACAAAGTATTCAGCTAGGTTTTCTAATATTTTATATTGACAATCTTATAACAGAATTATAGAATTATTTTCAAGAAACGCAGTACTCTTATCAAGATAGGTGGAGGGACTTGGCCCAATGAAGCCTCGGCAACCGAAACATAGGTGCCAATTCCAACAGATGGATCTGAGAGATAGGAGGGGCTATCAATCAGTTTGATGCATTGGCCTCTTTTGTACAACAAGGATGAAAAAGAAGGGGTGTATCGTATGGCTCAGTCGGCAAAGGTAGAAGATAAGAAATTAGAGGCTATTGCAAAGGCCATTCAAAATCTTGAATTTGGTGAAGTGCATATTACGATTCAGGATGGTGTAATTGTTCAAATTAATAGGCTTGAAAAGCAGAGATTTCCTCAGAGGAAATAAAGGATCATTTCAGTTGAACGATGTGAAAAGGCCACCAATAAGCATGGTTTTCGTTGCTTACAAGTGGCCCTTTTTTTATGGCAATTAGCTATAGAAGCTTTTTGGAATCTGACCGATATGACGGCGATGATAGAGAAGCGGCTCCTTTTGAGAGTTTGTAATATCTAGCACCTGGCCAATAAAAATAGTATGATCACCTGCATCTATTTGCTGAAAGGATTTACATTGTAAAATAGCTGCTGTATCATGTAAAATCGGTAGTCCTAAAGAAGAAGTAGACCATTTTGCTTGAGCAAAGCGATCTGGGACTTTACTTGCAAATAATGTACATAATTGCTCTTGATCACTTGCTAAAATATTGACAGCGAATTTCTCCGCGCTCATAAAGTAAGGATGAAGCTGAGATTTTTTATCCAGTGACCATAAAATAAGTAGTGGGTCAATGGAAACAGATGCAAAAGAATTGACTGTTAAGCCAATTGGATTCGTTTCATGACATGCTGTAACAACTGTTACACCTGTAGGATAGTTACCTAATGCCAATTTAAAAGCAGCAACATGATCTGTCATTCAAATCACCTCTTTATAGTTAGTAATAAATTAGTTAACGGAGTTAGTAGGTAAATGGCACTTTTTTTCATACCATATAGTAACTCCTTTTCTTAAGTAAATATTAAATCAATTACACATCCAGGTAAAGCTAGTGGGGGAAAGAAAGGGGAATTGCCATGACTTTATATTTTGATCATCTGGTACATCAAGTAGAATCACCAGAAAATATAAAGGTTTTCTTCAATAAACGAAATGTTCATACAGTGAACGGTGGTCAACACACGATGTGGGGGACTTACAATACACTAAGTTATTTTGGCTTAAGCTATATTGAACAAATCGCAATTTATGATCGTGATTTATTTGAGCAAGCGGCCCTGTACCCATATTCCCTACATTATACGTTTAAACGTGATCATGAGCGCCAAGGATTTTCACGAATTGCCTTGCGCACCAATAATATTGAAGACGAGGGTCAACGATTGCGTGCATTGGGCTATGAAGTATATGGTCCCGATGCTTGTAGCCGCACAAGACCAGACGGCACGATAATCGAATGGAAGCTATTACATTTTGGCAGACCTGGCCTTTCAGTGGATTTTCCATTCTTAATTGAATGGGCAGATGGAGATGAGGAGCGTTTGGCTCAATTAAAGGCTAGTGGTGCGATTGATGAAAAACAAGCCATTACAATGGAATCCATTCAGTTTTTTGTCAAGGATGTGGAGGAGACGGTGCTGCTTTGGCAGAAGGTTTTACAACTTCCCGAGTTTGAGCAGCATGAGCAGTTTATGTCTCTACAGCTACCGAATATGCGTTTGGATTTTTATGAGGAAGCCTCAGCATCTAGCATGACGCTCGGTCATTTAAAAGAAGGGCCAATCGGTGTAACATTGAAGGATCCACATCGAACAAAGGAAACATTAGTGTGTCCAGGTGCTTTTTATTGGATTAATAAATAAATTAAAAATCCACTTCAATCGTTGAAGTGGATTTTTATGTGCAAACATGCAAAAAGTGGATTGAGCCATTTTCAAATACTTCATCCACTTACTATATTCTAGCTTATAATTTTACAACATTTGATGCTTGCGGGCCGCGATTGCCTTCCACAACATCAAATGAAACCTTTTGACCTTCATCAAGTGTACGGAAGCCTTCCTCCTGGATGCCCGTAAAATGTACAAATACATCTTCTCCATCATCACATTCAATAAAGCCATAACCCTTTTCATTATTGAACCACTTTACGATCCCATGTTGCATAAGCATTCGCCTCCAATGCGCTTGAAAGTAAAATAAAGTTAAAGAAGTCGTGCTATCAATGAGAAAATGTGAAAAAATTGCATTTTCTCTTAGAACATACATGAATTGAACAAAAATGTCAATTGATTGTCGGAATGCTAGCATATCTGACTTTCTTTTTTTTCACAATTAAGACTATAATGGAAATGAAAAACATAGAAAGTAGGATGCCAAATGACAACGAAAAATCAACCATTAACAGATTTAGAAATCGCGAGTCAAGCAGTGATCAAACCTATTACGGAAATTGCCAATGCTGCAGGTATTCCAGAGGATGCTCTTGAGCAGTATGGCCGCTACAAAGCGAAGATTGACCCATTAAAAATTACAGCTCAAGGTGAGGACGCAAAGGTTGTATTAGTGTCAGCTATTAGTCCAACCCCAGCAGGTGAAGGGAAGTCGACTGTGACTGTAGGACTAGCTGATGCCCTTCATCAATTAAATAAGAAAGTGATGGTAGCTTTACGTGAACCATCTCTTGGTCCAGTAATGGGCGTAAAAGGTGGCGCAACAGGCGGAGGCTATGCACAGGTAGTACCAATGGAGGATATTAACTTACACTTCACTGGTGACCTTCATGCGATAACAACAGCTAATAATGCTTTATCCGCATTTATTGATAATCATATCCACCAAGGGAATGTCTTAAACATTGATCCACGACGTATTATTTGGAAACGTGTGATGGACTTGAATGATCGTTCATTACGGAAAGTGATTGTAGGATTAGGAGGGCCTGTTCAAGGCATGCCACGTGAAGACGGCTTTGATATTACGGTTGCCTCCGAAATTATGGCAGTTTTCTGTTTAGCAACAAGCATTGAGGATTTACGCGAGCGCATCGCCAGCATTGTAATTGGCTACACATTTGAGCGCGAGCCTGTTTTTGTGCGTGATTTACAGGTAGAGGGTGCCTTAACATTATTATTGAAGGATGCCTTTAAGCCAAACTTAGTACAAACATTAGAAGGGACACCAGCTATTATACATGGTGGTCCATTTGCTAATATTGCCCACGGCTGTAATTCTATTATGGCGACACAAACTGCTCGTAAGCTGGCTGATATTGTGGTAACAGAAGCGGGCTTCGGCTCTGATTTAGGTGCTGAAAAGTTCATGAACATTAAAGCTCGTAAAGCAGGCTTTAAGCCAAGTGCCGTTGTGATCGTAGCAACGATTCGTGCACTAAAAATGCATGGTGGTGTTCCAAAAACATCACTTGTCGGTGAAAATGTGGAAGCCCTGCTCCAAGGAATTGAAAATTTAGCTAAACACGTCGACACGGTACGTACATTTGGTGTTGAACCGATTATTGCATTAAACCGTTTCATTACAGACACAGAGGCAGAGCTAGAGGCCGTTCTAAACTGGTGCCAAGAAAATCATGTACGTATTGCCCGAACAAATGTCTGGGAAGAGGGCGGTAAAGGTGGAATAGCCTTAGCTGAACAAGTACTAGCTGTGTTGGAAGAAGAAAACAACTTCTCACCATTATACGATGTAACAGAGTCCATTGAAGAAAAAGTGCGTACCATTGTACAAAAGGTATATGGTGGAAAAGATGTTCAATTCACTGACCAAGCTAAAAAGCAAATGGCTCAAATCGAAAAATTCGGCTGGGATTCTCTACCGATTTGCATGGCGAAAACGCAATACTCTTTATCCGATCAGCCTAGCTTACTTGGACGTCCAGAAGGCTTCACGGTCACAATTCGTGAGGTGATTCCAAAGCTTGGCGCTGGTTTCTTAGTTTGTCTGACAGGCGATATTATGACAATGCCAGGACTACCAAAAGCTCCTGCAGCCTTACGTATGAATGTCGATAATGACGGACATGCGGTCGGATTGTTCTAAATAAATATTGAAAAGCTGCCCTTTAAAAGAGGTGCAGCTTCTTTTTTTATTTATTAGCTGATAAAGCCTAGTCATTTTAACATCTCCTTCCTCAAATGCCACTAAAAAGGATTCTGTTATTTTCCTTCTATACTTGATAACCTGTCGAAACATTCATCATCGCTATTTTTTTTATAAAATTTACGATTCTAATTGAAAAACTAGGATTTTTTTTCTTACGATTAATAACTCGAGAAGCTTCCTTATATAAATGTGTTTGGTATTTTTTATCAATTGTTCTCTGTTATTGGAAGGAAAAAGCGGATTTTTACAAAGAGAAGCAATTGTCAAATGAATTTTTATTTAAAAAATACATTGAATTTTCTTTTTCTTTTAAATATAATTTACTTAATTCTAATTCGGAACACTGTTCCGATTATAGGAACACGGAGGGATGGAGTCTTGAAAATCGCAACAGATATTGGCGGTACTTTTACCGACCTAGTTTATACAGATGAGAAAGGAAATCTTCATTTTGACAAGGGTCATACGACGCCAGGGCATTTTGAGGATGGGATATTAAACGTATTAGGACGACATGTAACAGAGGATTCTCTCATTGAATCGTTTATCCATGGTTCTACGGTAATTATTAATACATTAACAGAGAGAAAAGGTGGCGTAGTCGGATTAATTACAACAAAAGGCTTCCGTGATATTTTAGAAATTGCACGTGGTAACCGACCAGACTTATATAATTTTAAATATAAAAAGCCAGAGCCATTTGTAGAGCGTTATTTACGACAAGAAATTGATGAACGCATTGATTTTAAAGGTAATATTATGAAAGCGCTTAATAGGGACGAAGTTGGAGAGATTGTTCGTCAATTTAAGGAATCAGGTGTAGAGGCAATTGCCATTTCGCTGATTCATGGCTATAAAAATCCCATTCATGAGCAGCTATTAAAAGAAGAAATAGTAAAAATTTGGCCCGAGGTGTATATTACACTTTCAAGCGAAACGATTAAGGAATATCGTGAATATGAAAGAACAAATACAACGGTTTTAAATTCATATGTGAAGCCCATTGCTCACGCTTATTTAAAAAGCCTAAAAGAAAAATTAAGCACAGTTGGTATTACGGATCATTTAAAAATTATGCAATCCAATGGTGGGACAACAAGCTTTGATAAAGCGATGGAGTTACCAATCAATCTAGTAGAGTCTGGCCCTGTAGCAGGAATGTTTGGGGCAGCAAAATTAGGTGAGCTTCTAAATGAGTCCAATATTATTGCCTTTGATGTGGGTGGTACGACAGCGAAATGCTCACTTATTACAGATGGCAAAGTAAACGTTACGACCGATTACTATATTGAAAGAAATGAAAAATTTGCTGGCTATCCAATTAAAACTCCAGTTGTAGATATTGTTGAAATCGGTAATGGTGGCGGCTCTATCGCTCGTGTGGATCAGTTCGGCTCCTTAAAGGTTGGTCCGGATTCTGCTGGGGCAAACCCAGGTCCAGTAGCCTATGGGTTAGGCAATACACAGCCAACGATTACGGATGCTAATGTTTATATAGGAAGATTATCATTAGCCAACTTCGATAATCCAGTTTCTATCGACAAAGTAGAGGAGGCACTTGTTGAAGCGATTGCGAAACCGTTTAAAGTTTCTGCGGAAGAAGCAGCGCAAGGAATTTTAGATATTGCGAATTCCAATATGTTAAATGCGTTGAAGCTCATTTCCATTCGTAAAGGCTATGATCCAGAAGACTTTACAATGGTTGCCTTTGGTGGCGGTGGTCCACTACATGCTATTAATTTAGCTGAGGAATTAGGCATGAAAAAGGTCATTATACCTTATGGCTCCTCTGTCTTTTCAGCATTAGGAATGATGATGACAGAATATCGACAAGACTATATCCAAACAAGTTTAATGGGCTTTAATCACGCGCATCTTGCGGAAATTCAAGCAAATATCAATCAAGCTATTGAAAGTGCCTATACTGACGCACCTTTATCGAAAGAGCATTATTATTTCGAAATTAATTATGATTTACGTTATAAAGGTCAAGAGCATGCAGTCAAATTGAACGCATCGAATAGCACGATTGATGATGAAGGGCTTCTTCAATTGGCTGAAGCGTTCCATGTCAAACATAAACAAGAATTTTCATTCAATTTACCAACTACTCCAATTGAATTAGTAAATCTACACATTACTATCTATGGAAAAGATGAGGCTGTTCAATTTAAAGAATTAGATTTCTCTCATATTGATGTGTCAACATGTATCAAAACAAAGCGCAACTTATATGTAAAAGAGAAGGGTTGGGTTGAGGTCAATGTTTATGACCAGCAAAAGCTTGCTCCTGGGTATGTTATTGCAGGTCCTGCTATCGTCGAAAATCCAACATCTACAGTCGTAATCAATGAAAAGCAATCCATAGAAATTGATAAATATGGCAATTTGATTGTAGAGATGGAGGGGAAATAAATCATGAAAAAAGACGTTTTTGCTGTAGAGATTATTCAGGATTCATTGCTAGCTATAGGGGATGAAATGTTTGTCGCTCTAGCACGCTCTTCTATGAGTCCCGTCATCTATGAAGTATTAGACTATGCTTGTGGTTTAACAGATGCACAGGGTAACTTAATTAGCCAAGGAAATGGTGTTACCAGCTTTATTGGTATGCTAAGTCCAATGGTGCAGCGAGTCATTGAAAAATTCGATCATGGCCAAAAGTTACATGAGGGCGATGTCATTATTATTAATGACCCATATGTTGGGGGAGGCTCGCATTTATCAGATGTTGGCTTAGTGCTTCCTATTTTTTATAACGGTGAAATCATCGCTTACTCTGCCAATAAAGCACACTGGACAGAAGTTGGGGGTATGGATCCTGGTTCATTTACAAGTAATTCTAATGAAATCTATCAGGAAGGTCTACAACTGCCAGGTGTTAAACTATATCATAAAGGTGAATTGAACGAAGCCATTTATGAGATTATCTCGACGAATGTTCGTTTACCAGAGCTATCTATCGGCGATATGTTTGCACAAGTAGCCGCCTTAAAAACAGGCGAAAAGCGAATTACAGAGCTTTGTCAGAAATTTGGTGCTGAATCGGTGAAATTGTCCATTCAAAAACTATTGGACAAGGGTGAGAAAATTGTAGAGCTAGAGCTGCAGCATTTACCAAAAGGTGAGTTTTACGCGGAGGACTTTATTGAGGGAGATCCATTAAAGGGCGGACCATACCCGATTAAAGTAAAAGTAACGATTAGTAATGAAGAATTTATTTGTGATTTTAGAGGCTCCCATCCAGCGGTGAATGTGCCAGTAAACTGTTCCAAATTTGGTTTAATGGCCAGTGTGCGTGTCATGTTCCTAGCATTACTAGGTGATATTGATGTCATTAATGAGGGAGTCTTTAAACGGTTAACTATTTTAACGGATGAAAATTCCATCGTCTCGGCTAAGCGCCCACATCCAGTATCCATGAACTTTGAGGCACGTATTGGGGCAGCAGATTTAATTTGGAAGGCACTTGCGCCACATTTACCAGAAAGATTATCAGCAGGACACCTACAATCCGTTTGTACATTTATTCTGACAGGTAAAAATCCTGAAAATGATGAGTCATTCCTAATCGTTGAACCATCTGTTGGTGGTTGGGGAGCATCGAATGATGAAGATGGTCAAAGCGGGCAATATTGTATGGGGGATGGTGAAACTTATAATCTACCTGTGGAAATTGCCGAAACGAAATATGGCATTCAAATTGATGAGTATAGCTTAAACTGTGACGGTGCAGGTACAGGCCAGTTTAGAGGTGGCTTAGGTGTACGTCGTGTATATACAATCAATCATGATGGTCAAAAGGTTTCAGTCAACTTAGGGAGACACCAATTCGCTCCATTTGGTTTAAGTGGAGGAGGCGAAGGGTCTCATAACTATTTAATCGTTCATAAAAAGGATGGCTCCACAATTGGACCAGTTGGCGTACTAGCCAATTATGAGTTGCAAAAAGGTGATCGCATTGAGCTAGTTACCGCAACAGGTGGTGGCTATGGTAATCCACTTGAAAGAAGTCAAGAGGCTATTGAGCGTGATGTGTTAAATGAATATATATCTGTAGAAGTAGCGAAAATGCATTACGGTTATCAAAACGCTTAAAGGGAGAAATGAATGACTGTCAAGACATTAAAAAACTCATTAGATATACTAGAGTGTTTTGCGACGACAGAAAATGCATTAGGTGTACGTGAAATTTCGCGCATGATGAAAATGCCGACAAGTGTCGTACAAAGAGCCATTCATACATTTACAGAAACGGGTTATTTAATTCAGGATGAAGGCACGAAAAAGTATAAATTAGGCTACAAAATGTTCCTTTTTTATGATGTGCTCTCACATACAATGGACCCACACTCGACTATTTATGAATTAATGCAAAATCTTGCAAGTGAAATAAACGAATCGGTGTTTCTCACTTATATGGACAATGAATATGGTGTCACAACAAAAATTGCCGAAAGTAATAAAAATGTAAAGTATGCGGTGTCTTTAGGAACAAAGACACCCCTTTACATCGGTGCTTCCTGTAAAGTCATGTTCGCCTTTTTAGAAGAGGCTAGACAGCTTGAATTAATAGCATTTTTTCAAGGCAAGCAATCGAAAGATGAGCATAATGAATTTCTTGAGACATTAAGGGAAGAGCTACAAAGCATACGCCAAAATAAATGGTGTGTAACCGTTGGAGAATACAATGAACACGCTTTTGGTATCAGTGTACCGTTATTCAACTATAAAAAAGAAATTATCGCATCTCTTACAATTTCTGGATTAGTATACGATATAGATGATCAAAGGGAGAAATATATGCTTGACCAGTTAGTGAAAGTAGTTCATCAGATACAATCGCATATTTCAAAACTATAACAGCAATAGGGGAGCTGACAGTATGAATAATAAAGTATTACACCCACGGGCTTTGGAGCCTGTAACGCTACTAATGATTGTTTTAACATCAGTCGTTGGGGCCATTATCGGGATACAGCTGATTACGACTTTAGGGATTTCTGCCAATACATCAATCGTTGGGGCAATATTTGCGATGATTTTAGGAAGAATTCCAATTGGCAAACTAATTGCATTTAAATCGGTGCATAGACAAAATATTATTCAAACGGCCATTTCATCAGCTACTTTTAGTGCAGCGAGTAGCTTAATGTTGCCAATTGGTATTCCATATGTTTTGGGCTATGAAAATTTAGTATTACCGTTGTTTATCGGTGTTATTTTAGCGATGTTTGTGGATGCTTTATTATTATATAAATTTTTTGATACAAAAATTTTCCCAGCAGCAGGTACTTGGCCACCAGGGATTGCGACAGCTGAAGCAATTAAGGCTGGCGATAAAGGCGGTAAAAATGCCAAAGTATTAATTGGTGGTGTATTAATCGGTATCGTGGGAGCTATTCTTAAAATTCCGATGTCAGCTTTTGGGGTAGCGTTTATCGGTAATATTTGGGCACTATCGATGTTTGGGATTGGGCTTTTACTAAGAGGCTATTCGGTTCAATTATTTAATATTGATTTAAATGCTTATTATATTCCACATGGCATTATGATTGGTGCCGGCATCGTGGCTCTATTCCAAGTAGCCTTCACCCTATTAGGGAAACGC
This sequence comes from Lysinibacillus sp. GW247-5R2A, assembly GCF_059424475.1. NCBI lineage: Bacteria > Bacillati > Bacillota > Bacilli > Caryophanales > Bacillaceae > Lysinibacillus > Lysinibacillus sp. GW247-5R2A. Next base: position 255,667 of record NZ_JBWKZL010000003.1, on the reverse strand, counting down.
GCTGCTAAAAAGTCAGAAGAGTTAAGCTATTCTAAAGATACGAAAGAAATTCGCCAAGGGTTCGGTGTTGGGTTTATTGCCTATTTAGCGATTGCCTTATTAATTGCAGTTTTAGGCGGCATTATTACACATATGTCATTTGGGATGTTAATAGGATTCATCCTCTTTGCAACAATCGCAGCATTTGTCCATGAGCTAATCGTTGGTATTGCGGCAATGCATGCGGGATGGTTCCCAGCGTTTGCAGTGGCATTTATTACATTGATTGTTGGTATTTTAATAGGCTTCCCTGCACCAGCACTTGCTTTGTTAGCAGGTTATAGTGCAGCTACAGGGGTAGCATTTGCGGATATGGGCTATGATTTGAAAACTGGTTTTATTCTTCGTGGAAATGGTAGTGATCCAGCACTAGAAAAAGAAGGGCGTAAACAGCAAATGATCGCTGGTATGATTGCCTTCTCTATTTCTGCTATTGTTGTTTTACTATCCTACAAATCCTATTTTGCACAAGATTTAGTAGCCCCTGTTAACCATGTTTATGCGGCAACTATTCAATCTGGTGTTACAGGAGATGTAGCGAAACAACTAATGATTTGGGCTATTCCAGGGGCATTGATCCAATTGATTGGTGGCTCGAAACGACAAATGGGTATTCTTTTTGCCACAGGTTTATTACTAATCAATCCGATTGCTGGATGGGCGGTATTAGCAGGTATCTTACTTCGTGTTATTTTCACATATGTGACGAAAGGTAAGAGAGAATCTGAAATGACTGTCTTTGCAGCAGGTGTTATTGCTGGGGATGCTTTATACAGCTTCTTCTCTTCTATTCTAAAAATAGGGAAATAGAAAGGAGTAATGCTCGATGGCAAAAGTATTAACGTATGAGGATGGGATTGCTGCTGTTTATGGTGGTGCAATTCTTGGCGGAGGCGGAGGTGGCCTCCTAGAGGAAGGACTCAAACTGATGGAGGAAATTTTTGCAGCTGGGGAACCTCAATTAGTTGATCTGACAGAATTAGATGGCGAAGATTTAGTAGCGTGTGTCGCAATGGTAGGCGCACCTTCAGCAGCCGATCAATATATTTCGAACGAGCAGCTTTGCTGGAGCTATCGCAATATGAACACACATACCAATCACCGTCTAAAAGGCATCATTACCAATGAAAATGGTGCCATCACAACGATTAATGGCTGGTTGCAGTCAGTTTTATTAAAGGTGCCTGTCGTGGATGCTCCTTGTAATGGGCGGGCACATCCAACGGGTATTATGGGTTCCTTAAATCTTCATGAACAGCAAGACTATCAATCAGTGCAATTTTACGCAGGTGGCAAAGATGACTTTGCGGTTCAAGGATTTGTGGAAGGCCCACTACAAAACACGGCTAAAACAGCACGACAAGCGTCTATTTTAGCAGGAGGTTTAGTAGGTGTGACAAGGAATCCTGTGACGATAGATTATTTACAGAAACACGGGGCACCGAATGCCATTACAATGGCTATTGAGCTTGGCTATCGTTTCCTCAATGGACAAACCTTTGACGATAAATTGGCCCTTATTTTACAGCAATTGAATGGGGTGCATATCGTAACGGGTAAGGTCCAACATTATTCATTAACGAAGGAAAATGGCTTTGATGTAGGGAAATTATCCGTTGGCGATTACGATTTGACTTTCTGGAATGAATACATGACGTTATCGAAAGAAGGACAGCTACAATCGAAATTTCCAGATCTTATCATGACATTTGATACGGAAAAGATGCTGCCAGTTCCAAGTGCGAGCATAAAAGAAGGAATGCATGTGGCGGTCATCCATGTTGATCAATCTCAATTAAAATTAAGTTCAACGATGCAAAATCAAGAGCTATTAAAAGAAATTGATGAGGTCATCAAGGGCGTGTTGTAGGAACGAGCAAAAAATAATAAAAGCTGCCATCATCTACATGACTGTAAGATGGGCAGCTTTTATTCGTCCTTCAGCGGGAAGGTATTACATTTTATCACGATCGTTCCTACTTCCTTTATAACTTCTAACAATTTTGGCTTACGTGAATCTTCATTGTGTTTATACGACTCATTCACGTGGTTTCATAAACTGGCAGTCATCATCGTGTACGATTTTCATTAAAGGGAGGAGCTACGTTCATACAACATGAAGAAGGTAACAACCAATAACGAAAAACAATTACACATGGCTTCCATTTAATAATAACCTTTTGGTCGTAAAAACAACTAACTCGTTGTTCACAGTTTTCGGCTGTACATCATGCTATGCGGGTTAAACAAAGAATTTCTAAGGGAAAGTATTCACTTTTATTTGTTGGATGATTGGTTTTCTTTACTTATGTCATCTTGCAAACATACTATTCAATTGTAAGCCCGCTGAAGTTGATATTCATTCTGTCAAACACATAGCTGTTTGTACATAGCTGAAAAATATGAGGTACAGAACAAATTGTTTGTTCTGCACGTTTATCTTATAATATTCTGAAAAATTAGTCAATTGAAAAGGTATTGATTTTTTATTTTTCGTGAGGGCTATAAATACAGTATAATCGTGTAGGAAGGGAATGAGTTTGAACTATGGATTATTTAATGAGTAAAGTACGAGAAATTTATGAACAGTTTGACGCTAGCCATGATTTCCAACATATTGAGCGTGTCTATCAAAATGCACTAGCGATCTTACATACAGAGCCAGCAGCAGATGCAGAAGTTGTTAAAATTGCAGTGCTGTTGCATGATGTGAGCGACAAAAAGTATACCGATAGTAAGGAACAGGAGGAACAGCTTATTGCAGAGCTCCCTGTTAGCGAGGAAAAAAAGCAACATATTCGAGATTGTATTGCACAAGTATCGTTTAATGGTGGAAATGAGCTAGAGGCTACATCCTTGGAAGCAAAAATCGTTCGCGATGCAGACCGTTTAGATGCGATTGGAGCCATTGGCATCGCTCGAACATTTGCATATGGTGGTGCGAAAGACCGCAAGCTTTATGATAGGGATGAAGAAGCACGCACAAATATGTCGGAATCAGAATATCGTCAAAAAAATACGTCATCTGTCACTCACTTTTACGAAAAGCTATTACTCCTGAAGGATTTAATGGTAACGGAAAAGGGCAAGCAAATGGCACTTGAACGTCATCAATTTATGGAAAGCTTTTTACAGCAATTACAACATGAAATAGGTCAATAAAACAACACGAACCACCTTTCAATTGAAGGCGGTTCGTGTTATTTTATTTGCATATTTGTTTGACATAATCATTTTATTGTAATTTGAAGTTTTTTTAAATGAACTATGCAGTACTCTCAATTTTTACAAATATATTTGTGCATTCGCCCTTGTTATTCATTTGGATATCATCGATTAGAGGGACTCGTGGAAAAAGGATTGTATAGCTGTCGTTAGTGCTTCCCAAATAATTGTTAGATCTTCTGTGGTTGTACGCCAATTGCTGAAAGCCGCACGCATAGCTGGCACACCTTGGTAAACAGTTGGTGTCATGAACACTTTGCCTTGTTGATTTAATGTCTTCAAAAATTGTTTGTTCATTTCGACTGTCAGTGCTTCATGATTGATGGCAAAGCACACAACATTTAAACGAACAGGTGCTAGCAAAGTAAATTGGTCACTTTGCTCTATTTTTTGACCAAGCTGCTGAGCTAGCAGTACATTTTGTTCGATTAACTGTTGATAGCCTTTTTTACCATAAGCTTGTAGGGAGAACCAAGCTGGCAACGCACGGAATCGTCGTGAATTTTCAGGGGTAAGATCACTAAAATTCGGATTTTCAAGCGAGCTATCAAGGTAGGCAGCATTGTTTTGAAATACGGCTACTTGTAACGATTGATGTCGGGTAAATTGCATAGCCGCATCATAAGGGACATTCAGCCATTTATGTGCATCAATCGTAATCGAATCAGCATAGTTAATGCCCTCGACTAAGTGATAGTACTTGGGTGAACACGCAGCAAAGCCTCCAAAAGCCGCATCTACATGAAGCCAGAAATTATAGCGCTTTTTGAGCTTGCCAATTGCTAGTAAATCATCAAAATCAACCGTATTGACGGTTCCCGCATTTGCTACGACAACACAGGGTTCTTGTTGATTGTCTTCGAGAAACTGTTGTAATTTTGTAATATCGATCGCTTCACGCTGCTCCTGACATGGAATAAGATGAATGGAATTTCTTCCAATGCCAAGCATAGAAGTTGCTTTGACAATACTCGAATGCGGCGTACCACTGACGATTTTTATCGGTGGGATATCAAATAACCCATCCATCGCAGTGCTTTTCCCATAGTATTGCGCCACCCACTCTCTTGCTTGAGCAAGTCCTACGAAATTAGCCATCGTAGCCCCGCTGACAAATGTTCCCTGATAATCCTCACTCACTAGCAATAAATCTTTTAACATATCAATCGTCGCTAATTCCATTGAGCCTGCTACAGAATCTTGTGTATTGGATAGATTTTGATCGTAAATACTGACTAACCAATCCCCAACAATCGAAGCAGGCGTAGCTCCACCTGTAACAAACCCTAAATATCTTGAACCTGCACTGGCGCTTAAGCCTTCAGCATAATGCTGTGAAAAGTATTGAAGTATCGACTGAGCGCCATGTCCTACTTCAGGAAGTGTTGAAGCTGGTACGTTATAAGCTTGACTTGTTACCGCTCTTTCTTCAAGACTGGTAAAAAACTTGGCAGCATGGTGCACAACATCCGTTAAAATCGTTTCAATATTTTCCTGATCTTGCTTCATGTTCGTCATGGATCATCATTTCCCTTCATTTTAAATTTAGCTATTTCTGCCTCTACACTATATAGTGATATATATAACAGTCAAATTATGACTATAACAGTTGGAGGGTCAATGAAAATAAAGCTAAACCGTCAATCAGATCAAACCTTAATCCATCAGATTTCAAATATTATGACAGAAAAAATACGATCAGGCTTTCTACAGGAGGGGAGTCAATTACCTTCTATTCGGAGCTTTTCTAAAGAAAATCAAGTGAGCCCTGTAACGATTAGCAAGGCTTATGCATTGTTAGAAAGAAATGGGTATATTCAGGTGGTACATGGCAAGGGGGCATTCGTGCGAAAAAATGAACAGGGGAGCATGCATATAAGCCAACGTAATTATAATTGGCAATTAGCGATTCCCGACTACATTCAACGTTCACAATCCATGTTAAATAAAGGAACAGAATATGCGCTGAAATTTTCAAGTGCGACCATCCATCCGGGGTTATTGCCTTCAGTTTATTTGACGAATGAAATCGTGGCAATTTTACTCGCGAATCCTCAGATTGTTACGCGCTATGGGGCTGTACAAGGTGATGAAGATGTACGAAAGGCAATTCGGGACTATGTACAACAATATGGTGACATTGAAACAACACCTCAAGAAATTATTGTGACAAATGGTGTTCAACAAGGAATTGATGTAGTGGCTAGAACATTTATTGGACCAGGAGACATTGTCATTACCGAAGCTCCTACCTATACAGCAGCAATCGATGTCTTTAGAAATCGTGGAGCCCATATTATTCCGATTCCAGTAGATGCAGAAGGTATGCAGACAACTATTCTAGCGACATTATGCTTAAGCAAACAACCAAAACTGATTTATACAAATCCAACATTTCAGAATCCTACAGGAACTGTTTTAAGCGAAACGAGAAGAAGAGAGTTACTAGACCTTGCCCAACAATACGGCTTTCTTATTGTAGAGGATGATTCATGGAATGAAATTTATTTTGACGATAATCCACCACCACCTACTTTGAAAGCGTTAGATGAAAGTGGTCATGTTATTTATTTAAAAGGATTTAGCAAAACGTTAGCACCTAGTTGTAGAATTGGAGCCATCATCTCGAATGGCACTGTCCATCAACGGCTCCTATCAGCCAAATCCTTTGCCGATTCGGGCAATCCACTATTAACACAAAAGGCATTGATTCCTTTTTTACGATCAGAACGCATGCATGTCCATTTAGAAAAATTACGCATTGCGCTTGAAGTAAGAAGAGACCAGACGATTGCAATATTGAACAAATATGCACCACAAGGCGTTACGTGGATGGAACCAAAAGGAGGGTTAAATATTTGGGTGTCTCTGCCTAGTAATGGGAATACAGATGAACTGTTGTTTAAAGCGCAGCAAGCCCATATTACTTTTTTACCCGGCTCTGCTTGTTATCCGGGAGAGCCTCAATATCACCATTTGAGAATTAGTTATTCCTATCCAGAACCACAGGACCTAGAGCAAGGAGTCATGAAACTTTGTCAGATAATGCACACGTATTTACAGGAGAATAGGAGCATTGTTAGGACAAACCATTGACAGTTTGTTGTTCTTTGTTTACATGTCAATTGATGTTATGATGAATAGTGGATATCAATAATCGTCTACATAAAAGTAGTGTGGGCATGAACAATACCTAACATGAAAGAGATGGAATAGTGGAATGAGTCATTTAATTGTACAAAATTTAACAAAAACTGTGGGCGATAAAACGCTTTTTGAAAATATTGAATTTACCATTTATGAGGGTGAGCGAGCAGGCTTAATCGGTATTAATGGTACGGGGAAATCAACCCTGTTATCGATCTTAGCAGAGGATATCGAAGCGGATACCCTCACAATGGATCGCCCCAATAAATACCGTGTCGCATATTTACCACAGGAACCGACATTCCAATCTGGAGAAACGGTTTTACAAGCAGTCTTTGCTGGTGACTCACCGGTTTTACAACTAAATCGTCAATATGAGGAAACAGTTGCTGCACTGGCAGTAAATCCAACATCTGAAAGTTTGCAAAAGACTTTATTTGGCTTGCAACAGCGTATGGAAGAAGAGCAGGCATGGGATGTCAACGCGCTTGCGAAAACAGCCCTAACAAAGCTTGGCATTGAAACATTTGATAAAGAAGTGCTAACGCTCTCAGGCGGCCAGCAAAAACGAGTAGCATTGGCTAAAGTATTAATTGAACCAGCAGATCTCTACCTATTAGATGAGCCGACCAACCATTTGGATGTACAAGCAACAGAGTGGCTTCAAGAGATGGTGCTACGCCTAAAGGGCGCAGTTATTTTTATTACCCATGATCGTTATTTCTTAGATGAATTATCAACACATATATACGAGCTAGCCGATCAAACCCTGTATCGTCATACAGGAAATTATGGTGATTTTTTAGAGGCCCGTGCCATCCGTGAGGAAATGAAGGCGGCTTCTGCTCAGAAGGATCGCAACCGTTATCGTTCCGAGTTGAAATGGATTCGTCGCGGTGCGAAGGCGCGCTCCACTAAACAAAAAGCGCGTATCCAACGCTTTGAAAAGTTGGAGGATAATTTAGAGCGTAAATCTGAGGACGTTTCATTGGAATTGGGACTTGCTACAACACGTTTAGGGCGTAAAGTGCTAGAGGCTGAAAGTATTTCGAAAGCATTTGGCCAGCAAAAGATTTTAGATAACTTTTCATTTTTACTCCAGCAAGGGGACCGTATTGGCATAATCGGCGCGAATGGTGTAGGAAAATCTACTCTTTTGAACATGCTAGCAGGAGAGCTTTCACCTGACCAAGGAGAAATTCTTGTTGGTTCAACAGTGAAGCTAGCTCATTTCAAGCAAACTTTACCGAAAATGAATGAAAATGAGCGTATGATTGAATATATACGTGAGGCTTCGAATGATATTACAGATGCAGAGGGTGTCCGCTATTCTGCGGCTCAAATGCTAGAGCGCTTTTTATTCCCATTACATGCTCACGGTACACCAATTGGTAAATTATCAGGCGGTGAGCGCAAGCGCCTTCATTTATTACGTTTACTAATGGAGCAGCCTAATGTTTTGTTATTGGACGAGCCAACCAATGATTTAGATATTGAAACATTGGGCGTGCTAGAGGATTTCATTGAGCATTTCCCTGGCGTAGTCATCACGATTTCCCATGACCGTTTTTTCCTAGACCGCATTGCGAAAAAGCTATGGATCTTGGATGGAAAAGGGCAGGTAGAGGAAACACTGGATCTGTATAGTGAGTATTTGGAGAAGCGTGAGCATACTCCTGCTACCGCAAAAGTTGAGGCACCGAAAGCTGAAAAGCCGAAGTCCGAAAAACCAAAATCCGATAAGAAAAAGCTATCGTTTAAAGAGCAAAAGGAATGGGAAACGATGGCAGACGATATTGAAAAAACAGAAACAGCTATTATGGAGACTGAAGAGGGAATCGCTAATGCTGGTTCAGATTTTACAAAACTACAGGAATTAACAGCTCAGCTTGATGAGCTCAATGCACAGTATGAACATCTGATTGAAAGATGGTCTTACTTAGATGAAATTGTTAATGGATAAGGAGCGATAGACATGAAGATTATTACAATTGAACCGACACCAAGTCCCAATTCTATGAAGATTGTTGTTGATACAGAGCTACCGTTCGGGAAAAGCTATAATTTTACAAAGGATAATAAAGATAAAGCCACTGGTGAAGCAGCAGCTATTTTAGCGATTGAAGGGATAAAGGGCGTTTATCATGTAGCTGATTTCTTTGCGGTGGAGCGTAATGCCAAATATGCATGGGAGGGTATTTTAGCAAGTATCCGTCAAGTATTAGGTGAAGACGTTGAAACGCAAGATGAGACAATAGTAGCTAATGAGTTTTACGGGGAAGTTTATGTCCATGTTCAGTTCTATAAGCAAGTACCACTACAAGTAAAGGTGTTTGATAACCAACGTGAACATCGTGTGAGCTGTGGTGATCGTTTTGTCGATGCTTTTAATCAAATTATTGAATCAGCAGTAGATGAAAACTATATTTTCCAGCGTAAATGGATTGATTATGGTGTGCGCTATGGTGAATTAGAAGAAATCGCAGAAGTAGTCAAACAAGAAATTGATGTCACATATTCTGTAGAACGAATAGCAGAAATTGTTGCTGCGCTTAATAATGACGATGAAAAAGCTATCGTTCAATCAAATAAGCTGAAAATAACGGTGGAGCAGTTCCAACAACCGGAATGGGAGAAACGCTTCCAGTTATTAGACCAAATGGCTGATCCGGAGCTGGATGATTTACCACTTTTAGATGTAGCTTTACAGGATGAGCAAATGTCCATTCGTCGTCTAGCAACTGTATATTTAGGGATGGTTGAAGATGTTATGGTAGTTCCGTATTTAGAAAGAGCCCTTCAGGATAAAAGTGCTGCTGTGAGACGTACAGCAGGCGACTGCATGAGTGACCTTGGCTTTGTAGAATTTGAAAGCGCCATGCAGCAAGCCCTACAAGATAAGAACAAATTGGTACGCTGGCGTGCAGCGATGTATTTATATGAGGCTGGTACAGAACAATCATTACCAGTATTAAAAGCGGCCGCAGATGATAAAGAATTCGAAGTGAAGCTACAAGTGAAAATGGCCATTGCCCGTATCGAGCAAGGTGAAGAGGCAAAAGGCTCGGTTTGGAAGCAAATGACCGAATCTCGCCAACAATAGCTATGTAAGAAAAAAACCAGCAGCCGCTGGTTTTTTTATTTTGTGTGGAGAGTTTTATTCGAAGGAAATGAAGTCACTCCATATTCTCAATAATCCCTCTTTAAATTATAAAAAATCGGTGTAAAGTAGAGAAAAATGTTGTTTTTTAGCGATTTATTGCTAAACAAAAGGTTAAGGTCATTCTATGAATCATTAACATATTGTCTAGTTTCATAGAGAAGGGTCAATGTTAAAATAACATAAATTCAGAATATTCCCTAAAATAGGAGGTCCTTTGCATGATAGTAACTAGTTTAAAAACAACCAAATCGTATGTGCGAGATCGGGAGGCGGTCATCGCGTTAACACAAAAGCTAGTACGAATTGAAAGCGTTTACCGTGAGAATGATCCAAAGGGTAATGAAGAAGAGGTGGCACATGTTGTCGCGGCGTATTTACGGGATATTGGCATTGAGACGCATGTAGAGGAGGTTGTGCCAGGACGACCGAATGTTATTGGTATTATTGATTCAGGCAAGCCTGGGAAAACATTACTTTTTGAGGGGCATACAGATGTTGTGACGGAGGGCAATCGTGATGCATGGGCATACGATCCATTTGGAGCAGAGATTGTTGAAGGACGTATGTATGGTAGGGGAACAAATGATACGAAGGGCAATCTCGCTTGTATGATTACTGCCTGCCAATCATTATTACTAGATCAGGAAGAGTTTACAGGCAAGATTATTTTATGTATCCCTTGTGATGAAGAGGGGCTCATGCTAGGCATTAAACATTTTATTAAAAATGGCTGGGCAGACGGAGTAGATGGGGCTATTATTTGCGAGCCACAGGAAAATAATGTATGTATTGCACAGCGTGGGGCCATTCGTTTACAGGTTGATATTTTCGGTAAGATGGCACATGGCGCGATCTCGTGGAGTGGCATTAACCCAAACTGGCGTATGGCACGGTTGATTGTAGAGCTGGAGAAACTAGAAAAGGAGGAGCAGGCTCGGTTAGGCCGTGACCCGATGCTGAATTGGCCATCTATTACGCCAACGATATTACGTGCGCCTGTTAAAGGAGATGCACAAATCAATGTCATTCCTGATCACTGTATGACGACGCTTGATATTCGTACGGTTCCTGCCCAAGATCATGATGAATTACTAGGAAAAATCGACGCAATTATTAAACGCTTACAGGTGGATGATCCAGATTTTAATGTGGAACTAACGATTCTTGATAATCGACCTGCTACAGCAACGGCTAAGGAGGAAGCTGTTGTTCAGGCCATATACGAGGCAGTGGCAGAGGTGACAGAAAAGGAACCTACATATAACGGTGTTCCTGGTGCAACAGATGGTACGTTTCTTCACGTCCATGGTATTCCAATAGTGACGGTTGGTGCAGGAGATCGCGAAATTCCTCATCAAATCAATGAATATGTAGATATTGAAGAATTGGCAGAGACAACAGCTATTTATCGTTTAGCGGCATTAAAATTTTTGGCTGGTGATGCACAATGACAACAATAAAAATGGCGGTTATACCAGGGGATGGCATTGGAAAAGAAGTGATGCAGGAAGCATTAAAGGTTGTAAAATGTGTGCAAGAACGGGATTCATCCCTACAAATTACAACGACGGTTTTTCCGTGGAGCTCTGATTATTATTTAGCGCACGGTCGCATGATGCCAGAGGATGCACTGGAGACACTACAAAAATATGATGCGATATTATTTGGAGCGATTGGTGATGCTCGCGTACCAGATGATGTCACGGTATGGGAACTCATTATGCCGATTCGGAAAAATTTCCAGCAATATGTGAATTTCCGTCCTATTAAGTCATTGCCAGGGATTTCCTCACCTCTGGCTGGCGGGAACGAGATTGATTTTGTCATTTTTCGTGAAAATGCAGAGGGTGAGTATTCGGATAGTGGGGGGCGATTGTATCACAAGCAGCCACAAGAAATGACGATTCAAAATACGATTATGACGCGTATTGGGATTGAAAAAATTGTTCGAGCAGCCTGTGAATATGCACAGCAGCATGGGAAAACCAAGCTGACAAGTGCGACAAAATCTAATGCGATTATTCATTCCATGAAATTTTGGGATGAGCATACAAGAAAAACAGTGACACAAATTGCACCAGAACTACAGCTTGAAGCCATTTACATCGATGCATTAGTTGCTTATTTTGTCGAACGACCACAGGATTTTGAAGTCGTTGTGGCTTCCAATTTATTTGGCGATATTTTATCTGATTTAGGCTCTGCCATTGTTGGGGGGCTGGGCTTGTCTCCTTCAGCTAACTTAAACCCAGAGAAGACATTTCCATCAATGTTTGAGCCTGTGCATGGTTCAGCCCCAGATATAGCAGGCAAGGGTATTGCCAATCCAATCGCTCAAATATGGTCGCTTGCCTTACTGCTAGGACATCAAGGCAGAAAGGATTTAGAACATTTAATCGTCCAAGCTATTCGTAAGGTACTGGAAGAAGGCGTCGTGAAAACAGCAGATATTGGTGGACAAGCAACAACGGCTCAAATGGGCGATGCGATTTGTCAGGAAATCATTCATATGACTTTAACAGCAGGGGGTGTTTAGTATGACAACTGAGCCAAAGGTGATTGTTGTGACAGGTGCAGGTGGCGGAATGGGAAAAGCCATTATGGAAGAGCAGCTTAAGCAAGGTAATCTGGTTATAGGGCTTGATTTATCTGTAAAGGCGCTGTCCGATTTAGCACATGATTCCCTGCAATGCTTTGAAGTCAATGTATTGCAGGAGGAGCGAGTGAATGACATCTTCCAGCAAATTGTTAATAAGTACGGGAGAATTGATGGGCTTGTCAATGCACTTGGGATTGCACAGGCAGCAACGCCAATTGAACAAGTATCGATGGACGAGTGGAATCGCTTAATGGATGTCAATGTAAAAAGTTTATTTATTACAGCAAAAACTGTTGTCCCCTTTATGAAAAAACAGCAAAAGGGGTCTATTGTGACGATTGCTTCCATATCAGCAGTTCGCCCTAGACCTGGCTTACAAGCCTATATTGCATCGAAGGGTGCAGCGGAAAGCTTTACGAGAGGGCTAGCGATTGAGCTCGCACCAAACCAAATTCGAGTTAATACGATTCATCCTGGACCTGCTGATACACAAATGCTAGGGCAATTTGCCGCACAGGGCGCAGATGTCGAGCAAACAAAGCAAAGTGTGTTTGTGCAATCTGTCCCATTAGGACGATTGGTGAAGCCATCTGATATAGCAGGAGCCGTTAGTTATCTATTGTCTGATGCAGCTAGCATGGTCACTGGGACGACCTTACATGTAGATGGTGGTCGTGGATTATAGGAGGGGTACGATGAAAAATATACCTATGCTAATTAATGGGGAATGGATTTATGGTGATGCAGAAGCATTGTTAGATGTGGGCAATCCATCAACGGGGGAAATCATTGCGCAAATTAGTAATGCGAGTCAAGCACATGTAGAAGAAGCGGTGCGATCAGCACGGAGAGCCTTTGAAAGTGATGAATGGCGTCAATGGAAGGCTTTTGAACGAGGCCAGTTATTAATAGACTTTGCTCATTATATTCGTCAGCATGCCGAGGAATGGAGTCTACTAGAATGCCGGGACGTAGGTAAACCTTTAACGCAGGCAAGGGCAGATATTGAAGCGGCGGCTCGGTATTTTGAATTTTACGGTGGAGCGGCTGATAAGGTGATGGGGGATACGATTCCAATTGAGGATGGCCTATTAAATGCAGTAGTGCTCGAACCCGTTGGTATTACTGTACATATCGTGCCATGGAACTATCCGATTCAAATTACAGCACGAAGTGTCGCTGCAGCCATTGCTACAGGCAATGCAGTTATTGTGAAAAGTGCGGAAGATACGCCACTGACAACCCATGCTATCACGGAGTGGCTTGCAGAAAAACTGCCAAAAGGGATCTTTCAACATATTACGGGCTTAGGACGCGATGTGGGTCCGTATTTAACATCACATCCTGATATTAATCATATTACCTTTACGGGGTCGGTCCCTACAGGGGTTGCAGTGATGAAGGCAGCAGCGGAAAATGTTGTCCCTGTAACATTAGAGCTTGGCGGAAAATCACCCAATATTGTTTTTGCAGATGCCAATATAGAGCAAGCATTGGATGGGGTAGTGCGGGCTATTATTCAAAATTCAGGGCAAACATGTTCTGCTGGGGCTCGACTACTCATTGAAGAAAGTATAAAAGATACATTTCTCCCACAATTAGTACAAAAATTTCAAGCGATACAGGTGGGGCCAGGTGAGGCGGACATGGATATGGGGCCGTTACTCAATGAACGTCAGTATACAAAAATTACTACATTATTACAGCAAGCAAAGAAAGATGGCTATGTCATCACTGGTGGTGAGCCGTTGATGATGAGAGGGTATGAAAATGGCTTCTATGTGCAGCCAACTATACTAGATGGTGTACAGCCGAATAATCCTTTAGCGCAGGAGGAAATTTTTGGGCCCGTGTTGACGGTTTTAACATTTACGAGCGTGGAGGAAGCTATTACTCTTGCCAATAGCACAGATTATGGCTTAGTTGCGGGTGTTTGGTCACAGAACATTGATACAGCTCATTATGTGGCGAGTCGTGTGCAAGCAGGACAAGTATTTATTAATAATTATGGGGCAGCCGGTGGTATTCAAATGCCGTTCGGAGGCTATAAAAAAAGTGGGATTGGTCGAGAGAAGGGCTTTGTTGCACTGCGGAACTATACGCAAATGAAAAATATTGCCATACGCTATGCACCACCTATTCAACGCTGACAGGGAGGGACGCCTATGGAACATGCAAAAGATAAACAAGTGCTCTTAGAGGTCAATCAGTTATCGATTCGATTCCATTTGAAGAATGGCAAAGAGGCAAAAGTGGTAGACGATGTGAGCTTTACCATTCAGAAAGGAGAAACGGTTGCATTAGTGGGAGAATCGGGCAGTGGCAAAAGTATTACCTCCTTAGCAATTATGCGTTTACTGCCAATCCCTCCTGGGGAAATTACAGCAGGAACTATCAACTTTAACGGCAAAAATCTATTAGCCTATAAAAATAAAGAGATGAGCCATATTCGTGGCAATGAAATTAGTATGATTTTTCAAGAGCCTATGACTTCATTAGACCCGGTATTTACGATCGGCAATCAAATGATCGAAGGCATTCGTAGACATCAAAAGGTTTCAAAAAAAGATGCTTGGCAAAAAGCATTACAATTATTAAAGGAGGTGGGGATTGCCAACGCGGAGAAGGTAATCGCCGAATATCCTCACCAATTATCAGGGGGAATGAGGCAACGTGTCATGATTGCCATTGCGATGTCAAATAATCCCCAGCTATTAATTGCGGATGAGCCGACTACAGCATTGGATGTAACCGTACAGGCACAAATTTTAAAGCTGATGATGAAAATGAAGGAAGAACATCAATCAGCGATTTTATTCATTACCCATGATATGAGTGTTGTCGCAGAAACAGCGGACCGTGTCATGGTTATGTATGCCGGGCAAATAGTGGAGGAGGCCCCTGTAAGAGAGCTATTTTTAAATCCTCAGCACCCTTATACAGCAGCGCTGCTAAAAACAATGCCGAGTCTTGAAACAGAGGTGAAAAGACTGCCATCTATTCCTGGTACTGTGCCACCCGCATATGCATTACCAGAGGGTTGTCGCTTTGCACCCCGATGCCCGCATGTTATGGCGCAATGCCATCAGGATAGTCCGACCATACACTATATTCAAGAGACACATAAAGTGCGCTGTCATTTATTCACAGAGAAGGGGGAGCTGGCACATGACGAAGAAAGAAGTTTTGCTGGAAATTAATCATTTAAAAGCTTACTTTCCTGTGAAGCGCAAGTCTATGAAAGAAGAGAAAAAGATGGTCAAAGCGGTTGATGATATTTCCATTGAAATTTATCGGGGAGAGACGCTAGGCATTGTAGGCGAATCTGGCTCAGGAAAATCTACATTTGGACGAACGATTTTGAAGCTCGTTGAACCAACAGCCGGAGAAGTATTATATAAAGGACAACCGATCCAGCATTTAAAAGGCAATAAGCTTCAATCCTATCGCAATCAAATGCAAATGATTTTTCAAGACCCCTTTGCCTCACTAAATCCTAGAATGCGCATTGGAGCGATTATTGAGGAACCGATGAAATTACAATTAACATTGACGAAGGAACAGCGAAAAGAACGCGTGAAGGAATTGCTACAAAAGGTTGGACTTCCTGAGGATGCCATGCAAAAATTTCCTCATGAATTTTCAGGAGGTCAGCGACAAAGGATTGGGATTGCAAGAGCTCTTGCCATTCACCCTGAATTTATTATTGCGGATGAGCCAGTATCGGCATTGGATGTGTCAGTGCAATCACAAGTCCTTAACTTAATGATGGATTTACAGGATGAATTTCAGTTAACCTATTTATTCATTTCCCACGATTTAAGCGTTGTGAAGCATATAAGTGACCGTGTGGCGGTGTTGTACTTAGGACGGGTTGTGGAAATAGGAACGAAAAAGGAGCTATACGCTCATCCATTGCATCCTTATACACAAGCGTTGCTATCTGCTATTCCAGTCGTCAATTTTGATGAGTCAAAACAAGAAGTACTTTTACAAGGTGAACTACCTAGCCCAATCAATCCACCCATTGGCTGTGTTTTTCATACACGTTGTCCACATGTCATGGAAAAATGTCGGCAGGAGAGGCCAAAGCTTCAGGAGGAAAATGCAAATCAGCGAGTCGCATGCTTTTTATACGATTAAAAATCTGAATATTTAAACTATTTGAGGGTAGAGGTGTTGATATGTTTGGCAATATTACCGATGTTCCAGGTATTAAGGTGGGGCATCGTGAAAACGAAGAGGGGATTACAGGCTGCACGGCTCTATTAATGGAAGGCGGGGCAGTGTGTGGGGTAGATGTTCGAGGGTCTGCACCAGGTACTCGTGAAACGGATGCATTAGATCCCATCAATGAAATTGATCGTGTGCACGGTATTTGTCTGTCAGGGGGCAGTGCCTTTGGATTAGATGCTGCCACAGGAGTCATGCAATTTTTAGAGGAGCAAGGAATTGGGGTTGATGCAGGCGTTGCCAGAATTCCGATTGTGCCAAGTGCCGTCCTCTTTGACTTATTTATCGGCGATCCTCAAGCTCGACCTACAGCACAAATGGGCTATGAAGCGGCCCAAGCTGCGCAAGTAGGTTCATTTCAAAATGGCAATATTGGCGCGGGCTATGGGGCAACGGTAGGTAAACTGGCAGGACCAGACTTTGCCATGAAGGGTGGACTTGGCAGTGCATCCATTGCGGGTAAGGATGGGCTTATTGCTGGAGCTATTGTGGCTGTTAACGCAGTAGGTGATGTCAAGAATCCTAATACACGGCAAATTTTAGCGGGAGCGAGAAATCCTCAAACAGGACAGTGGCTGGATTGCTGTACTTATCTCGAACAGCATGCACAATCAGAGGCACTTGCTGGCACGAATACAACCATTGGCGTAGTAGCGTTGAATGCAAAATTAACGAAGGCAGAAGCAAAAAAGATTGCCCAGCTTACGCAAAACGCCCTTGCCAGAACGATTTATCCTGTCCATACGATGCTTGATGGCGATACTATTTTTGTGCTAGGTACAGGACAGCAGACATTTTCATTAGATTATTTGGGACATTTAGCGACTAAGGTGATGGAGGAAGCTATTCTTGCTGGTATTCAAGCGGCAGATAAATTGGCAGGGGTGGAAAGCTATACAAGCATTCAAAAGATAAGCACTTAGGAAAAAAGGGGGAACGACAATGAATTTGAAAAACGGTGGGGTAATACTCTTAATGTTCATGATGGTATTCATCATAAGTGCATGTTCTAGTGATGGAGAGAAAGTTTCAACGAGCTCTAATAGCTCTAATGGACAAGCTACAGCAGATGTGCCGCAGGAAATTGTAGTGCGTGTTAATGATGATCCCGATTTTTTAGATCCACATAAGGCAACGGCATCCATTTCGTATCAGATGATTATGAATTTATTTGAAGGACTAATGGCGCCAGAAACAAATGGTTCTTTAAAAGAAGGACTTGCAGAGAGCTATGAAGTATCAGAGGATGGTTTAACGTATACATTCAAAATTCGCCAAGGTGTGAAATTCCATAATGGTGATGACTTAACGATGGATGATATTCAATATTCCTTTGACCGTTTAATGGGGAAAAACGGTGGGGAAAAAATGTCCAATAACTTCGATAACGTGGCATCAACTGAAGCACCTGATGCCAGTACATTTGTGATTAAATTAAAGGAGCCTAATTCTAATTTCCTGTATTCATTAACGGCAAGACAATCAGCTATTATTCCTAAAAGTAATGATGGGAAGCATAATGAGAATCCAATCGGAACAGGTCCTTTTGCCTTTGTCAAATACGCGCCAGGGACAAATTTAGAGCTTAAGAAAAATGATCACTACTGGCAGGAAGGCTTACCTTATTTGAATAAAGTTACGTTTACCTTCCAATCAGATGATCAAGCAGCGATTATGAGCTTGATGGCAAATGAGGTTGATTTAACAAGTGTGCCATGGCATCGTGTGAGTGAGGTTGAGGGGGGCTACAATTTAACGCATCAAAATAATAACTCCTCTTTAATCATCACATTTAATGAAACAAAGGCACCATTCGATAACGTAAAAGTTAGACAAGCTATTAACTACGCGATTAGTAAATCCGATATTATTGATTCGGTATTTGCGGGCTATGCTGTCCCACTTGGTTCTAATATGAGTCCAGCGATGGGCGATTTCCAAAAGAAGGGCTTAGAAAGCATGTATGAACACGATATAGAAAAAGCGAAGGCATTATTGGCAGAGGCCGGTTATCCGGATGGCTTCAAAACAAAAATTACGGTATCTTCCCACAATGATATGTATTCGAATATTGCACAAATTGCTGTTGCGAATTTGCAAGAAATTGGCATTGATGTAGAGATTGAGGTGGTGGAGTGGGGAATTTGGCTAGATCGTGTTTATTTTGGTCGTGACTATGAAATGACAACGATAGATTTAACAGGTCGTGCATCAGCCTACGAGGTGTTGAATGATTATATTTCTACCAATGATAGTGAAAACTTCTTCCTATTTAAAAATGACGAGTATGACAAAATTATGATTGATGTGCTAAAGGAAACAGATCAAGCCAAACAAATTGAGTACTACCATCGAGCACAGGAAATTTTAGCTGAGCAGGCTACTGCGGTTTATATTGCTGATTACCAAATTGTTTGGGGTGCTGACAAACAAGTGACGGGGCTTAAGAGCTACCCATTCTGGTTCCATGATATGTCAGAGGTTCAATTTTCAAACTAGGAAGGGATGAGTGCTCATGATGTATATTTTACGTCGAATCATCCTGTTAATAACAACCATCCTGCTAGTATCCATCATCACATTTGGTGTTTTTCAAATATTACCTGGAGATCCGGTGCGAACGATGTTAGGGACAGAAGCGGATCCCACACAAATTGAAAATTTACGATCTGAACTCGGCTTAGATCGTCCTCTTTATGAACAATATGTGGATTGGATGAAGGGCTTATTGACAGGTCAGCTAGGCGATTCCATTCGTTTTTCAATGCCTGTAAAAGATTTATTATTTGATCGACTTCCTGTCACTATGTCGTTGGCGGGGATAACCTTGCTCATTGTTTTATTCATTTCCTTACCTTTAGGGATGTTTGCAGCAAGAAGACAAAATAAAATAAGTGATGTGTCATTATCGACTGTGACACAAATTGGGATGGCTGTACCATCCTTTTGGCTAGGAATGATGCTTATTCTTTACGTTGGCTTACAGTTTAGCTTCTTTAAAATCAGTGGTTATATTCCATGGACACAAAGTGTTGCAGGGGCGCTCAGTACGCTCCTTCTCCCAGCCCTAACCATTGCGATACCACAAATTGCTGTGAACTTCCGCTATGTGCGTACAGCTATTCTAGAGCAGGTTCAGCTCGACTATGTACGCACAATTCGCAGTAAAGGAATGTCTGAACATAATGTCATGTATAAGCATGTATTGAAAAATTCCATGATTCCGATTTTAACGGTATTTGGCCTAATTATGGCGGAAGTTGTAGCGGGGACGATTATTGTGGAGCAAGTATTTTCTTTGCCTGGTATTGGACAGCTTCTCATAACGGCTATTAGTAACCGTGATTTTCCGCTTGTGCAGGGGATTGTCATGTATATTACGGTTGCTGTAGTTATGATAAATTTTATTGTCGATATTTTATATTCTGTAGTAGATCCTAGAATCCGATTACGTTAAGAGGTGGATACAATGAAACAGCTACAACGTTATACGAAAAAACTGAATTTATCCATTGGTCTCCTCGTCATTGTCGGCTTTTTGCTCGTCATGTTGGTCAGCTTTTTTTATACACCTCATGATGTCAACGCCATGAACATACCTGAGAAATTGCGTGGGCCAGGTGGTGCTTATCTTTTTGGGACAGATGAATTCGGGCGTGATATTTTTAGCCGAATTATGAAGGGGACACAAACTGCTTTCGCCGTTGGATTATTAACTGTAGGAATTGGCACGTTTTTTGGGATTACCATAGGTGGGATTGCAGGCTATGTTGGCGGCTGGATTGATGAAATATTTATGCGAACGATGGACGCATTAATGGCATTTCCGGGCATTATTTTAGCGTTAATGCTAGTCGCTGTATTTGGCCCAGGGATTGTCAATACGGCCGTAGCATTGGGCATTATCGCCATCCCTGCTATTGCCCGAATTGCGCGAAGCGGCTTTGTCCAACAACGTGATTCGGAGTATGTATTGGCAGCGAAATTAATTGGCGTCAAGCCTCATAGCATTATGTTTCGTCATATTTTACCTAATATATCATCGCAAATAATTGTCGCGGCGACGGTCACATTCGCAACTGCCATGCTAGCAGAGGCAGCACTAAGCTATTTAGGGCTTGGTGTTCAGCCACCAAACCCTAGCTGGGGCAGAATGTTAAAAGATTCACAGGCTTATTTAATCGGTGCCCCTTGGTATACGTATGCGCCTGGAGGAGCCATTACGATTCTTGTTCTTGGTCTATATATGCTTAGTAATGCCTTACGTGATTTTATGGACCCGCGTTCAAAATCGTAATAAATCAGGTGCTGTTTTTTGCAAAAGCTCATAGGCCTTGACTGCCATTTCAATGTTTAGTCGATGTGGCGCCTGTAAAAAATCAGCACCAAATATACTTTCTAGTCGTTCAATTCGTTTATAGAGCGTTTGACGGACGATAAATAATTGCTCAGCCGTATCATTTTTAGCTCCATTGCAAGCTAAGTAAACAGCTAATGTTTGGAATAAATCATGACCATTTTTTTGATCTAGCAATAATAGTTCTTGTAAATAATCTTTCACAAATTGGAATAGGGCGGTCTGCTCCTGCTGTAGTAATAACCGGAAGACACCTAAATCCTTATAATAAATGGAGCTAGTCAATTGATGATGTTGCATTTGAATAACCGATTTAGCCTCCTTATAGCCAAGATGGACACTTTCTATCGTTTGATAAACATTGCTAATCCCACAAGTTAGGGTGAGCTGTTCAAAAAATTGAGATGCTTTTCTAGCAACAATTTGTGATATCGCTTGATCGAAGGAATCTCGATTATCCTTCATATAATCAGCAGCAATATAGAAGGCTAAAATAATAATTTCATGCTGTCGTACTGAAACGGTAGGGAAGAATCCTAGCTTCTTTAAGATGGAGCGGACATACATGGCATTTTGTAATTGAATTTCCTGCCACTCTTCCTCTGGTACTACTTTGGCTTCGTCATGTAGATTGAACACGACGACACGGTAAAATAAATTGCGACTTTCAATCGGTAAATAGCTTTGATAGTATTGGATATCGACAGGCTGGCCTTGAATTAACGCAAGAATAAATTCATCCTCACGGCTTTGCTGACGTTCCTGTAGCATGCGATTTCGCATTAAAATATGGGCAATCGACATCGTTGCACGTTCCAAGTTTAATAAGGTATAATCACTCGGTTTTGGCAGTCCAGAATGCATACATAAATAGCCCCAAACTTGCCCAAGGCCATTTACGGGGATAATGACAAAATGATCCTTGTCAATGGATAAAAGATGCAAGGGCTCCTGTAGTTCTAACTGCTGACAATGTTCTTCCATCATACGTAAATACTTTTTGGCTTCGACTGGATAATAAAAGCTTTTGGTATCTTCAGAGACAAATAAAAATGGTGCCTCTGTATCTTGATGAAGGACTTGTAGAATTTTTAAAATACCATTTGGCATTAACGATAATTCCATAAATGTTTTGGAAAGGGTATCGAGCTGTGTAAGTGCTTGTTGATGTTGATTAATTATGTACGTATGTAAATCTTGAGTAATATCGATAAAGCGTACTATTTCTTCAAAGACAATGATTGGGAAGTGATGCGCATTTGCCATGGCAATCAGCTCAACGGGGACATGATCAAAATAGTCTCCAATTTCAATACAAAGCCCTGCTGCTTCATTCCGAATAAGGTTTTGTAAGTAGGCGATTTGTGTTTCACGCTCTAACTGTAAACCGACACCGGTAGTTAAAATGAGCTCACCACCATTAATTAATGTATCAAAATCTTTAATTTCTAAAATATGTGTCCACTGAACTTGGCGTTCAAGGCCATGGTGTCCTGCTATAAGCTTCGCCGACTCAAAATATTTGCGCTTCAGGACATCTCGTACGAGTAGAGGATGTTTCGACATAAATTAGCACCTGCCCTTCGAATGTACAATGTCTATTTTTTATTATGTTTGAGAAGTCAGAAAATTTCAACATGATTGAGAAGAAATTGACGAAAGACAAAAAAGACATCTAGGATACACGATTGGAGGTCATGATATGGAACGAAGTGATCAGTTCACGCATACCTTACAGCAACAAGATCGTGAAAACGTTTGGCACCATATGTCCATTTATAACGACCACACACCTGTCATTATTGAACAGGGAGAAGGTGCCTGGATAACAGACAGTTTAGGCAACCGATATTTAGACGGCATGTCGGGCTTATGGGCAGTCAATGTAGGCTATGGACGTGAGCGACTTGCTAAGGTCGCTTATGAGCAATTAAAAAAACTATGCTATGCTCCTTTAACACAAAGTCATGAACCTGCTATTCGATTAGCTGAAAAAATCAACAGCTTATTAGAGGATGACTATATGCTGTTTTATTCGAATAGTGGTTCTGATGCAAATGAAGTAGCGTTCAAGGTCATACGACAATACCATCAACAAAACGGGGAAGGGACCCGCTATAAAATAATTGCTCGTTATCGTGCCTACCATGATAGCTCACTTGGAGCTTTAGCCGCTACAGGACAGGCATTACGTAAATATAAATATGAACCCTTAACACCAGGCTTCCTGCATGTTGCCCCACCCGATCCATATCGCCGTCCAAAAGGACAATCTATGGAAGCATATAATTTAGCAAGAGCGCGTGACATCGAGGAAAAAATTATTTGGGAGCAAAAAGAAACAATTGCGGCAGTTATTATGGAGCCATTCATAACAGCTGGTGGTGTCTTAATTCCACAACCAATATATGTTCAAGAAGTAGAGCGCATTTGTAGAAAATATGGGGTAATACTCATTATCGATGAAGTTATTTGTGGTTTTGGGCGAACAGGTAAGCTATTTGGCCATCAGCATTTTGGTATTCGCCCAGATGTTATTACGATGGCAAAGGGACTCACTAGCGCCTATTTACCTTTATCAATTACAGCAGTAAGAAAAGATATTTATGAAAAATTTAAAGCATCAGATAGCTATAGTCATTTTCGGCATATTAATACGTTCGGTGGTAACCCAGCAGCCTGTGCAGTAGCATTAGAAAATATGAAGATCATTGAGGAAGAGGGACTTGTACAACGGGCAAAAGATTTGGGAATTCAACTACTCCATGACTTACAAGACTTATTAGAGCTGCCCTTTGTTGGTGATATTCGAGGACTTGGGTTGCTTGTTGGTATCGAGCTTGTTGAAGATAAAGCCTCACAAAAACCTGCTAAGGAAGAACGTGTGGCAAGCATCATAGCTGCGTGTAAAGCGAATGGTTTAATTATTGGGAAAAACGGCGATACAGTGGAGGGCTATAATAATATTATTACGTTAAGTCCACCACTCTGCTGTACCGATGAAGATCTTGAATTTATGGTAGCTGTTTTAAAAAGAGTATTTGCCACCCATGTCTAGTACAAGGCGATTCCAGAGCGGGATAAATCAGGAATCGCCTTTAATAGTGTCGCCTCTGTCCTTTTTTTACAGCTTCCCAATCAATTTCAATATTTTGTAGGACGCGCGTGAGTAAATGGTGAATGCTATCGACTTCTTCGCTAGAAAAACCATCAAGTGCTCGTTCGTTGGAGTACTCGCCCTCCCGCTTTAAAAATGGATAGATGTCTAAGCTTTTATTAGTTGGGAAAAGTAATTTATTTTTCTTATTTCCTTGATCACTTCGTTTTTCAATAAAGCCTTTTGTTTCTAATTTTTGTATGGCTCGAGAAGCGGTTGTGCGATCGACCTTCAATAGCTCTGCCACTTTTTCTTGAATGATCCCAGGGTTTTCGCAAATTCGGATTACATATAAATATTGACCCTTCGTTAAATCCAATTCCTTAAATTCTATATTACTAATCGAGTCTAATGCCCGTGCAATCGCACCAATTTCACGCAAGATTTCTTTCATTTTCTATCCCCCTAAGATTTTTATTGTATTTGCAATAAAAATCGTTCTATACTAATAGTATCATCTTCAGGCGAAAAATGCACCTGGAGTAGAGGATGATTGAAGTGAAACTAGGAGGAGTATTCATGAGCATAAAAAAAGTAACAACTGAAGCAGACTTACAAGTAGCATTTGATTTTAGACGAAAAGTTTTTATTGAGGAGCAACAAGTACCTGAGGTAGAAGAGTATGATGAATTTGATTCACTGCAAGCACCATGTGATCATATTCTTGTATACTATAAGGAGCAGCCAGTAGGAACGGGTAGACTCCGTGTAGTCGAGGGCTATGGTAAATTGGAGCGTATTTGTATAGTAGAAGAGTTTCGTAAATTTGGGCTGGGCAAAGAAATCATTATTGGCTTAGAGCAAATTGCCCGCGATAATGGTCTGACAAAAGCTAAATTAAATGCTCAATCGTATGCAGAGGGTTTTTATGAAAAATTAGGCTATAAGCGTGAAGGGGAAGAGTTTATGGATTGCGGAATTCCTCATATTTTAATGAAGAAATATTGGTAAATGTGCTGGGAATGTCCACGTGCTCTTTATTGAAGAAAGCATGAAGTTTAAAAATACCTCCTCCTGTTGACCTTGGAGGAGGTATTTTATGGTTAACCTATGAAAGTTGGATATGTGTTCGATGATTCATCATGCTCCGTACGTCATAGTGTTGCGTATCTACCACTAATTTCAGCTATTCGTTTATTTTTCTTTCACAACCGTACCCGCAAAGCTGTCATGGGGAAGGCATTGACCATGCTGTTGCTCGAAAGCTTGGCGATTTTTTAAATAGTGAAACGAACTGATTGTGTCGCGATAAGCCATGCGTTTAATAATTTGACGGTCTGATAATGCATGACCCTCTTCATGTTCGAGTACTAGTCCCATGGCTTTGTAGCCAATGGTTTGTCCATTTTTACGAAGCTGTGCATACTCTAATGCCCATAACATGGCGGTCGGTGTAACGAGTGCATGAACTACCTCACTTTTCACTTTCTTTCGTAGAAAATACTCTACGCCTAATGTGACAGCTGTTGAAATAGCAGTATCCATTAAAAAAGCAAGGGCTCGTTTTTTTGTTATTGATTCCATGCAGGTCCTCCTTCCATTAATTTCTCTCCAGTACATACGGAAAATAACGATAAAAAGTTTCGAATGATGCTAGATTCATTCCAATAATTGTTCAGGATAAGAGGGGATTGCCCCGTGCTTCATTGTTGTGATTCCTGCATAGCGGTTTGCAAACGAAAGCAGGGATATCGCATGCTGTTCACAATAGGCCACCAAATGATCCACAGATAGTTGATGTTGCAGGAATTGACTTAATATCGCCCCAATAAAAGCGTCCCCAGCGCCAGTCGTATCAACTGCTTGTACGTTCTCAGCATGGACCTTACTATGACATTTCTTTGTATATAATGTTGCGCCTTCTGCTCCATGTGTAATGATAATCGTCTCTAGATGTCCCTGAAATAATGTGTGCACCGCCGACAATTCTTCTTCTATGGCTGTTAGAAATAACAGTTCTTCATTGGAGAGCTTTACAAGATGGGCTTTTGGTAAAAAAGCTAAAATCGTTTCTCGACATAACGTCTCATCCTGCCATAAAGGCAATCGCACATTCGGATCAAAGGAAACGATGCTGCCTGCTTGATGTGCCTGCTCAATAAAAGCTATATGGGCAGACTTCATCGGACTTTCCACAAGATTAACAGAACAAAAATGAATGATATCTTTGTCTGTTAATAGTTGTGAGGGGAGATAGTCTTGTTTATACAATAAATCTGCAGCATGACGTCGGTAAAATTGAAAATCCCGCTCCCCAGTTTCAGAAAGTGCTACAAAAGCAAGGCTTGTTTCTCCCTCAGTCGTTTGACGAATATATTGTGTATCCACACCTGCTAGCTGCAAAGTCTTCTTCAGAAAATCACCAAACGCATCCTGACCTACTTGTGTTAGGAGGGCTGCCTGTTGACCAAGCTTGGCACACACTGCTGCCACATTTGCAGGGGCTCCACCAGCATGCTTCGTAAAATGCTCAATATGGGCTAGGTCACCATGCTGCTTGGTTGGCGTAAAATCTATTAATAATTCGCCAATTGTAAAGAGTTTGCCCATTAGGTTACCTCCTGTGGTAGCCGTTTTTTCTTCGGTGTATAGATCGTATAGAAAATCCCGCCGAAGATGAATAGAATCCCCAAAGTTTGCATGAAATTCGGCATAAAATCAAGCAGCAGCATATCCAGCAAAATCGCGACAACTGGGTCGACGAATACTAATACAGAAACTAGAATGGTAGAAAGACTACGGATACTATCAAAAAATAAATAATAAACAAATCCAGTATGAATAAATCCTGTGCCTAAAATATAGAACCAATTGGTTGTGGTTAAACCTTCAAAGAGCGAGAAATCGATGAAGGGCAGTAGCATCACAATGCCAACCGTCGTTTGTATATATGTTAAGGCGTAGGAGCTAAGGTTTGTAATGGTCTTGCTTGTTAGCATAGTAAGGGCATAAAACACCGCTGACAGTAAGGCCCAAACAAATCCAGATTGCATAAATTCAGAGAAAGATACAAAATTTTGAAGACCCATAATAAAAATACTACCGATAAAGCAAGTAATGGTTGCTACAAGTGCTCGAATGGTCATTTTTTCTTTTAAAAAGATAGCGCCTAAAATTAAGACAAAGATAGGGGCTAAATTATAGATAGAAATTGCAATGGAAATGGACATTTCCTCAAAGGCTTTAAATAAAAATACCCAATTTAACACTAGGAAAACGCCACAAATAATAGTTTGAATAATTTCTTTCTTTTCCCATTTCTCCGTTTTATGTCCACCTGTGATGAGCCACAATACTCCTAGAAAGAGGGTTGCGCAAATACATCTAACAAAGACAAGCTCTGTTGCAGGAACACCCGTATGAACGGTGAAAAAGCCGATGGAGCCAAAAAGTGCCATCGATACGGTTAGTTTAATAATGGCTGAGATGTTCATACAAAACCTTCCTTCTATTTTTTTATTTATAAATGTGAAAATGAAAGCTAGTACGGTAAATCCCTACCAGCATTTATCTTGCTATCGCATTATTCGCGAATTTGCCCATTACCATATATAAAATATTTTGTAGAGGTGAGAGCGGGTAATCCCATCGGGCCACGCGCATGTAGCTTTTGCGTACTAATACCAATTTCGGCTCCATAGCCAAATTCAAAACCATCCGTGAAGCGTGTAGAAGCGTTATGATAAACTGCCGCTGCATCAACGCTGTTTAAAAACGTTTCCGCCACTAATGGATCTTCCGTAATAATCGCTTCAGAATGATTTGTCCCAAAATGATGAATATGCTCAATGGCCTCGTAAACATTTTCAACTAATTTAACACTTATTTTTAAATCAAGGAACTCAGTCGCATAGTCATCCTCAGTCGCTAAAAGGGCTCCAGAAAATGCCTCGCATACTCGCTCGTCACCAACAATCGTAACACCTGCTTTATGGAGCGAAGATAAAAGCTGCGTGCCATATGTTTTAAACCATACAGGGTGAATTAATAAGCTTTCTGCAGCATTACAAACAGAGGGACGCTGTGTTTTGGCATTCAAACAAATCTTTTCTGCCTTTATGTAATCCGCCATTTCGTCCACATAAATATGACAGTTGCCTGCACCTGTTTCTAATACAGGGACAGAAGCTTCTCGAACGACTAAGTCTATAAGAGCCTTGCCGCCTCGAGGTATTAATACATCCAAGTACTCGTTTAAATGAAATAATTCTTTAGCTGTTTCGCGGCTTGTATCCTCAATTAGCTGGACAGCATCTGTCGGTAGAGACGTTTTTACCAATGCACGATGAATACTTGCTACAAGGGCACTATTTGAAAACGTAGCAGATGAGCTCCCTCGTAAAATCACGGCATTGCCTGTTTTTAGGGAAAGTGTCGCGGCATCCACCGTAACATTCGGTCTTGCTTCATAGATCATTCCTATGACACCAAGTGGTACCATGCGTTTTTCGATGTGAAGACCATTATCTTTATCTATACGTTCGATGACTGTACCAACTGGGTCCTTGAGAGAGACAAGTAAATGAATGGCATCGACCATCGCCACAATGCGTTCCTCATTAAGCATGATACGGTCCAATGTAGAAGGCGACATCCCTTGTTGTTCTCCATTGACAAGGTCTTTCGCATTTTCTGCAATGATGTCATGTTGGTCCATCAATAGCTGTTCGGCAATTTTAGTGAGAGCTTCATTTTTCTCACAAGTCGTTTTAATATTTAATATATAGCTAGCGGCCTTGGCACGTTGGCCCTTAGTTTGAATTTCACTTACCATGTATAGACCTCCTTATTTAGTTTGAATTTTCAGCCATTTATTTCTATGAATAACCTCGATTGGGCATTTCGAAAATGCATTTGACCGTTTGCCCATAGCGGACATCAATTCTTGTGAGGAATACAGCACTTCACCACGTCCAAGTAGACCTTGTTCACTATACACCTCAACTACATCCCCCTTGTTAAAATCACCATCAACCTGATAAACACCAGCAGGTAACAAGCTTTTACCATTGACCATAAGTGCTTGTTCAGCACCACTATCTATAAAAATTTTACCAGAAACTTCCGTAAGTGCAATC
Source organism: Lysinibacillus sp. GW247-5R2A (assembly GCF_059424475.1). Lineage (NCBI taxonomy): Bacteria > Bacillati > Bacillota > Bacilli > Caryophanales > Bacillaceae > Lysinibacillus > Lysinibacillus sp. GW247-5R2A. The sequence continues at coordinate 226,669 of NZ_JBWKZL010000003.1, read as the reverse complement.
CACTGTTTATGATTCTTTAACACGGCTAGGTCATCATGTCCAACATACGTGCCATCACCATGCCCTGCTAAAATATCAACAAGCTTTTGAGCGCCACTCCCTGTGCCAATAAAAACTTTAACTCCTGCCTGTAAAGCTGTGCGGGCAGCCAGTAGCTTAGATGCCATGCCACCTGTACCCACCTTGGAGCCTGCACCGTCTGCAAAATTTAACAGGTCATCTGTAATGGATGTTAAGTAATCGATGCGCTCCGCCTGAGGGTATTTGCTAGGGTTGGCGTTATATAAGCCATTAACATCTGTTAAAATAATGAGTTGATCGGCATGTACAAGTCCACTAACAAGCGCAGACAGCATATCATTGTCGCCAAAGGTTAACTCACTTATAGAAACGGTATCATTTTCATTTATGATAGGTAGCATCGAGCGTTCAAGTAATTCCTCGAAAGTAGCATAGGCATTTTTATAGCATTCCTTTTTAGAAAAATCGGTACGCGTCAGTAAAATTTGAGCAGGCATTATATCATAAATGCTAAATAAGGCACTATACGTTTGAATAAGCAAGCTTTGCCCAACTGCCGCCGCTGCCTGTTTGCCCTTTACCGTAACAGGACGAGCTGGGTAGCCAAGCTGTTTAAAGCCTGCTGCTACTGCCCCTGATGATACAAGTAATACGTCATGTCCCTGGTTCTTCAACTCCGCAATTGCCTGAACATGATCCATTAAGCGAACTTTATCGATTTCGCCTTTTGCATTTGTTAAGGAGCTACTCCCAATCTTGACGACAATTCTCTTTTTTTCCATCACATGACCTCCAATTGTCAAAATAAAAACCCTTTTCATCCTAGAAAATTAGGACGAAAAGGGTTGCTTTCCGTGGTACCACCTACATTGAATATCGTGCGACATTCCACTTTCCTCATAACGCTAGAGACTGCGCCTAGTTTAGCTAGGACGATAGACAAAGGAGGTTCATTAGCCTTACTTGCACAATGTCTTGCAGCCGATGGACATCGCTCTCTGTTCAAGCAATTACTAATTACTGGTCTTTGTCCGTTTTCTCATCATAAAGTTTTTCAACTATTGAGTAAAGGATGCACTACTTCCAAATGCCTGTCAAGATGATCGGGAAAATTACTTGAAAGTTTTGATAAATTAAGAAAAAAAGTTAGAAACGGCATGATATTCTTATTTAAACCACCAAATGGCGATGAAAAGGGGGAGCATTGCTAGCATAATCACAAAGAAGCTCCATAGTACTTGTTTTCCTGAGGACATGTTTTTTGGCTTAATGCTCATTTGTTCATAAAGCTTGTTAATGGCACGTTGCTCTTTCGAATAAAGCATTGCTTGAAATTCTTCATAATCCTGAATATAGCTTGATGGGGGACGCGGACTAAAACGTAAATTTCTAATAGAGTCAGTAATATCTTTGTCATTCATCCAGTAGGTGATAACAGGAGCTAAGCCTGTATTTTGTGTAGCTTTTACTTGAATGTCATGGGACTTCATTTTATAGTAAACCTGACCGTGCTCATCTTCATACTGTGAAACAATATCACTAACTGCCATCTAATAATCACCTCTTATTGAAGTTGTCTATTTTATGATGAGTTTCTTCTATTATAATGTAATAAAGGAGAAAAGTATTGCTTAAACGAGCATTAATTGTGAAACGAATGTTCACGAAAAAATTTTTAATAAAGTCATAAACTTACATCTAAAGTAAAGTACGGCATGTAGTATAATGAAAATAGTTTGTTAAAAGTAGTAGAGGAAGGGCATTATTGGAGGTTTCCATAATGTATTGAGTCATTTACCTCGCAATCTTATTTTTTATAATATAGAAAAGGGATAGTAATGAACAATCTTCAAACCCTTGCGTAGTGACCAACCACAGTCGTCAAGTCATCACTTGAACAAATGGCGTTTCAAATGCTTATTTTGGGTATAGTATTTTTAGTACAAGCAGGAATAATATTTTTTTGTTTAGTATTGTTGCAGGGAAAGATAGATTTGACATTATTGGAAAGCCTGTGCTTGCTAAGCGATTAAATATGGTTCAAGGTATCCTCTTTACATTGATCGGGATACAGATTGCCATTAGCAAACATTAGGAGGAATTCACATGGCTATTTTACATATAACCTTTAGCTTAGCAACCCAGGGTTCCATGAAGCTTGCTATACGCCAACATCTTTTGCAACGTAATGAATCCGTTTTAAGTGTCCATGATGATTTCTCTATTGGACCACTTCACAGCTTAGAAGAGCGCATAGTATGGTTAAACACTCATATTATAAAGGATAATGAAGATCAGCAATTATACGTAGATATGTATGAAAGCTGGAAGAAAAAAATGGCCGAGCTGCCAAGTGATGTGGATGTTTGGGTTTGGTATAGTCAAAATACACATGAACAGATTGGTTTGCGCTATGTCATGAGTGAGTTTATTCATAAATGTAGTATGGTTTATGGGATTGACGCCACAGATGGCCTGAAGCAAATTCAACCACATCTCGATATTCGCCATACAGGAGAGCTTTCCTCAGACATGCTCATGAAGCTCCGTCCCTATGCTAAACGATTTTCAGTTCAGGAATGTCAACAGCTTGCTAAGGAATGGGAAAACCTTAAAGAACATTCAAGTCCCCTCCGATTGTGGAAAGAGGGCATTGTACATGTTGAGGAAGATGCTATGGATGCGCACATTATTGCCGCTGTGAAGAATATGCATGCACAACAAAAAGAAGAATGGCTTTTACTTATGCCTATAATCAGTACGATTAGCGTTGCCTTGGATGATTATATGAGTGATGAATTCATTATGAAACGCATAATGATTATGATTGAGCAAGGCTTGTTTCAGATAGAAGGAGATTTATCCGATTTTCATTCCTGTAGAGTAAAGTATATAGACGTATAATAAAAAGCGGTAGGCTGCATGGGGCAACCTACCGCTTTAGTTTTCCTGAGCGGGAGGAGATATTTTTTTATCATAAAAATCAAAGACAAATTGTTGGAATTGGCGAGCAGATGGTGACAAATAACGATTGTCTATCCAGGCCATGCCAATAATACGTTCACAAACCATATCCTCCACATGGATTTTGACGATTTTTTTCGGATTCAAATCCTCATCATCAGGTAGCAATGAAACACCGAGACCTGCACCAACAAAACCTGCAATGGTAGATACCTCATCACCTTCATAAGAAATTTTAGGCTTCATGCCCGCAGCATGTAACAAGCGATCAGCTGAGCGGCGGAGGGCGTACCCTTTTTTCATCAGCACGAAGTTCTCATGCTCCAATTCTTTCATTTTTATGCTTTTGCGATGGGCAAGAGGATGGTCAATCGGAACCATAATAAATAACTCATCTCGCCATAGCTCCTTCCAGCAAACGGGAGGCTCTGTATCAATCGCAGCTAGTAAGCACAGGTCTAACTCTCCTGCAAGCAATTGTTTTAATTGAGAATGTGAGTAATTTTGGGTGAAATGAAAACGGATATGGGGGTGCTTCTGACGAAAAGCACGAATTAAGTCCGGCACAATACTAGTCCCAAGAGTGTGTAAAAAACCGAGTGACACATCCCCAAGCTCCGGATTATTAAGCTCTTGTAATTCTAAGACAGCTTTCTCATATTCTTTCCGCATTCGTTGCACACGATATAAAAAAAGTTCACCATAGCGATTGAGCATAATGGAACGTCCCTGTCTATCAAAAAGCGGTACACCTAGTTCTTCTTCCAGCTTTGAAATTGAACGACTTAGCGCTGGCTGTGAGATTGCCAATGCTTCTGCAGCACGTGTCATATGTTCTAACTTTGCAACGGTTACAAAATATTCTAATTGTTGCCACTCCATTTTTTCACCTCTATTCTCGTAATTTTTAAGTTAACTGCATTATAACGGGAAACAGAGAGGAAGTATAGGTGGCAAAAACTTTTTAAAAAGACGTTGCCTTTAATTAGAAGAATGGAAAAGTTAAGTAGCAGAAAGTGTGATAGTACAGGTGTTAAGTTGACATCATTCATGCATGAAACACATCGATTTGATAAAAACTATAAATTGTACATTATGAATAAAGGGTGTTAAGATAGACACATAAAATACACAATTAATAATTTCCGTGAAGGGGATATCCTAAAATGAAGTTAACAAAGCCGCAACCTCTAACAATTGAGGGAGGCAAAAAAGCCGTACTATTATTGCATGGATTCACAGGTAGCACAAAAGATGTGAAAAAGCTAGGAGAATTTTTATCTCAACGAGGTTATACCGTTCATGCACCGATTTATAGTGGTCACGGAGTAGAACCAGAAGCATTATTAGAAACAAGACCAGAAGACTGGTGGAACGATGTTGTTGAAGGCTATAACTTCCTTCAAAGTAAAGGCTATGAAGAAATCGCAGTTGTTGGTATTTCACTAGGTGGTGTTTTCTCATTGAAAGTAGCAGAGACATTTCCAGTAAAAGCATGTGTAGCAATGTGTGCACCAATTACACGTGATAACTCAAAAGGCTTATTTACACGCTTGTACCACTATGCTCGTTTATATAAACACTTTGAAAATAAATCAAAAGATCAAATTATTTCAGAATTACATGAATTACGTATTTCTCCAAAAGATTCATTAGATGGTGTAACACGATTAACGACTGAAACACGTGATGATTTATCAACAATTAAAGCTCCGACATTAGTACTACAAGGGTCACTAGACGATGAGCTTTATCAGGAAAGTGCACCGTTTATTTTAAATACTGTAGAAACGGATGACAAAGAAATCATTTGGTATGAAAATTCAGGTCATATTATTACGTTAGATAAAGAACGTGACAAAGTATATGAGGATGTTTATAAATTTTTAGATCATATTGAATGGTCAGTTGCAAATTAAGGAAGGGCTGTCAGAGGGCAGCTCTTTTTTTTATGTGCTAACTTTCTATATTCATAAAGATATTCCAAAAAACTATTGTAATTATAATAAATGCTTGATAACATAATTGAATTGTAATGAAAAATCATTCGATTAAAATAATTTGCTATAGTTAAAAACTTCTAAGGAGCACATCAATTATGCAACAAAAAATACCTTTCTCAACCTATGCAGTCATCGGAACTATGTTATTTGGACTGTATTTTGGAGCAGGGAATCTTATCTTTCCAATCCAATTAGGTCAATTAGCAGGGACCCATTTTTGGCTTGGGTTAATCGGATTTTTAGTCACAGCTATCGGTCTACCATTCCTCGGAATTTTAGCGATTGGTTTATCAGGTAGTAATGGCTTACGCGATCTAGCGAGCCGTGTTCATCCCGTCTTCGGTATTGTCTTTTCATTGGCCCTTTACTTAACAATTGGCCCGTTTTTTGCCATTCCACGTACAGCGACCGTACCTTTTGTAGTAGGCTTTGAGCCATATATTCAAGCACAGCATGTTACATTATTGCTTGCCGTGTTTAGCTTCATTTTTTTCGCCATCGTTTTTTATTTCTCGTTAAATCCAGCAAAAATTATGGATTACATTGGTAAATATTTAACACCCGCGTTTTTAATTGTCTTATTCATTTTAATTATTACGAGTATCGTCAAGCCAATGGGGGATTTCCAACAACCGATGGGCGATTATATAGATGCTGCCTTTATGACAGGCTTTAAAGAAGGCTATAATACGATGGATGCCTTAGCTTCACTTGCCTTCGGGATTGTCGTCATTAATGCAATTAAAAGTGCAGGTATTTCAGATCGGAAGGAAATAGCGAAGGCAACATGGACGTCAGGTATATTTGCAATGGCCCTAATGATGCTTATTTATGGCCTAATTACGTATATGGGTGCTTCTAGTATTTCAGCTGTAGGTACATTTGATAATGGTGGTTTAATTTTTGCCGCAGTGGCAGACCATTATTTCGGTTCATTCGGTGCTATTTTATTAGCCGTTATCATTGTGCTTGCTTGTTTAAAGACAAGTATCGGCTTAATCACTTCATGTAGTGAATTTTTCCACGAAGTATTTCCGAAGATTAGCTATAAATGGTTTGTATTTTTATTGTGTGTTGTATCCTTCATCATTGCCAACTTTGGATTAAATAATATTATACAATTCGCCATCCCAGTTCTTATGTTCCTATATCCACTTGCGATTGTTTTAATATTACTGGCTCTTAGCTCATCGTTCTTTCACAATAAGCAAACGGTGTATGCCATCGCGATGATTTTCACATTTTTCATTAGCGTAATAGACGGCTATAAAGCCTTAGTAGTAAGTGTGCCTGAAGCGCAATTACATGTATTTGATGTTGTAGAGAAGGCTTATTCTTCCATCTTACCGTTTTATGATATAGGGTTAGGGTGGATATTGCCTGCGGTTATTGGAGCAATACTTGGAGCTCTAATTCCATCTAAAAAAGTACTATAATTCAAAGTAAGCACGCACAGAAAATGTAATCTGTGCGTGCTGTTTTTTTTACGATATTAGTAAGCTGTCCATCCACCATCGACAGCAATAACTTGTCCGTTCACAAAGCTCGCTTCGTCTGAGCCAAGGAAAATAGCTAATTGAGCAATTTCCTCAGGTTGACCAGCACGAGGATTAATCGATAAACCAAGTGATTGACGTGCTGCACCTGTTTGACTCATATTTGTCATGGAAGAGGCGATATTCGTCATAACTGCCCCTGGCGCAATACCATTACAGCGAATATTTTTATCTGCATACATAAAGGCTGTATTTTTAGTTAATCCAACAACGGCATGTTTAGACGCAGTGTATGAAGCTCCTGCACGTGCACCGTATAAGCCACCAGCAGAAATATTATTGACAAAGACACCATGTCCTTGGGCAAGGAAAATGTCTGTTGCCATACGCATTGAGCGCATCACAGCAGTTGTATTCACCGCAAATACTTTATCCCAACGGTCATCAGAGATTTCTCCAACTGGCTCCATACCATCCATAATACCCGCATTATTGACTAAAATATCTAATTGTCCATAGGTACTTTTTGTTTCATCAAATAAACGTTGTAAGTCTTCTGTTGATGCGACATTTGTTTGAATGGCAAACGCTGTACCCCCAGCCGCTTGAATGCCTTCCACAACCGCTTGGGCACCATCTAAATTTAAATCCGAAACGACTACCTTAGCACCCTCTTTTGCATAACCTTCTGCTATAGCTTTCCCCATCCCTGAAGCTGCACCTGTCACAATTGCTACTTTACCTTCTAATCTCATCTCAAAGACCTCCTCATACTATTTTTCGATAGATATTGAACATCTGTTCATTAAAATCATATAATAAATATGAAAGCGATTTCAATATGCAAAATATCCTGATGTGTTGAGTAATCAACACTTTTGGGAAAACTGTTTACTAAGGAGCTAAAAAAATTGTCTACAACGGATTTACGTATTATTAAAACAAAGCAAGCCCTACACGCCGCCTTATTGACACTGCTTAGTCAAAAGCCATTGGAGCAAATATCCATTGCAGAAATATGTAGGGAAGCCAAGGTGAATAGAGGAACCTTCTATTTACATTACGAGCAAAAGGAAGGACTCTTTGAAGAATACTTTCAAGAAATTATGGAGGATTTATACCAATCCTACGAAGAACCTTACCGTGCCGTAACAACATTGGATACACATCAACTTGATCCGAACACGATTCGTATTTTTCATCATATTGAACGCTTTAAAATGTTTTATCGTATCGTGTTTTCCAAAAACGTCCCATTGACGTATTATTACATGCTGTTTGACGGAATTTACTCATTGCTAAAGAGAGACATCACCTTGCATCACGAGCATCAAATAACAGAATCCATTTCGATTGATTATTATAGCGCCTACCAAGCAAACGCGATTATCGGACTCATTATCCAATGGTACCGTGGCGACTTTAGCGACAGCGTAAGCGTCTTAAATCAGCAACTCGCCGCGATTTTGAAAAATGTCCGTAGTGGAGGATAGAGCGAGGATTAGTGGATGGAACGCTCAGGGTGAAGCGAAAAGTTGAGATTGGTGGATAGAACGGGCGAAGTGACGGATAGAACATTGAAAGTGGAGGATAGAGCGGGGAAAGTGGCGGATAGGACGCTCAAAGTGACGGATAGAGCATTGAAAGTGACGGATAGAACGCTCAAAGTGACGGATAGAACATTGAAAGTGACGGATAGAACGCTCAAAGTGACGGATAGAGCGGAGATAGTTACGGAAAAAACGCTCAAACTAGTGGATAGCCCCACCCCGTCCATTCAGCAAACGAACAGAGCAAGGGGCTAGAGCATACAACTAACTAGAGGTAAGAGCAGGAGCGGGCTTGATTGCTACGGTTACTGTAGCGATTGCGAGAGTGACTAGGATGATGATGGCTAAGGAACTACTGTTTTGTAGTAAATTAGCGGCACTTCCTCCGAAAATAATAGTGTAATAGCCATCGGCACCGTAAGTAGCAGGAAGCATGGCAGCTAATTGCTGATAGCCTTCAGATAGCATGGTTTTCGGAACGAGCACTCCAGAGGTTACTAATTGGAGGGATAGGGCACAAATATTGAAGACCATGCCGATATTGCCAAAGAGAATGACGAAAACTTGTGCTAGGGAAAGGAAAGCTAGGAACATCACAGATTGGAAGAAATAGATGGATAGAAAGCTTTCATTGCTTGAAATAGTAAATAGATGCATTAAGCCGATTGTAAGGAATGGTAAAGTGAGAGCGACTCCAACATTGAGCAGCTGGCGTGCAACGAATAATGGCCATTTTGAAACACTACTTTGTACCATTTGTGCGGCTTGCTGATGTTGCATAATCATCACCATAGCGCCTACAAAGGAGGAGATGATGACCATTAGTGGAACAAAGTTTGCTGCAAATCCCTCTACATCATTCGTTTTAACGATGGTCGCATCGACGGCATGATTTTTAACTGTCATCACGGTTGTTTGGACAGATGCGTTTATTTGCTGTGAGGTATTTTGCTCAAATGGAAGCTGGGCAAATTGTTGGGAAAAAACCTTGATCGCCTGATTTTGTTGTAATGGGTAGAGCATTTGGTTCATTTCTTCTGTTAATTGCTTAGCTACACCATCCATCATGTTTTTCGCAACACTAGCATTGGCCTGATTAATCGAATAAATGATTTCTACTTTTTCTCCTGTCTGAAGCTGCTTCGTAAAATTTGCTGGAATTTGCATAATCATATTAATTTGGCGTTCATTGAGTGCTTGCTCGGCATCCTTTTTAGTGGAATATTCTTTAAGCGTAAAGGGAATATTGTCCTTCATGTCTTTTATTATTTGCGTCCCCATTTCTGTATCTTCCGTCAACAAGCCTATCGATAATTGATCAGCTCGCTCATTGACACCGTCATAGGCTGTCATCCAAATAGTAAAGAAAATTAATTGAAAGGCAATTGCAGCAACAATACCAATATAGGTTTCTCGAATTCTCAATAAAGTTTGTAAACCTCTCATATTTAAACCTCCTAATAAAGTAAGTACTTACTTGCATTGAAAGGAAAAATTTTTTCTAGGAAACGAGTCCCCTAGAAAAAATAGCAACACTTGTCTGTAATAGCTCTTCGGTTGGTATGTCAGACACCATGGTACCAAGACGTGCACGTGACATAAAATGACCAAAGTTAAGCGCAATTAATGATAATGCTGCAGCTTCAAAATCAACCTCTCTTATCTTCCCTCGTTGTTGCATTTCTTTGAAGTATTGGCATAGTTCCTTTTTGATTAGAAGAGGAATATTTGCAATTTCCTCACTGATTTCAGGAAACTGAATGGACTCCTTAAAGCCAATCATCACCAAGTCTTTAATCGACATTAAAAACTCAAAATGCTTTAATGAGAAGTTTAATAAATCTTTTTCTAAATCCCACGTAACATTTTGATGGATTTCCTGTTGTAAAAGGGGATAATACGAAAATTGTTCAACTATGGCTTTCAGGAGGCCACGCTTATTGCCAAAATGGCGGAAAAGTGTAACTTCATTGACGCCAGCTAATTCAGCAATCGTTTTCGTTGTGGCGGCAGTATAGCCCTTTTCACTAATCAATTGTAGAGCAGCTTCGATGATTCGTTCTGCGGTTCCCTTTGTTGTCAATCCTAAACTTCCTTTCATGCAAGTAATCACTTACATGCTAGCATAGTGCATAATTCTCTGCAACAAAATAATTTGTTTCAAGGAAATAATCAGCAACAAGAACATTGACAACTATATCGGCAGCTGATATATTTTAGATATATCGGCTGACGATATATTGATGGACGATATAAAGGGGGATTGTATGACACAGGAGCATCCGCCGTTAACTGAAGGCGTATATTATATTTTATTAGCATTGTATGAGCCTAGACATGGTTATGGCATCATGCAATTAGTAGAGGAAATGAGTAGTGGGCGAGTACGGTTAGGCGCAGGTACCATTTATGGGGCCATTAAAACTTTGCTTGAACGAGGCTGGATTGAGGCACTCGACGAGGATGGTCGTAAGAAAGAATATGTAATTACAGAAACTGGGGAAAAGATAGTTGAATATGAAATTTTGAGATTAAGGGAACTTTTTGACAATGGTATCCGTATAACGAGAGGAGTTGAATAAAATGCATAAATATCGTTTGATGATCAATCCATATGCAATTGAAAATTGGGTCAATAACATGGCTTGTCAGGGCTGGCATCTGAAAAAGTTTACATGGATTCGTTTTACGTTTGAACGTGGAGAAGCAGGCAGCTATATTTATCGCCATGATGAATTAGAGCGATTTGGCACTCACTACGAAGAGGACTATCTAGCATTTTTAAAAAGTTCAGGCATTGAGCAAGTTGATCGCTCTGGTAATTTTGTGTTTTTTAGAAAATCTTCCCAGGGAGGTCCGTTTGAGCTTTATACGGATAAAAAAACTAAAATAGGTAGCCTGTCAAAAAAGATGGCACTCTTTTTCTTTCTTATTCTACTTAATTTATATTTTGGTATTTCAGGCTTGATCGGCGATTTTTCTCATGAAATGACGAATTGGATAGGGTTTATTTTACATAGCTTACATCTAATTATAGTCATCTTGTTCTCTTTCCCATTATATAGGCTTAGACGAGACCGCAATCGATTGAAGAAGGAGTTAAATATATTTTCAGATTAGTGGACGTTCATTATTTTCTGGGAAATCAGAAAATAGCAAATATCTAGTAGGGGTGAAAGGATGGAAAAAAGAATATACCGTTTTTTTATTGATTATGAAAAGGAAGAACGGTGGGTCAATGAAATGGCAGACCGGGGGTGGAATTTAAAAAAAGCAGTTGTAGGTTATTTTATTTTTGAAAAAGGAACACCACAACAATATATTTATCGGAATGAATTTGTGAATAGCAAGTCGAAGGACTATTTTGAGTTTCTAGCGGCGATGAATATAGAATGTGTGCACAAATTCGGTGTTTGGGCGTATTATCGAAAACCAAAGGCAGAAGGGCCATTTGAATTATTCTCGGATACTACCTCTAAAATTAGCTATATAAAGTCGATGAATCGTATTTTTATTGTACTGTTGCTATTTAATGTAGTGGCTGGGCTTTATAATTTTTCGATCGGAGCGTGGGGACCTTCTGTAACAATCGTCAACACTAGTGTAGGATGTGTAAATTTTATTGTATCCATAATGGTGTGTATCTCTATATTTAAAAATGAAAACCGTAAAAAAAGATTGAAAGAAAATTTACATATATTCGAAGGATAGGGAGGGTGACAACATGACTTTACAGTTACAGCATGTCACGAAGAAGTATAAGGATTTTACGGCTGTAGATGGACTGAATTTTACAATTGAAAAAGGTGAAATTTTTGGTCTGATTGGTCAAAATGGTGCGGGGAAAACAACTACTTTCCGTATGATTTTAGATTTACAGGAGACAACGGCAGGTACAATTACATGGAATGGTCAGCCTGTTAATGCGATTAACCGAGATGTCCTAGGATATTTACCTGAGGAACGTGGTATTTTCCCAACGATGAAAGTCGAGGAGCAATTGTACTTTTTTGGAGAGCTACGTGGCATGAAAAAAGCAGAGCTGAAAAGGGAGATTGATTTCTGGATTCAACGTTTTGAGCTGGAAGAAAAACGAAAAGATAAGGCTGAAACTCTATCAAAGGGGAACCAGCAAAAAGTACAGCTTATTGCCAGTTTTATCCATAAACCTGAATTTTTGATTTTGGATGAACCGTTTAGTGGATTGGATCCGGTTAATAAGGACTTACTGAAGGATGCCATTCTACTTTTAAAGGAGCAGGGTACAACAATTTTGTTCTCTAGTCACCAAATGGATAATGTGGAGGAACTTTGTGATCACTTATGCCTATTAAAAAGAGGTGTTTCTTTATTTTCTGGTAGTCTACTAGATTTAAAGAAACAATATGGCAAAACAAAGCTGGCAGTACGGACAGATTGGTCAACAACACAACTATTGGCGTTAGAAGGCGTCAAGGATGTACGTGTTGAGAAGGAACAAACAGTTCTTACATTAGTGGATGAAAGCTTTGCCCAAAGTATTTTTGAGCAGCTTTCCAATGGGAAGTATATTGAAAAATTCAGCCTGGATTATTTATCATTAGATGAAATCTTTAAAGATAAGGTAGGTGGCAATGTTGTCGAAGTTTAATTTATTGATGAAGCAATTATATAAATCAAAAATAAAATCAAAATCCTTTATTTTAATGACATGTTTATATGTACTTGTCATGTCTGTAGCTGTTTTCTGGTCCGAAATTAAGGAACTATTTACAGGTGATGATGAAGCACAGCAAATTGCCATAATTAATGAAACATCTGCTGATTTAAGTGGTATCTTTGTTTCCAATGGGGATATGGCTTTTATCCAAGATGAAAAGGATAGACCGACACTTGAAAAAAAAGTGAAGGACGGCAAACTAGATGCCATTGTGACGATTAACGATCAAGGTGGTCAGCTACAAGCAGAAATTGCTACGTTTACGCCTCTGAAATTAAACGATCAATCGTCATTGTCATCCTTATTACAATATGCTGGTCAGCACTATGCCGTACAGCAATTATCCCTTTCGCCTGAACAGGCAGCACAAATTATGGCCGCTCAAACTACGATTTCCACTAAAAACTTAAATGAGGAATCAACGGGTGGAAAAAGCGAGGAAGAAAAGCAATCAGGCTTAGTCGTTTCCTATGCAGTTGGAATTTTAATTTATTTCTTTATTTCTACATTCCTATCTATGATTACGACTGAAATTGCCTCTGAAAAGGGTTCAAGAGCAATGGAAATGCTTTTAGTAAGTGTTAAACCAACTACTCATTTTAAAGCAAAAATTGCAGGTGTATTACTTCTTGCTTTAACGCAGATGGGCATTCTTGCAGCAGTATTCCTGATTTATGCTAAGCTCGTAAAAGGCGGTATCGTTTGGGATGCGGCTGCTAGCATTGTCAAAGAACTGTCTGTTGGCTATGTTATCTATGCTATCGTATTCCTATTGCTAACGGTTATCCTGTATCTTATCATTGGCGCATTATTTGGCTCATTAGTTTCGAAAGTAGAAGAAGCAGGTCAGGTATTAATGCCTGCCATGATTATTACGATTATCGGCTTCTATGTGATGCTAACAGGGATGGGTAATCCAGATACAATCATCATTAAAATATTCTCTTATATCCCGTTAACATCAGGAATGATCATGCCTATGAGGATAGGTGCTACAGATATCGGAGGGATAGTTCCATTACTATCTTTAGGTATTTTAATCGCAACGATTATAGTCGTGTACCTATTTAGCTTATCGTTCTATAAACGTAGTGTGCTGACATATAGCTCAGGCGGGGTCATTCAAAAAATTAAAACAGTTTTAAAGGTAACCACTTAAATGATAAGCAGCTACACGATGATGTAGCTGCTTTTTGGTTGTTTCATGCCAGCGTTAGAAAACAATGTAAAGGAATTTGCGTAATCAGTCGAATTTTGTTTAGAAAGAAGCTATAATTTAGAAAAGAGCTTGAAATTGGTTTTGTCTTGCTATTAGAAATGAAACCTTTTTCCAAAGTAATCGTAAGTAAATTGTAGAGATAAATTGCAGGGGGTAAAACGTATGTCTGAATTCAACAATGATCTTTTAAAATCCAAGGACCCATTCGCTACTGAAAATCCTTTATTACAACCTAATCCGCTTATGCAACAAGAGCCTGAACACAAGCCAGTACTTGTATCTGAGCAAGAGCTATCACAAATTGCGCAAAACCAACTTATGTTAAAGAAAGATCCAGAGGTTCATGCGCTTGCTCAACGAATTGACGTTAAAGATCAAATTGCCATGCTAGAGCTTGGGAAAGAAACAGCAAGTGGCATTTCTACTTTTTCAGATAAAATGCTAGCTACAATGAAGGCCAGCAAACTAGAAGAATCGAGTGTCCTATTAAATAATCTCAATAAAATTATGGATAAATTTGATCCTCAAGATTTCTCGGAGGAGAAAAAGGGTGGCTTCATCTCCAAGCTCTTTAATAAGGGAAAAGAGCAATTGGAAAAATTTCTATCTAAATATGACAGCATGAATAAGGAAGTGGATGTCATATACCGCGAAATTCAAAAATATGAGGGTGAAATGAAGCGTAATACAATTGACCTTGAGAATCTATACGATCAAAATTTAGATTACTTCCAATCTTTAAGTAAATTTGTCGCTGCGATTGAAGTAAAGATAGAAGATGTTCGTTCAACATTACCAGCCCTTGAACAAAAGGCTCAGACGGGCGATCAATTAGCAGCAATGGAATATGAAACAATGCTACGTGCTGTGGAATTATTAGAGCAACGTCGCTATGATTTAGAAATGGCGCAGCAAGTATCCTTCCAATCTGCACCTCAAATCCGTTTAATGCAGCAAGGGAATAACCATTTAATTGCGAAGATTAATTCAGCCTTTGTGACGACAATCCCTATTTTCAAGCAGGGTTTAATTCATGCCGTTACTTTAAAGCGTCAAAAGCTTATTTCCGATTCTATGAGTGAGCTAGATCGTCGTACGAATGAAATGCTTGTGCGCAATGCTGAAAATATTAGTAAAAACAGCGTTAATATTGCACGTGCAGCAGGTAGCCCGAGCATTAAAATTGAGACAATTGAAACAACATGGCAAACGATTATGTCTGGTATTCAAGAAACGAAGCAAATTCAAGCTGAAACAGCTAGAAGTCGTGAAGAAGGTCGTAAACGAATTGAACGTTTGCAATTAGAATATGAAAAATTGAAAAAAATGTAATACTTGAAGCTTCTTGTAGAAATTTTTGCAAGAAGCTTTTTTTTATTTTGTATGCGTTAAATGTTCTTTGACAAAAAGGAAAATACTGATTATGATAAAATTAAATGAGAAT
Organism: Lysinibacillus sp. GW247-5R2A; assembly: GCF_059424475.1. Taxonomy (NCBI): domain Bacteria; kingdom Bacillati; phylum Bacillota; class Bacilli; order Caryophanales; family Bacillaceae; genus Lysinibacillus; species Lysinibacillus sp. GW247-5R2A. Next base: position 211,273 of record NZ_JBWKZL010000003.1, on the reverse strand, counting down.
GATTATCAAATGATAAAGGAAGCGAACAGATGTTATACAAAGCAATACGAATACATGAAATCATTCGTGGAGGAGTGAAATGATGACCAATAAAATAAAATCCTCTACATTGTCGTATGAGCCTTTTGAAGATGGAACGCTTGCTCTTACCGCAGCTGAAACTTTAATGCTTATTCCACAAAGCCGTTATTTAGAGTTATTGCATAAGGAAAAAGTGTATACTGCGAGACATACAGATTTAGATCATAAGCAAAATGGGATAGAACAAGAACGAAAAACATTAAAAAAACAAAATGCAGTACTGACAGAGGACTTGCAAAAATCTAAGCAGCAAAACATTGTCCTTCAAAAAAAAGTAACGGAATATAATTGTGTAGTAGAGGAAATGCAGGTGCTCCGACAACAAAATACGGAGCTATTAATTGAACTGAGTAAATATACGTCCTTGTCGAGAGAGTCATTAACGGGACCGCTTAAGTCGATGATTCGAAATATGCGAGAGCAAGGGGTTGGTATAAAGGAAATCCATATTCGCATCAAACGCCAAATCAATCCAGATATTAGCTATAGTACAGTGCGCAAATATATCTCCGAGCTAGAATCAGAGCAGAAGGGTGGACGTTGATCTAAGAAGTAAAGAAATTTGGCATTTACAGTTGCCACTCAAAGCCCTATAATGAGTCTATTCTTTAACTAGTTTAATATTATGTGAGGTCATAATTGATTTCACTGTGAGTAGGGAGCGTTAGTGGCAATGTCAAATGAGAAAAAAGGGGTTTTGGCGGCATTTTTTGCCTATGCCTTCTGGGGTGCCTTTCCTCTCTATTGGAAACTACTTGAACATGTACCAAGCATGGAGATTTTATTATCCCGAGTGATTTGGTCGTTTGTCTTTACTGTACTGGCTGTCATCGTATTTCGAATGCGTAAAGACCTTATCGCGGACTTAAAATATTTATGGTCACATCAAAAGCATTTCTGGCAGCTTGCGGGTGCCTCCTTCGTTATTTCAATGAACTGGTACTTGTATATTTGGGCAGTAACCCATAACCATTTAATTGAGACAAGCTTAGGCTATTATATTAATCCGCTCTTGTCTGTTATTTTTGGCGTGATTTTCTTTAAAGAATCGTTGAGTCGCGCACAATGGGTAGCGACAGGAATTGCCTTTATGGCTGTTATTATTTTAACGATCAATTATGGCTCTGTACCATGGGTAGCACTATTGATTGCGCTATCTTTTGCGATATACGGCGTATTGAAAAAGAAAATTACACTGGATGCGACGAGAGGATTAGCTATTGAAACATTATTAATCCTACCATTTGCTTTAGGCTATTATGTGTATCTATTTACAACCCATCAAGCTTCGTTTTTACATGTTGACGTAAAAACAGATATCTTGATGATTTTCAGTGGTTTAGTAACAGCTGTACCACTCATCCTATTTGCAAAAGGTGCACAAAATATTCCATTGTATTTATTGGGCTTTATTCAATATGTTTCACCAACTATTGTATTGATTTTAGGTATCGTCCTGTATAAAGAGCCATTTAGTCAGATAGAGCTTTTAGCATTTAGCATTATTTGGGGAGCATTATTACTATTCTCAGGCTCCAAGATTATAGAAACAAGAAAAGCTCATCATAAATCAGTAGACTTGTAGAATATTCTACAAGTCTTTTTTGATTCAATGGACTACGTGGAGAGCGCACCTTTACAATTTAGTCAGCATATAGTAAGATGATGACAATAATTAGATAACAATGATAAAAATTGAGAGGTGCTTTTTGTGAGTGCGGTAGGTTCTAACTAGGTAAAAATTACATGAAGTAAATGATATGGCGACAGGGGATATATGTCATGAACAGACCCCTTATTTGGTCATGGATTTATTTCAAAACCTATGTAGATACCTACAATACTTTATCAAGCGGTGCATATATGGATGAAACTTCTGAAAATGAGGTTTTATTTGTAGTGCTATGAACACTCGCCTTTTGAAGATAGAGCTGTGGGGGATTCCTCACAGCTTTTTTAGTTTGTTTAACACTTCATTGCTATCTAATATTGGGTAGGTATCTTCATGAATGATAAATATCAGAATGAGGAGCATATACAAATGAATTTTACTACGCTAGAGAAGTTACAATACCAAGAATTAAAAGATATCGTTAAATCCTATTGTGTAAGTGGATTGGGCAAACAATTATTAGATAAATTAATGCCAAGCTCAAACTTAGCAGTTGTAAAAACTCGCTTGAATGAAACAACTGAGGCAAGGGTAATCGTAGATGCGGAGGGTCATGTCCCATTTTTAGGCGTATCCAATATTGAGCATATCATGACCAAACTGGCAAAAGGGATGATTTTGGACCCCAGTGAGCTCATCAGCATGTCAGATTTTTTACGAGGCTGTCGTAACATTAAAAAATTCATGTTGGATAAGGAATTTTTTGCGCCAGTTCTTTCATCTTACGCGAATTCGATGGCTGAATTTAAAAGTGTAGAAGAAGAAATTAATTTTGCCATTAAAGCCAATCGCGTTGATTCAGCTGCTAGTCGAGAATTGAAGCGGATTCGTCATCATATCGAAACGACAGAGGAAAAAATAAAAGACCGCTTAACCAAATTTTTGAACAACAGTGCCAATAAAACGTATATACAAGAGTTTTTTATTAGTCAAAAGGATGAACGCTATACGATTCCAATTAAGTCTTCCTATAAAAATCATGTACAAGGGACGATAGTGGAAATCTCCTCAAAGGGTGCAACTGTTTTTATGGAGCCGAGTGTGGTCGCTAAATTAAATGGAGAATTAGCTACTTTAAAGGCTGAAGAGGCGGTTGAGGAGTATCAGATTTTAGCATCTTTATCAGGGCTTTTAATGGATCACCTTCACGCCCTCCATATTAATATGGAGTTGATTAGCCAATATGATATGGTTTTTGCTAAAGCAAAATTTAGTAAACAAATTGGCGGTATGGAGCCACGCCTCAATGATTATGGCTTCATCCAAGTAATTAATGGTAGACATCCTTTATTACCGGGAAATGCAGTGCCACTTCAATTTACGATTGGCAAAGATTATAGGAGTCTAATTATTACTGGACCAAACGCAGGCGGGAAAACAGTCGTGTTGAAAACAATTGGCTTATTAACATTGGCGACAATGTCTGGCTTTCATATCGTGGCAGATGAGGGCACTGAATTGGCTATATTCGATCAGATCTTTGTCGATATAGGTGACAATCAAAGTATGGAAAATGCGCTAAGTACGTTTTCCTCCCATATGAAAAATCTCTCCGACATTATGAGAGCATCCAATAACCATACACTATTATTATTTGATGAGATCGGCAGTGGTACTGAGCCGAATGAAGGTGCGGCACTGGCTATTGCGATTTTGGAAGAGTTCTATCAAATGGGCTGTATGACTGTAGCGACAACACATTACGGAGAAATTAAACGATTTTCAGAGATGCATCCAGACTTTATGAATGCGGCTATGCGATTTAATAGTGAAACATTAGAGCCCTTGTATCAGTTAATGATTGGTACGTCCGGAGAGAGTAATGCTCTTTGGATTTCTAAAAAAATGAATGTCCGTGCAGAGGTTTTGCAACGAGCGCAGGATTATATGGATAATAAGGATTATCAGCTCACTCGGGTGCAGGAAAGTAAAATTCGTAAGCCGAAAGTAGAGAAAGCTAGTAGGGCAGCAATCGTTGAATTTGCCAAGGGGGACCGTGTGAAATTATTGGATCATGATGATGTCGGGCTTGTTTATCAGGAGATGAATCAGTTTTATAATGTCACTGTGTACTATAAGGGACAAATGCTAGAGATTCATGTGAAACGACTTGCATTAGAGCTACAAGCAACCGAATTATACCCTGAAGGCTATGATCTTGAAACCTTATTTGTCGACTATCAAGAACGTAAGCTTCAGCATGACATTGAGCGTGGATCCAAAAAAGCATTGCGCAAAATTCATAAGCAAATCAAAGAAGATCAGCAAAAGTAAAAACAAGGGATTGCACGAAGCGGTGCAATCCCTTTCATATTAAGAAGTAGAATCAATCTGTGCCTTAATCGTCCTATAAATTTCTTCGATTTTGCGTTTATAAGGCAAATCAACTAAATCCAGTGAATCGTTGTATGCCATTTTCGCAATATCATAGGCGGTTGTCAGTTCCCCGAAATGTGCATAGCAAAGAGCCTTATAGGAAAAGCATTCATTTAAGCCTAAAATATCATATGGATGGACGACGAAAATGGGTGATGCTTGGAAATGCTCAAATGCAGCCCTTGCCTCCTCATAACGACCGAGTAAATATAAGGACTTCCCTTTTTCCGCATAATAATAGTTTGAATCCAAAATTTCTAAATCCTCATGCTTGAGCTCATTAAAGCTCTCAATTTCTATTAACGCCTGCTCATAATTAAACATGTAATTATTATAATAATGTGCCCGTAAAATATAGATAAAAGCATCCACTAGTGCGCGTTCGGCAAATGCCCGATATTGCTCCAGCTTCATAAACATATGCTCAGCTTGTTCAAAGTCATGGTCAATCATGGCGCAATAGGCACCAATACGATACATATCATCAATTTGATAAAACAGTTGGTTTTTATGAGCATTCGCAATGGTTTCGTTGATTAATTTTTTCCCTTCTTCATGTTCTCCGATGGCGAGCTGTAAAATGCTTGTATAATAAGCCATTAATAAAGCATCACGAGAATCAAGCTGATAATCCTCTTGTTCAATCATTTCTTGCGCCTGTAAAATACAGGCATAGGCCAAGTCATATTGACGTTTTTCCGCCAATATGTTCATTTGCAGGATAAATGTTTTGAACCAATGGCTAAGTAAATTTATTTCCTTAAAGATAGTGCGGGCTTGCAGGAGGGATGTTTCCCATGAAGCTAATCCCACTTCATACTGTGTGACAGCATATATATACAATAAACGGCCTGCTTCGTAGCTATCCGGAAGCCCCTCTACTGATGGTTTTATCAAATCAACGATTTCTTGATGACGAACGATATCTCCCCATTTTACCTCTGCAAATAAAATTTCAACCTGCTCTAAAAGTGAACGAATGGATGAAGGTGTTACTTCTTCGAGTAATTCACTAGCCTTGACACCTAACCGTTCAGCAATATAGTCAAGGCTTTCCATAGAGGGCTTGGCCTTTTCATTTTCTATTTGACTTAGCATTCCTTTTGTTAGACGATCACCGGCAAGCGCCTCTAATGTTAATTTTTGTTCTTTCCTTAATTTACGAATTCGTGCGCCTAGAGAGTTCACTGCCTCGCCTCCTTTTGTTTAATTATATTAAACTTTTTCTTGCGTGAAAAGGGGGAGCTATGGTATATTTTGTTTAATCAAATTAAACTTTTTAATTTAGTTAAAAAAGGAGGGGTTTTGAGATGAATGAAACGGAAAAATTAAAAAAGGCGACCTATCATCTATGGACATTTACAGCGAGTAAAATGATTGCCATGCTAGGGGCAAATGTCATGGCGTTTGGTTTTAGCTTGTATATATTAGCCATGACAGGGTCTGCCATGAGCTTTGCGACCAATATGATTTGTTCTGTGTTACCTCGTGCTCTCGTAGCACCATTGGCTGGTTATGTAGCGGATAATTTTTCAAAAAAACGAACAATTTTATTAGCACAGGCAGGAACTATTTTGACCGTAGGGGGATTACTAATTTATACAGAAACGGTAGGGATGTCTGTTTATGCTATTTACATAGCTACTGTTTTTAATACGATATGTTCCGCATTTTCAGGGGTTACGTTTTCATCTGCAATTGCTACACTTGTTAATCCAGAACGTTTACAGCGCGCCATGTCATTTAATCAATTATCGATGTCGGTGGCTGCCATTGGGGGACCTGTCATTGGCGGTATGATGTATGGTTTCTTCAATATGGACGTATTTTTAATGGTAAATATCGGGGCGTATATCATAGCGTTTTGCTTAGAGGCAACAATGGATTTTAAACTCTATAGTACAAGAGGAGAAGATGTAAAGAAGGAGAAGGTGTGGGAGGGGCTAAAAGGCGGCTTCTATTATATAAAACAGCGTAAAGTCATAAAAACAATCATGTGGGTGGCATTATGGATTAATCTATTCTTTTCCGCTATTGCTGTTGGTGGAACATTTATTATCATTGAATTGCTAAAAGTAGAATCAACGCATTTTGGTTTTATTCAGGCATCAGGTGCAGCGGGTATGCTTATTGCTTCCCTTTATTTTGCGACAAGACCAGAAGTCAAAGCGCCATTACGTTTCTCAAAAATAAGCTTATTGCTGTTGGCAGGTAGTCTTGCCTTAGCCGTCATTCCTTTAGTTACGAATTTTTCCTATATCGCAATTGTTAGTTTTTATTTAATCATTTACTTTATTTTCGCCATTTTCGAAATGGGTATTAATATGCCAATAGGGGTCTATATGCAAAAAACCATCTCGGAAGAATTCCGCGGACGCGTTTTCGGACTGATGGAAACAATGGCAATGTCCATGATGCCTATTGGTATGGTTGTGTATGGGGTATTATACGATGCTATACCAGCCACGATTATATTGCCTGTTACAAGCGCCATTATTATTATCATTTCACTGGTGATGCTACGTACTTCTATCTTAAAAGAAGCACATCCGGAGTATTATGAAAAAGAAGACATCACCAAAAGTGTGCCTCACTCCACAACATAAATGCGTGCTTATGACTGTAGACAAAAGCTATCGTGACGTCACGATAGCTTTTGCTGTTTTCTTTTTATAAGAGTACTGCAACCTCCAGAAGAGCTTAGCGATCCTCGATGACGATATAGGTGGCTTGAACGGGGCCATGTACACCAACGATTAAGATCATTTCGATATCTGCCGAGTTACTAGGACCTGTAATGAAGTTAATACAAGAAGGAATTTTTTCTCCATTTTTGATTTTTTCACGAATCCACTGTGCAGCTTGTGTCATTCGTGGAACAATTGTACTTTTCGGGATTAAAATGATGGATTTTTTAGGTAAGAAGCTAATACTTCTTCCTTGATTTTTACTGCTAAAAAGGACAGCCGTTCCTGACTCAGCTAGCGTCACCTCGCTAATGGTCAAACCGATATTTGCTTTTTCAGCCTGTTGAATATTTTCCTCTGGTTGCTGTGAATTCCATTCATAACGTTGAATATTAGACTGTGGCCATGTTTCTGTCATTAACTTAGATAGTCCGTAATCTTGAAATCGTTCATCCTTAGAAGTAATGACGGATTGCCCGCCATAATGGTCCACCACAGATTGTAGATCTTGAGAAAGCTTCGTACAATTAGAAAGGACGATATTCGCATGAATATTGGCGCATTGTTTCGTGAAAATCTCTAGTAATTCGTCTTTTGTAGCATCTTTTAATATACGGTTTTGTGGTTGATATTGCCAAGTGGGGCGTGGAAGCGTTGTAATAGGTGAACGCCCTAATTGCTGTGCAATGTTTGCTAAAAAATTCTCTCGATGCTGAATGGTATCAGTCATGATTCCTCATCTCCTTTTGTGCGGTGCTTCATCCAATCTCGGAAACTGTTTTTATTCGGTGCAGGGAAATCCCGTGCTTCAGTCCATGCTTTTAAAGGACCTGGACCTTTAGTAATCGTATGGTCTTTCGTAAATGGAGACATTGCCGGAGCGACCATTTTTGTAGCCATTTTATACAAAGTAGGGGAAGAAGCCCCTAAGCCAAATGCCTTCATTACTAGCTTTTCGGAAACGGGTGCTTTGCCTTCATTTTCAACAATGACCTGACGATGTCTATGGATAAGCTGATGTAATGGAATTTTTACAGGGCAAGCATCCGTACAGGCACCACATAGCGTTGAGGCATAGGGGAGCTCTTTAAAATCATCATAGCCTCCTAATAACGGAGAGAGCACCACACCGACAGGGCCCGAATAAATAGAGCCATACGTATGCCCACCGACATGACGATAAACAGGGCAAACATTGACACACGCGGCACAGCGAATGCATTGTAAGATAGGCTGAAATTCCCCGCCAAGAATGGCAGAGCGACCATTATCCACTATGACTAAATGGAATTCCTCAGGTCCATCTGAATCACCATCGTCTTTAATTCCTGTAAGCATAGTAATATAGCTTGTCAGCTTTTGACCTACAGCACTACGTGTTAATAAGCTAACAAGAACTTCCATTTCTTCAAAGGTAGGAACAATTCTTTCCATTCCCATAACAGTGACTTGAGTTTTTGGTAGAGCCGTAACTAAATCAGCATTACCTTCATTGGTGACTAGAGTAATCGATCCACTTTCAGCAATGGCAAAATTACAGCCTGTTATACCAATATCGGCAGTTAAATATTCATCGCGTAGTTTTTCACGCACATAAAGAGCAAGCTCCTCCGGCTTTTCCGATTGAGTGTAGCCTTGTTTTTCTTTAAACACATCTCGAATTTGCTCTTTGTTTTTATGCAGAGCAGGAGCCACTATATGGGATGGGGGCTCGTGATCTGCAACCTGCAAAATGTATTCACCTAAGTCTGTTTCTATCACTTCACAGCCTAATTCCTCTAAAGCAGCATTCAGGTTAATTTCCTCGGTCACCATCGATTTTGATTTAACAATTTTAGCGGCATTTTTCTTTTTTGCAATACCTTGAATATAGGCTGTCGCTTCCTGTGCAGTTTGAGCAAAGAAAACATGGCCACCTCTTTTGGCAATATTTTCACTTAATTGGTATAGATAATAATCTAGGTTTTCTAAAACATGTTTACGTATTTCCTCTCCATGTGAACGCCATTCTTCCCAATCTCCAAGTTCCAGAGTTTGCTGTAGACGACGAGTTTGAAAGCGCTCCTGAGCACTAGAAACAGCACTACGCATAAATGGATTGTCAAGCTCTTTTGTGACACGGTCCGAAAAGCGATCATTACTAGTTTTCATGGCCATTAATGTTTCCCCCTCTTATCGGCAATTTAAGACCTCTGCAATATGCATCACTTTAATCCGTTTACCTTGGCGATGAATACGACCACCAATATTAATTAAACAGCCAGCATCTGCACCAATTAAATAATCCGCCCCTGTTTCCTCTACATGGTGGACCTTTTCATGAACCATTTCGCCAGAAATATTGCCCATTTTAACAGAGAATGTGCCACCAAACCCGCAGCACCTATCTTTTCCTTGAAGCTCCACATACTGTAAACCATCGACGTTTTGTAATAACTTCAATGGTGCCTCAGTCACACCGAGGAGGCGAGTCATATGGCAGGAAGTATGGTAAGTAGCTTTGCCCTCTAAATGTGCTCCAACATCCTCTATCTTTAATACGTTGACAATAAATTCAGTAAACTCATATGTTTTGGCTGCCAATGCCTTTGCTTTTGATTCCCATAGAGGATCCCCTTTAAAAACCTCTGGATATTCCTTAAACATATAAGCACAAGAACCAGAGGGGGAGACGACGTATTCGGCATGCTCGAAGGCAGTGATCATTCTTTTCATCGCCTTTTTCGATTCTTTCACATAACCACTATTATAAGCAGGCTGTCCACAGCAAATTTGTGCCTCAGGAAAATCAATTTCACAGCCAAGTCTTTCTAATACTTCCACTACGGCTTTCCCTACATCTCCCTGAAACAAATCCACAAGGCAAGTAGCAAAGAGAGTTACTTTCATATGCATCGCTCCTTTTTATAAACAACAGGTCATCAGATGACTTACACTATTAGTATCATACTACAAATTTTTCTAAGAAAGAAGATGTTTTGATGGAATTTTCAGAAAAAATAAAACAACCTAGTCGAGAGCTAGGCTGTTTTAAAGTGGATGAGAGTCGGTTGTTTCATAATACTGCAATAGAACCTTTTCAACATTGCTTAAATGAAGGGTCATCGCCTGCTTAGCTGATTCTTCATTTTGCTGCTGAATCGCAAGGAAGATTTTCATATGTTCCTCATATAGTTGCTCGCTCGTTGTTTTTTTAGAGTACAACCAAATGCGGCGTGTTTCTTTCATCGTGTCAATCATCAGGCCAGAAATTTGATCTAGAATCGTAGCAAGTAGGGGATTTTGGGAGGCAGTCGCAATCGCCACATGAAATTGATAATCCACCTTTTCACCAAGCTCACCATCTCCATGGGCTTGCTTCATGTCCTCTAAAATTTGAACCATTGCTTGAATATCCTGTTCCGTACGGTTGATGGCGGCACTTGCGGCTGCGCCTACTTCAATGATCTTGCGCACCTCTAATAAACGGGCAATATCAAGTTTATTCGATAACATGGCTGTAGATAATGGAAAATCCAGTCGATTTGGAGGCACACTTTTGACAAAAGTCCCAGAGCCTTGTTTGATTTCAATCAATCCCATTGCCTTTAAAGCAGACAGCGCCTCTCGCACAGCAGAACGGCTAACTTGTAATTGTTCAGCAAGCTGTTCCACCGAGTCCAGTCGATCACCAGGCTTTAAAACACCCGCTCTTATTTTCTCATGCAAAATTTCGGACACTTCTTCATAGATTTTTTTAGGTTTAATTTTTCTTAATTCCAAGGAGCTACACCTCTTTTTTTCAATCAAATGAGAGTTTGTTATGAATAGTATACATGAAGATTAGTGAATCACTCACTAATTAACCATATATCGTGTTTAAAAGTGAGTGCAAAGCTCATTTTAAATGAGATTAGCCAGCTTATTTGATAGTGTAGAATAATGGCGAATTTTGTTGACAGAAAATCAACAGGGGCGCATAATGCAGAAGTAGCTTATTAAGTGTTCTACATGGATGAGAGGGACTTTTCAGAAATCTCATCATTTTGCCATGAAACGTTCACAATCAGGAAGGGCGCAATTTATCATGTTTTTTGGTACGATGGATGCAGTAACTGTAAGGAGCGATCGAAAATATGGGATCAGATATTAACGTATTTTTAGCTTTTGGTGCAGGGTTTTTAAGTTTTATTTCACCATGTACCCTCCCATTGTATCCAGCATTTTTATCGTACATAACGGGTATGACATTAGATGAGCTAAAATCAGAAAAAGGGATGCTACAAAAGCGTGCCATTTTCCACACACTATTCTTTTTACTAGGATTTTCAATTATTTTTATCATAATTGGACTAAGTGCCTCATATGCGGCAGAGTTTTTCCTGAACTATCAAACTTTACTACGTCAGGTTGGTGCCATTTTAATCGTAGTATTTGGTTTAATGATTGTAGGATTACTACAAATTGATTTCCTCATGAAGGATCGAAAGTTTCAATTTAAAAATCGACCATCTGGCTATTTGGGATCCGTTTTAATTGGTATTGCCTTTGCGGCAGGATGGACACCATGTACAGGACCAATTTTAGCTTCTATTATAATGTTGGCTAGTACAAACCCAGGAGCGGGCTTTAGCTATATGTTCGCCTATTATTTAGGGTTCGCGATTCCATTCTTTGTGTTATCATTCTTTATTTCACGTATGACATGGATTCGCACACACAGCCAAAAAATCGTGAAAATCGGTGGTTATATAATGATTGCCGTGGGTATTTTGTTATTCTTTGATGGATTAACGTATATTACTCGTATATTACAGCCTATTTTCGGTGGATTTACAGGCTTTTAATTTGATACACTAAAGAGGCATACCGTACTTTAACGTGGAGGGAGATGAACATGTGCCTACAGTTTTAGTAGTGGATGATACGCTATTTATGCGTGTTGCAATCAGTAATATGTTTTCAGAATGGGGTTACGAGGTAGTAGGTAAGGCAGCAAATGGTAAAGAAGCTGTGGCTATGTATCGAGAGTTACAACCAGATTTAGTAACAATGGATGTAACGATGCCCGTTATGACTGGTATTGCGGCAGTAAAAAAAATTATCCCAGAGTTTCCAAATGCAAAAATAATTATGGTAACAGCACTAGGCCAGCAAAAGTTAATTGTAGAAGCGATTGAAAGTGGGGCAAAAGATTTTATTACTAAGCCCTTTGAGCCAGAAAGATTAAGAGCCGTCGCTGACCAATTACTTGGACAAAATTGTTAATTTGACATTAGAGGAGGATCTTTTATGTTAAGCAATATCCCTTCTCACTATTATGTTATTGGGTCAACCATTATGGCCATTCTTATGGGTAGCTTTGTCATGGTCATACGTATGAGAGCTTCCAAAATGCCAACAAATGAGAAGAAAATTATTATTCCGCCAATCGCGATGTCTTCTGGTGCGCTCATGTTTTTATTTGAACAATTCCGAGTACCACCCATGCAAATATTAGAAGCAACCGCTGTAGGAATGGTGTTCTCGACCATTTTAATTGCCACTTCCAAATTCGAAGTGAAGGGTCGAGATATTTATTTAAAACGTTCAAAAGCATTCGTTTTTATATTATTTGGTTTATTAATATTCCGAGTAGTGGCTAAAATAATTTTAAGCAACTCCATCGATGTCGGCGAATTAGCAGGCATGTTCTGGATCCTAGCCTTCGCCATGTTACTACCTTGGCGAATCGCCATGCTACTCCAGTTTAAAAAAATCAAAAAAACGATTCCCCAACTGCACTAGTGCTCAAACTAGTGTAGTTTTTTTATGCCCTTGAGTTGAGAGGTGGGGGGATTGGAGGTGGATGCAGCTAAAAACGAGGCTGGTGCGGCAGAGGTGGTGGATAAAACGAGCGAAGTGCCGGATAGAATTGCAAAGTGACGGATAGGATCGCGAGAGTGACGGATAGAACCGCGAGAGTGGTGGATAGAGCCAGCAAAGTGACGGATAGAATCGCGAGAGTGACGGATAGAACCAGCAAAGTAACGGATAGAGCATCAAAAGAGGCAGCCACAGCAAAAGCGGTGGATAAAACGAGCGAAGTGACGGATAGAACCGCGAAAGTGACGGATAGAGCCAGCAAAGTGACGGATAACATTGCAAAAGTGACGGATAGAACCAGCAAAGTGACGGATAGAATCGCGAAAGTGACGGATAGAACCGCGAGAGTGACGGATAGAGCCAGCAAAGTGACGGATAGAATCGCGAAAGTGACGGATAGAGCCAGCAAAGTGACGGATAGAATTGCAAAAGTGACGGATAGAACCAGCAAAGTGACGGATAGAACCGCAAAAGTGACGGATAGAACCAGCAAAGTAACGGATAGAACCGCAAAAGTGACGGGTAGAACAGCAAAAGTGCCGAATAAAACCGCAAATAAGGATGCACCGTTAAAAAAGTAACAGAGAAAACGAAGGAACAACAACCGCGTTCAACCCCAAAAAAACGCTGCACAAGCGTATGTGCAGCGTAGCTTTCTTTATTCAAATAAATGTTCGTAGGGGGCGATGTCAATGTGCATTTGCTCTAATTTTTTGCGTAAAAATTTGTGATCGCGTTTCGGTGTTGCTTGGATGTAGCCGCGAATGATGAGGTCATTATTAATAGCAGGTGCTTTTTCCTCTAAAGCGAGCTCGCCAATTTTCCCTGCAATTTTCTCCTTTGCTACTTGTCTAAAGAGCTCTGGGACAGGGCTTACAAGCTCATAGAGTAACTCTTTTTCAGCTTGTCCCCATAAATGGATTGTTTTATCTAAATAAAATTCCTGCCAATCTAAATCAGACTTTCCATCCTGCTTTGGGAGTGCTTTTAAAAACTTGCGGAACATGAAAAAGCCGCCAATTGCCATCAATGAAATGAGGACAACTACCCAAAATAAAATAAACCATAAAAACCAACCTTGTAACAAATCGTTCACCTCTTTGCCTTCTCTGATTCTATTATAAAAGCTTCCGCAAGAAAATTCATCCTATAATGTCCCTTTTTTAGCAATTCGTCTTTATATAGTGTTTGAAGGGAGGTGAGGATGGATGGCGAATGTGAATTTTTTACATGCTACCCTAAGACTTAAATATGTGGAAGGCTACAATGATCAAAACGAGCCCACATACATTACTAAATCGTATCGAAATCTCGCTAAGACACATAATGTGGACGATTTAGTAGCTGTCGCGCATGCGATGGCCAGTCTTTCATCACAAGCCATGGTTAGTATTGAAAAGCAAGAAACTAGCGAATTATCTTAAGGGGGGATCAGAAGATGGCACAAGTTTTAGAGTTACAATTTGTGACAGCGGATGGTAAAGCATCTACGCTGACGATTGATGCACCGAAGCCTGCTATTACCGCAGCAGACATTCAAAAGGTCATGCAAACTATAGTGACTAAAAATGTATTTTCTGGACAAGCTGGCGCCTTAGCAGCTATTAAAGGCGCTCGTATTGTAGAACGAAAAGTAATAGAATTCGATGTAGCAACAGAATAAGGCAAAAATGGTCTTTGCTAAGAAAAATGCAAAGGCCATTTTTACCTAAGCGAAGGGGGCATAACGATGGAACAGTGGTTAAGCATGATTTCAGATATCGGTTTCCCGATAATAGTGTCCTTTTATTTATTACACCGTGTCGAGGTAAAGCTAGATGCGATTCATGAGGCACTTGTTTCCTTAAAATGAAATTAATTTCACAAATATGTACGAAAGCTGTCACCTAGAAGTTCTTGTCAACGCTTACTGCCTAAGTTAGGATGAGGGTAGTGTAGGTTAGGGAGAGTGTTAACATGAAACATAAACTAATTGGGCTAGTCTTACTTTTAGCCTGTGCGACTGTTCTAGGTGCCTGTGGGAATTCCAAATTTAAAGCAGATTATAGTTTGGAAATACCTGATTTTGAACATGTCAATCAACGTGGAGAGACGGTTTCACTTGAAAGTTTAAAAGGCAAGCCATGGATTGGTATGTATATTTTCACGAATTGTGTATCGATTTGCCCACCAATGTCCTTGAATATGGCACAGGTCCAAGAAAAGCTACAGAAAAAAGGAGTAGATGATTATAATATCGTCGCCTTTTCCGTAGATCCAGATGTTGATACGCCAGAAGTATTAGCCAACTATATTAGTAAATATAATGTGCCAGATGATTCAAAATGGAATCTTCTTACAGGGTATTCACAAAAATATATCGAACAGTTTGCGGTTAAAAATACGAAAATTTTAGTGAAAAACGATCCTAATAGTGATCAAGTTATCCATGGTAATCAATTTTTCCTAGTCGATAAAGATGGAACAATCGTTAAAATGTATAATGGCTTTGCTGAAAAGATTGAAGATGTACCAATTGATACAATAGCTTCTGATATTGAAACCTATATTGATGAAAATTTATAATTAGCAACCGTCTCGAATTTTTGAGACGGTTTTTTTATGTCCTTTAAATCTGGAAAAATAATCTTTTTCTGGTTGGGAATCGTTTATAGTGTAGAAGGAGGGAATGTATATGTCTGATATAGAAAAATTGGAGCAGCTGATGGTTATACATACGGAGAGTTTGTTTCGTATTGCTTATTACTATACGAAGGATTTACAAATAGCAGAGGATATTGTGCAGGATGTTTTTATTAAATTTTATCATCAAAAACATTATGAGGAACGAGGAGAGATGAAGGCATACCTTGCCCGCATGACGATCAATAAATGCAAGGATTATTTAAAAAGCTGGGCATATCGAAAAATTAAACTACAACATAAATTTTTAAAGCAAAAATTTAATTTTGAGGATTCACTTATTCTTCAAGATGAACATGCTTTATTAGATGAGGCTATTTTGCGCTTACCCATCAAGCCGCGAGAAGCGATAGTGTATTACTACTTGGAAGAAATGACGATTAAAGAAATTGCTGAACTACTGACCATTCCTGAGGGTACGGTAAAATCTCGTTTGAAGAAGGGGAAGGAGCTATTAAAAGTTGATTTACAACATATAGAATGGGAGGTACTTTACCATGGATAAACATACAATGCAGGTGTTACAGGATGTCACAGCACATAAAGAGGTGATTATTCAAAAGGTTCGTCAACAAGTTCAGCAAGAGTCGTATCCATCCAAGTCTAAATGGACATACCGTGCATTTACCGTTATGATCACATGTTCTATCTTATTTTTCATTGCTTGGCAAGCAACGCAGCCAATGGATCAGGTGACGACAGAGGTGAAGGATGAAGGAAAGAAACTTCTATTCACAGATTTATTTCATACAGAAGTGGAAGGAAAAGATACAGCGTTCAGTCAGTTTTTTCCGATATCATTGTATTTAAGTCAGGCAAAAAATATTAAATATTATGCACCACTTCAAGGCTTCGAGGCTATGCAATCAGTAGCTAATTTGTTGGGAAATGCTGTCCATCTCACTGATTCTGAAAATCTGCCATTTAAACCGAACATTCAGGAAGTATATGCGGTAACATCAAAAATGGATGATGGTAGTCAGCAAACGCAATTCCAATTTAGTTTTAAAGAAAAATCTTACACCGGCGTGGATCTACAATATATTAATTTTACGGTGACAAATGTCGATCGAAATCCCTTAGCAGACTATGTAAAGTCTCAAAATATTGAAGATACTGTGGGCATTAAGGTCTCAAATGTAGCAATAAATTTTATGAATCCTGTGTTATTTCGGGAGATGACACCTAATCAAGGTTTTCCTTATATTTACTATAATTACGACGCAACTGATAAGAGAATATATCAAATGACTACAAGGGCCAACGAATATTATTCATACTACAACGGCTATGTCTATCATATTGGTTACCAACTAAATGGAGATTCACAAGAAATACAGGAAAAAATGGATATCATTGTAAAAGAATTTATTCTTGGAAATTAGCTAGTAAACAATTAGATATTTTCCATTTATAATAATAAAAAAGAGGGGATGGGGTGCGCTTATGACGATTGCGCAAACATATTTACAGGTCGTCCAAAAAAGGTTTAACAATGTGAAAGAGCTAGGGGATGGGGCACTGGCCCAGCTAGAAGGGGCTGAGTTGCACTGGGCATATAATGAAGAATCCAATAGTGTCGCGGTCATTGTTAAACATGTTAGTGGTAATATGATTTCGCGCTGGACTGATTTTTTAACGACAGATGGGGAGAAAACTACACGAAATCGGGATGATGAGTTTATCAATAGTCTGTCTACAAAAGAATCCATTCTCGCAGTCTGGGAAGAGGGCTGGCAAGTATTTTTAGTTGCTTTGGCGGGTATTACAGAATCCGATTTGCAGGGGCATGTTACCATCAGAGGGGAAAAGCTAGCGGTAATTGATGCGATAGAAAGGCAAATGGCTCATTATTCTCAGCATATTGGTCAAATGATTTATATCGCGAAGCAAGTTAAGGGATCTGACTGGCAAACGTTAAGTATAGCGAGAGGGCAGTCACAAGCGTTTAATAAGGCCATGCTTGAAAACAGCCATGAAAAATAAGAGAAATCGTAGCAATTAGTAGTTGCTACGATCTTTTTTATGACAAATAAAGCTTGTACATTGCAGTCTCCGAATCAATGGCTTGAGCTAGTTCAAATGCTTCCTGCTGATTTTTATGATGAGAGATGATCTCATAGAAAAAGCGAATTAGAAACATAAGATTGGCGTTACCATCGATATAGTCATCTGGTGCTAAATAGGAGTGGCAGCCACTTTGCAAAAATGCTGTTGCGAGCTGTTCGCACCCTAATGAACAGCCTGCTGCAATCACCTTTACACCTTGAAGACGGCTATAAGTTTGTACCTCCAATGGACCAAAGTATATACTCTTTGGTTCATTAACCTCATAAACATCCTCCCCTAGCTCAGGAAGACAAAACCGTCCTTCATCGCCGTGAAAGTTCAAAATTAGATAATCCATCTTGCCATGAAGATCAACGCCTGATAAGACATCAATCAAATCATTGGGTCTACCAATTAAATGAAAGGTTACTCTTGCACCAAAGGATTCAAGTGCAGCTCGGATGGCCATTGATTCGAAATCACAATCAGGTCCTACTACTACATTAACGTATAATTCTGGCTTGCTCATTTGCCGTTCCACCTCCATCCTTTAGTATAGATGAAACTTATTGGATGGGTAAACCGTATATTACAATAATTACTATATATGTAAAAGTTAAAGGAGTTTTAGCTATGAAACGGGTTGGACATTTACTTACATTACTACTGGGCATGACGCTTAGCCTCATTACCCTCTTACTGTTTTTGGACAATGAGAGGCAAAGAGACGAACTAGTAACTTTTCCTTATAGTCAATTTCAACCTATCCAACAGGCATGGTATATGTCTGGAAGTGATGGCAAGGAGCAATATTTATATCCATTAAAGCAAATGTTCTACCTTAACCGTTATGAGGTAAAAGATACAGAACACCTTCAACAAGCTTTACGGACTAAAAAAGTCCCTATCAGTCGACCCGCCCAACCTCCCCCAACAAATGATTTATATATACGTTTTGATAATGGAAAGGAAATGGCCGTCAAGGTAATGGTGGAGGATGAACAATTATTTCTCATGGATCAAAAAACGATGCAGTATTATCAACTACCAACAGCTGAAGTGGTAGATTATTTTCTTTGGTTGAATGAAGAAAGCCGAATGCCGTTGCTATTATTTATTATTTATACCGTTTTATTTTTTAGTTTAGCTTGTATACTTGCAAAGAAATTAATAGGAGGTACATCGAAAACTACGCCGACAAAATTAATTAAACAGAAAGGAAAACGACTTACTGCTGAATTTCTTCTTCCTATCATGCTGCCATTAATCATCACCATTTCGATGCAAATATATGGGACACAGCATAGCTTATTATTATTAAGTGTCATAATGCTCACTTCAGGTATTCGAGAATATGTTGAAAAAAGAGAGCTTTTCATGAAAATGGTACTGCTTTTCCTGCTCTTTTCATTTTATCTCCATGGCTTTCAATGGATTATTTCCTATTTTAACTAGCGAAATAGTGGATATTATTGTCAATAGTTTTCAGGTGGAGTTTGCATTATTGTTAAATTTTAGCGATGTTTTGTGAGGAAAGGTACATATTTTATAGGATAATAGATTTAGGTAGGATATACTCAATGTGATTACAGTAGAATTGAGGGAATCATATGAGATTAACTGTGGAACGTAAATTACAAATGGCTTTTGGTATAGTGCTAGCCTTCTTATTAATGATTACAGCCATTGCGATGTATTTCTTAACGAATAATAATAAGACACTAGCTGAAATTGAAGACAATACGGAATTAATCCATTTATATCAAGATATTTCGTTCCAAACTGTGCGTGCAAATGCAGCTATTCGAGGGTATATATTATATGGTAAGGAAGAAATGTTGAACAATCATCATGAAATTCGCAATACCTTACATACATCCATTAATCGCCTCCAAGAAATCAGTGCTCACAATCAAGATTTTGAGCAATTTTTACAACAGCTTGATGATTGGGAAAAGGCGATAGATGGACAGATTATTCCGCTTTATAAGCGTGGCGAAACAGAACAGGCTCAGCAAGTAGCCTTGCCGATTTTAGGGGATGGCTCTTTGAAGCTTGTAGTCTTTGGTAAGACAATGGCAACTGCACAACAGGAAGACATGCTAGCACATATTGAGGCGACTAAGGAAAAAGGGGAAAGAAGTGGTATTGAAATAATGATATTGGCGGCAATTTCTCTCCTTATTAGCATCATTATTGCTACTGTATTTGGTAGAAGAGTTGCTAAAAACATTCAGCTAACAGTCAGAGAAATGGATACATTCTCAGAGGGGAATTTACACGCTCGTCTACAATTCAAAACAAAGGACGAATTTGCACATCTAGCCGAGTCATTCAATAGCATGTCAGAAAAACTTCGTCAGATGATGAAGCAAGTAGGAGATTCCTCTGAGCAAGTAGCCGCTACCTCTGAGCAGCTAACGGCTAGTAGCTTGGAGGTTACACAGGCAACGGAAGTCGTCACTGAATCAATTCAGGATATTGCACAAGGAATTGATGAGCAGGATACGTTAACAGGCGATGTACGAAATTTATCGGCCCATATTTTGAAGAAAATGAATGATATTTCCACGAGCATTCAAAACGTTAATGATGCCACCGTCGACACGAAAAATATGGCGAGTTTAGGTCGTTCTTCTGTCCATGATGCCACGGTACAGATGGATGAAATTTCAGCCAACACGAGTGAATTAAATACGCGCGTCCAAGATTTAGATGATAATTCAGCAGCCATAGTAGCAGCTGTGAATGTCATTAAAAGTATTGCGACACAGACCAATTTGCTTGCTATCAATGCCTCCATCGAAGCTGCCCGAAGCGGTGAGCATGGGAAAGGGTTTGCCGTTGTTGCTGAGGAAGTGCGTAAACTAGCAGATGAGTCGAATCTTGCAGCAGTGGAAATTGAAAAAGTAGTAGCACAAATTACTGATAGTACAAGAATAATTGAAGAAGATATGGTCAATAGCAATGATTCGGTCCATGTAGGTCGTGATAAGGTCAATGTGGCAAGAGATAATTTTATACAAATTGATGATGCCATTACGGATGTACAAGCACAAACGGAATTAGTTACTGCAGCCATTCGTACTATCCATCAAGATATTGAAAAGCTGGTCCAAGAGATTGATTACATAGGCGAAGTTTCTATGAAATCAAGCCGTCATGTGCAAAGCGTTGCCGCTTCTTCGGAAGAGCAAAATGCGGCGATGGAGGAAGTAGCGGCAGCTTCCACCCATTTAGCGAAAATGGCGATTGATCTACAGGAATCGATACAAACATTTAAATATTAAGCTCATGATAAAGGAGGTGTCTAATGGTCAAATAGATCAGATCATTGGATAACCTCTTTTTTTACTTTCCAATCATTTCAGCACGCTCAAATTCCTTTAGAATCGGGATCAATAGTTGCCATTTTTCTTGTAGTCATGATGAGGAAGTGGTGGGCTAATAGTTTGTTCTTCCTGACAATTACAGGGATTTATAGTTATCTGTAAAGACTGAATAATAGAAAAATCATAAATATGTTTGAAAAATAATATTTCATCCGATAAAAGCTATGGGAGAGATGTAAAACAGGTACAGAGTGGGAATGGTTGTAGCAAATATCAGGCTGACAAGTGATATTTTTCACTTCAAGAAACAAAAGGAGAATAATATATGAAGAAAATATTTAGCAGTTTTAAGGGCAAGCTTTATACGCTATTTGCGCTAGTATTACTAATTCCTGTTATATCTGTAGGTAGTTTATCTTATTTATCAGCTAAAGATTCCATAGAAGAAGAAATTCTATTTAGTGCTAATGAAAGTGTAGGCATTTTAAATAAGCTTATCGATCAAACTATTACTGATAAGATGAATGACATTCAAGTGTTTAGTAGTGAAATAGATGCACAGCAATTTAAGCAATCACAAGCATCTATAGAATCGAAATTTAAGCAATATGGACAGCTTAATCCAGACGTTTTAAGTATTTATGTTGGAACCAATGATGGTTCGTTTTCTCAGGTACCAAAATTGAAT
This sequence comes from Lysinibacillus sp. GW247-5R2A, assembly GCF_059424475.1. NCBI lineage: Bacteria > Bacillati > Bacillota > Bacilli > Caryophanales > Bacillaceae > Lysinibacillus > Lysinibacillus sp. GW247-5R2A. Next base: position 189,862 of record NZ_JBWKZL010000003.1, on the reverse strand, counting down.
GATGCGGATTATAATCCATTAGATCGAGATTGGTATAAACAAGCGACTGCTTTAAAAGGTGAAACGTTAATTACTAACCCTTATAAGGATGCGGGAACTGGCGATATGGTTGTAACGGTTGCTAAACAGATTAAGGACCGGTCAGGGGTTGTCGCTATTGATATTAAGTTAACAAACCTTCAAAAAATTGCAGATTCCATTCGAATTGGGAAAAATGGCTATCCCTCTATTTTTGGAGAGGACAATCTAGTCATCTCACACCCTACATTAGAAGCGGGTGGCAAGCTCAAAGAAAGTTTCCTCGATAAAATGTACGAAAGTCCCTCTGGCACCTATGAATACGTCTTTAACGGCGATGATCGTATATTGTTCTATACGACGAATGAGGTAACCAATTGGAAAATCACAGGTACGATCTTTTCCAAGGAAATTGATGAATCGGCTTCATCGATTTTATCTCATACAATCATAGTTCTGCTTGCAGCTGTCGTGATTAGTTCTATAATCTTCTACTTCGTGATGAAGGCTGTCATTAAACCAATTAAAGCATTAAAAGATAGCGCCGTTACTATTAGTAAAGGTGATCTGACAGAGACTGTTACGATAACTTCGAAAGATGAAATTGGACAATTAGGACAAGCCTTTAACGATATGCAGGAAAGTTTGCGGACGCTTATTCAAAAGATTGAACAAAATGCAGAGGAAGTGGCTTCGTCTGCTGAAGAGCTAACAGCTAATGCGAATCAAACAAGTATAGCAACCGAAAAAGTCGCTATTTCTATTCAAGATGTTGCGTCAAGTGCAGATGGACAAACGACTAGTGCCAATAAAAATGCAGAATCATTACATGAGCTTTCAACAGCCATTCTTCATATTGCTGAAATTTCTTCTGCTGTGACGGACCTTTCACAGCATGCGACATTGCAAGCAGATGAGGGAGGACAAGCTGTCCAAAATACAAAGGATCAAATGCAGTCTATTCATTTATCTGTTGCAGATTCCAATGCTAAAATTCAAACCTTACATGAGCGTTCACAGCAAATTACATCCATTTTAGATGTAATTACAAGCATTGCGGATCAAACTAATTTACTGGCTTTAAATGCCGCTATTGAAGCAGCAAGAGCAGGGGAGCATGGAAAGGGCTTTGCGGTTGTCGCAGATGAAGTCCGTAAGCTAGCTGAGCAATCACAGGAATCGGCTAAACAAATATTTGACCTAATACGTGGGATTCAGCAAGAAACAGAGCAATCTGTTAGTATTATGGCTAAGGTAACGGAGGATGTTCAAAGTGGCTTACATATTTCTGATGAAGCCATTACGAAATTCCAAGTAATTAGGACAAGTATGAATGAAATTACACCGAAAATGGAAGAGGTTTCTTCTGCCTCCGAGCAAATGTCTGCTGGCGTACAAGAGGTAGCAGCGGTGACGGAGGATTTGGCCTTCTCAGCCAAAGGCAATGCTGCCGCTTCTGAAGATGTTGCAGCCTCAACAGAGGAACAATTAGCATCAATGGAAGAAATCAACGCCTCGGCACAAGCACTTGCACATATGGCCGATGAATTAAAACAACTAATTAGCCAGTTTAAATATTAAAATAAAACGCCCTTCCATTCATTAAATGGAGGGGCGTTCCTATTTTATCGATCTTCTTCCCAACAATCTGTATTTTTTAATGTCGGAATTGATTTGGCATAAAAGACAGGATTTTTACCTGCTTTGCGTTGGCCAGTAAAATCATCCAATACAAGGAAGGCAATTTTACCGAGAATCATGATGATTGCAATATTGATGAGAGCCATGAGCCCCATAAACAAATCAGCTAAATTCCATACAAGTTGAACTTGTGCTACAGAGCCAAACATAACCATGACTAGCACTAAAACACGATAAATAATCATCCAACCTTTATGGGCATTCATAAATTCGATATTAGATTCACCATAGTAATAGTTCCCGATGATCGAACTGAAGGCAAAGAAGATGATGGAAATGGCAATAAAATAAGGAGCCCAATCCCCAACATGAACAGCTAGAGAGTTTTGCGTCAAAATAATACCATCGCTTTCACCTTTATCATATAAACCAGCTAAGATAATGATAAAGGCTGTTGCTGTACAAATCATAATCGTATCGAAAAAGACACCTAAGCTTTGTACAAGCCCCTGCTTAGCAGGGTGTGAGGTATTGGCAGTGGCCGCTGCGTTTGGCACACTACCCATCCCAGCTTCATTGGAAAATAAACCACGACGAACCCCTTGCATTATCGCAACTCCAATTGCTCCACCAGCAGCTTCTTGTAGACCAAATGCATGTGTGAAAATTAATTTAAACACATTTGGTATTTCTGATAAATTTGTCACCACAACAAAAAGGGCTACAAGTAAATAGAAGATGGCCATAACCGGTACAAGAACTTGAGTTACCTTTACAATTCTTTGTACACCACCAAAAATAATTAATGCTGTAAATGCTACTAGTAAGATGCCAATGAGCTTTGGACTTATATCAAATGCTTCACCAACTGAAGTGGCAATTGTATTAGATTGCACTGCATTAAATATAAATCCAAAACTTAGTGTTAATAGAATACTAAAGATAATACCTAGTTTTCTTTGACCTAACGCTTTTTCCATGTAATAGGCAGGTCCACCTCGGAACGTATCGCCATCCTTTACTTTATAGACCTGTGCTAATGTACTTTCAATGAAGGCTGTTGCCATTCCTAATATAGCAATAATCCACATCCAAAATACTGCACCTGGTCCACCGACACCAATGGCTAAGGCAACACCTGTAATGTTTCCAGTGCCTACGCGTGAAGCGGCACTAATCGTAAAGGCTTGGAACGGCGAAACCCCTGAATCGCCTTCTCTTTTTTCGACAATCAGACGAAACATTTCAGGGAAAAGACGTATTTGTACAAATTTTGTACCAAATGAAAAATATAGTCCTGCAGCTAATAGTAAGATAATCAGGATATATGTCCATAAAATATTATTTCCACTATCAACAATATTTGAAATCCATTCCATAAGTTGTTTCCTCCTTTCACAGTACGCTTTAGTCTACACTGTTTTTTTATGAAAAATCAACCTTTCTAATATAATAAATTATAATAAGGTTTTGATTTTTCCTATAAGAGTGATATATTCCGAAAATTCTCTTATTTTTATTCTGCAAACGCGTATAATAATAGAATAAAAGGAAGGAGATTGGATGATGAAAACAATTGGATTGATTGGCGGGATGAGCTGGGAATCCTCGGCCGAATATTATAGACTTCTAAATGAACAGGTTAAACAAAAGCTGGGGGGCCTTCATTCTGCAACATGTATTTTGTATAGTGTTGATTTCCAGCAAATTGAGCATTTTCAAGCGAGGGGACAATGGGATAAAGCTGGCTTCGTGCTAGCTCAGGCCGCACAGTCACTTGAACGCGCAGGGGCAGATTTTATCGTTATTTGTACAAATACGATGCATAAGGTCGTAGCAGTTATTGAAGAGGCCATCACCATCCCTATTTTACATATTGCAGATGCCACAGCTAACCAAATAAAGGAGGCTGGGCTACAAAAAATAGCGCTCCTTGGAACTATGTACACTATGGAACAGGAATTTTATAAGTCGAGGGTAGAGGGGTATGGAATAGAGGTTATTGTGCCAAATCACCACTCACGAATGGAAGTAAACCGGATCATTTATGAGGAATTATGTTTGGGGAGCATTGTACCAAATTCGAAGTCCTATTATATCCAAGTGATCAATGACCTTGTGCAGGCAGGAGCGCAAGGCATAATTCTTGGCTGTACCGAAATTGGCTTACTTATTCAACAGCAGGATATCGATGTTCCAGTATTTGATACAACGGCTATTCATGCACAGGCAGCTGTGTCGATGGCAATTCAGGAGGAAACGTAGTATGCAGGGAAAGGTAAGACAATTCGGCATTGAAGTGGGTACATTACCGGTAGGGCAGAAAAACTGTATTACTGATGTTGCTGGGGTACGAGTAGGACATGTCACATTGGATGAGTCATTAGATCATGAAGGTGGTTACGCCTGTACAGGAGTCACAGCTATTTTACCGCATGGAGGGAATGTATTTCAGCATAAAGTTACAGCGGCTAGTTATGTGTTAAATGGCTTCGGCAAAACAACTGGACTCGTACAAGTGAATGAGCTAGGTGTGCTCGAATCACCGATAATGCTCACGAATACATTTGGGGTACCAGCCGTTACGCAGGGAACGTTGCGATACATGCTCGACATGAATCAGGACATTGGGCAAACGACTGGCACCATCAATCTAGTTGTGGGCGAATGCAATGATAGTTATTTAAATTCCATTCGAGCATGTTCAGTGACAGCTGAGCATGCGGTAGAAGCCATTCATAATGCCTCTCCGAATACAGCACAGGAAGGAGCCATTGGTGCTGGAAAAGGGATGATGTGCTTTGGCTATAAAGGGGGAATTGGTTCCTCTTCTCGTATTGTCAAAGTTGATAAAAATGAAATTAGCTATACGGTGGGCTGCATGGTGCTTAGTAATTTTGGTCATAGTTCGGAATTTTTAGCGGAACGTTACGTTGCTCCCGCAAACCAATGTGCCTCGACTCTCGCTCCAACAGATGGGTCGATTATGATAGTCCTTGCTACAGATGCTCCACTTAGCAGTCGTCAATTGAAGAGAGTCATTAAACGCTGTGGGATAGGTTTAGGTCGGACAGGTAGTCATTACTCACATGGCAGTGGAGACATTGTGATAGGCTTTACAACTGCTCATAACATCCCACATATGTCAGAACAGCTTGTAGAAACAAGAATACAGCTCCGTGAGGACCATCCCGTTATGAATCAGTTATTTGTAGCTGCGGCAGAGGCAACTGAAGAAGCTATTCTCAATTCACTAGCTCAGGCACAAACAACAATTGGTCGCAATGGACATCAAGTTGAAGCCTACTCATTTCAAAAGGCATAGCGAAAAGGTTATTGAGACATAGACAATGTTTCAATAGCCTTTTTTGCGTAAGTACATAAGATTCATAATTTTTTTAGCATGTGTGGGTCATGAGATGAATAAATTCTTAACTAGAGGATAAAGGAGATTTTTCGACGATTTTTTGCTGGATTATGAATCATTATAAGAAAATGACCATTAATTTGTAATAATTGTATTTTTATCTAGTCAATGATAGAGAGATATGATAATATTCATTTTAAAAAAACTGAATTATCCAATAATTCAACGGAGGTGTTCTAGTATTGTAAACCTCTTTCAACCGATTGGAACGGCTTCAAATGGAAACTCTCCTGAGAGCCCATCTGTTAGGGAAAGCCAAGAGCCTCTAATACAGATTACAGCTGCCCATAAAAGAATTTTTATAGAACCTATCTACTATCAGCAAAAGATTCCTAATAGTTTACGAGCCATTTATGTACGTGCTGGTGTAGTTGAACGCTTGCAGCATGCTTTGACACTATTACCGAAGGAGTATAGCCTGCTCCTCTATGATGGCTATCGCCCATCCCAAGTTCAACAGTATTTATTTAGTTATTTTTCACAGCAATTGGCGCGCATTATGCCACACGCCACAGAGCAGGAAGTACTGCAGGCAACCAAAAAGTATGTTGCAATGCCAAGCGCAGATGCTGCTCATTTGGCACCCCATTTAACAGGTGGTGCAATTGATCTAACACTGGCTGATAGACAAGGGAAAGCTTTGGATTTTGGTACAGCCTTTGATGAAATGAATGAAAAATCAGCTACACGCTATTTTGAACAGAACTTAAACGAGAATCCAGAGGCTTGTCAACATCGACGTTTATTATACAACTGTATGACACAAGTAGGCTTTAGTAATTATGGAGAGGAATGGTGGCATTATGATTTCCATAATATGGCGTGGGCGAGACGACTTCAAGCTAAAACAGCCTGTTATGGAGCCATTCAGGTAACGATTCATAATCATGAAATAAAGGAGATTCGATATCAATGAAAGTTTATATTAGCGCCGATATAGAAGGAATTACGGGTACAACTACTTGGAGTGAAACGGAGTTAAATGCACCTGACTATCAATTTTTTCAACAACAAATGACTCGAGAAGTAGAAGTGGCCATTGAAGGGGCGATAGCAGGTGGAGCAACAGAAATACTATTGAAGGATGCACACGATTCAGCACGCAATCTCGATATTTCTAATTTACCTATCAACTGCAAGGTAATCCGTGGCTGGACTTATGATCCGATGTGTATGGTAGCCGGTCTCGATCAAAGCTTTGATCGTGCGATTTTTATTGGCTATCACAGTAAAGGGGGAAGCGAGCGTAATCCGCTAGCCCATACACTTTGCACGTATGCTGATATCAAAATAAATGGTGAGTATGCGAGTGAATTTTTAATTAATACGTATGCAGCAGCATTGCATGGTGTTCCTGTTTCATTTGTCAGTGGTGATGTTGGCTTGACCGAAGAAATCCATGCCGTTAATGAAAACATTGTGACCTTCGCGACCAAAGAAGGAATAGGGAATGCAACTATTAGTGTCAGTCCGAAGCTAACGCTTATGGAAACCAAGAGACTGGTAGCTTCCTCGATGAAGGTGCCACGTCAGCATATTCAGGTACCATTACCAGAACGCTTTATGGTAGAAATCATCTATCGAGATCATACACGTGCCTATCGTAATTCCTTTTATCCAAATGCCACATTTAAACCACATAATACAGTAGAATTCGTCACAGACGATTTTTATGAAGTATTACGTATTTTACAATTTTTAACTTAACTGTGAGGGTGAGCTTTTGCTTAGAGCGTATGAGCCAATAGGACACGCTGTTGTCAGGTGGAATGAGTAATTTTGGATTCGTATAGAGAGAGAGGGTCCATATAGAGGGTCCTAGCTTATGTTTGAAAAATCCTATTGAAGGTCATGACATCGGTCCTTCCAATAGGATTTTCATTATAAAAAGATGACTAGGGGGATGCATGTGAGAAAATATTGGTGGCTTTTCGTATGTTTGGTCGTATTGTTTTGTGTAGCCTGCAATGATGAAAAATCGGGTGAAAAAGCATCGGAATATCGTGTGGTATATTCAGGGGAAATTAAAACATTAAATTATTTAAAAACGTCTGAAACGAATGAATTTGCGGTGGCGGCGAATATGGTAGATGGTCTTATTGAGTATGATAAATACGGGGTAGTCCAGCCAGGATTAGCGAAAGAATGGTCGGCAAATGAAGATGCAACCGTATGGACCTTCAAGTTGCGTGATGATGCCAAATGGGTGACTCATGAAGGGAAGGAATATGCGGATGTAGTTGCACAGGATTTTGTGGACGGTTTGCAGTATGTCCTTGATGCCAAAAATGAATCCTCGACAGCCTGGATAGCGACAGTTGTCAAAAATGGAGAGGCATTCTATAACGGTGAAATGGCAGATTTCAAGCAGGTAGGCATAAAGGCGTTGGATGAACATACAGTAGAATATACTTTAGAAGCTTCGACACCTTACTTTCTTTCTATGTTAAACTACGTTTGTTTCTTCCCAGTGAATGGTAAGTTCATTGCAGAAAAAGGGGCGGACTTTGGAACAACACGTGAAAATTTCCTTTATAATGGTGCTTATATTTTAGATAAATTTGAGCCGCAAAATGAGCGTGTGCTTGTAAAAAATAATACGTATTGGGATCAAGACAAAGTACTGATTGATCGCATCCGCTATAAATATAATAAAGAAGCTGCAACGGTAGCACCCGAACTGTTTTTACGTGGAGAAATTGATTCCGCAAGTATTCCTACTTCCATTATTGATGAATGGTTTAAGGATGATAAGAAAAAATCTCAAGTTCGTCAAACACAAAATAACTTCTATACCTACTTCTACGCTCTCAACTTTAACCCACAATTTGACGCAGAATATGAACCAGATAACTGGAAGATCGCCGTCAACAACAAAGATTTCCGAAAATCAATATTCCATGCACTGGACCGTGTTTCCGCCATGTTAACGGTGGAGCCCTATAATCCAGCCGATTTGCTGAGCAACACGATTACCCCAAAAAACTTTGTAGATGTTGCAGGGGTAGATTACACACAATTAACACCACTTGCAACTATTTCCAATAAAGATTCCTTTAATAAAGAACTAGCACTTGAATTCAAAGAAAAAGCAAAAGTGGCATTAGCGGGTAAAGCTACATTCCCTGTAAAAGTATTATTGCCATATAATGCGGGTAGTCCAGACTGGGCAAATCGTTCCCAAGTAGTGGAGCAGCAAATTGAAAAATTACTGGGGACAGATTATGTCGACATTATTGTAGAGGCAGGTCCAGCGACAGGCTTTTTATCTGAGGTGCGTCGTCCTGGGAAATTTGCACTTTTAGAAGCAAACTGGGGGCCAGATTATGCAGATCCATCCACGTATACAGATCCGTTTACAGTGGACGGCACTTATAATAAACCTGAATTAGCTGAGGGTTACACAGATGCCAATGGAAAAACGACGTATCAAAACCTTGTGGATGAAGCAAAGGTAACGATTGATGTGGCGAAACGGTATGAGCTATTTGCAAAGGCAGAGGCCTTTTTAATTGAAGAAGCCTTTGTGATTCCATATTCCGTTGGGGGTAGTGGCTATGTTGCATCCAAATTAAACCCTTTCGAGGCACAGTATTCACCATTTGGTGTGACAGCCGAGAAATTTAAAGGTCAGCAAGTATTGGAAAAGCCAATGAGTAATGATGAATTTAAGAAAGCGCTTGCTCAGTGGGAACAAGAGCGTGCTGACGCTTTAGCGAATGCTAAAAAGTAGTAGGGGCTCGTAGATGAAAAAGGAGATACCGAAAGGAACAGTCGGCATCTCCTTTAGTCTTTTTGACATAGGAGGATGGCGCGATGTTGCAATATATAGGAAAACGACTCTTACAATCTGTGTTAACCCTTTTTATTATTATTACAATTGTTTTTTCGTTATTACGATTAATGCCAGAGGAAGGATATTTAGGGGCGGCAGCCGATAAAATGTCACCTGCTCAGCAAGAAATTTATTTAACGAATTTAGGATTACGAGATCCATTGCTTATTCAGCTAGGAAACTTTTACACGAAATTATTACAAGGGGATCTCGGGAAATCGGTGACCTATCGTACAGATGTACCTGTTACAACGATTATTGCGGACAAAATTATGTATTCACTACTCTTTGGGTTAGGGGCCGTTGTCCTGTCACTCCTAATTGGTGTGCCGCTAGGTATTATGATGGCCTATCGTAAGGGGCGTTGGCTCGATCGACTTGGGACAGGCTATATTGTTTTTGTCGTTGCTGTACCTGCAGCCGTTTATTATTTAGTGATTCAAATGTATATTACAGATCTCTTTCAATTACCGATGCTCTTTGATGAGTATAGACCGATTACATGGATTCTCCCACTAACTTCTATGGCGTTGGCTCCTACAGCCTCCTACGCTATGTGGATGAGGCGTTATATGGTGGATGAATTGAACAAGGACTATATTAAACTAGCGAGGGCTAAAGGAGTAAAGGAACGAACATTAATGTTCAAGCACGTTTTGCGAAATGCCTTTATCCCAATGGCGCAATATTTACCTGCAACCATTTTGTTTACCATTACTGGCTCCATTTATATCGAATCTTTGTATTCCATTCCAGGGATGGGGGGCTTACTCGTTGATGCGATTCAACGACAGGATAATACGATTGTTCAAGGCTTAGTGCTGGTGTTCTCCTCCCTTGGTATTATCGGACTTATTTTAGGGGATATTGCCATGGCACTTGTCGATCCTCGGATTAAACTGGGCAAGGGAGGGGGAGTACGTTAATGGGCATGTATTCGAATGAAATTCATAATATTTCTAATAAATCACGGGAAACATTGTTTGAATTTGCGGAAGTTGATGCGCGACAAGCAGAAGAAACCGGTCATTCTAATTACTCATATTGGCGTTCCACATGGCAATCCTTTTTGAAAAATCGACTAGCTGTTTTTTTATTAGTAGGCGTGCTTATTATTGTGGGCTTTACGATCCTTCAGCCGTACTTACCAGCACAAAAATCACCAACGGAAATTTATCTAGATGAGCAAACGGGGATGCAGGCACGTAATATTACCCCCAATGCTGAATTTTGGTTTGGTACAAACTCAATTGGGCAGGATTTATGGTCACGAATTTGGGCGGGGACAAGGACATCCTTATTTATTGGCTGTGTAGTTGCCCTAGTAGAAGCTGTGGTTGGGATTACAGTTGGTACACTATGGGGCTTTTCGCGAAAGCTAGAGGTGCCTATTACACAGCTGTATAACGTTGTTGATAATATTCCAACAACCATTGTACTCATTTTAATGTCTTATATTTTGCGACCAAGTATATCAACGATTATTATCGCCATGTGTATAACGGGATGGGTGGAAATGGCTAGATTTATTCGCAATCAAATTGTTATTTTGCGGGACCGTGAATACAACCTAGCCTCTAAATGTTTAGGGACATCTGATTACCGTATTATTGTAAAAAATCTATTACCCTATTTAATTTCTGTCATTATGTTACGTATGAGTCTAGCTATTCCCTTTGCTATAGGGGCAGAGGTGTTTTTAACGTATATTGGCTTAGGGCTGCCAATTAGTGAACCGTCCTTAGGTAATTTAATTAATGAAGGGCGTGTGCTCATGATGTCGCCAGACTTACGATATCAGCTAATTTTCCCGAGTATAGTGTTAAGTGTTATTACTATTGCATTTTATATAATTGGTAATTCCTTTGCTGATGCAGCAGATCCGAAAAACCATGTATAAGGAGATGGAATCAGTGACAACTAAAAAATCACGCCTATTAGTTATTCAAAATCTAATTATCCAATTCACATTACGTGGTCGTGTTTTAACCGCAATTCGAGATATTTCACTTGATTTATATAAAGGGGAAAGTCTAGCGATTGTGGGTGAATCAGGTTCGGGCAAATCCGTGCTCATGAAGTCGATTATGGGCTTACTCGATAAAAATGGCAGCATTAAGCAGGGCAGAATCATTTACCAGGCACAGGATCTAGGACAATTTACGACAGAGCAAGAATGGCTCCATATACGAGGGAAGGAAATAGCTATGGTGACGCAGGACCCGATGACATCTTTAAATCCACTTAAAACGATTGGTAAGCAAATTGAGGAATGTGTGGTGTTACATCAAGGCTTAAAGGGGAAGGAGGCTTATGAAGAAACCTTAAAACTACTTTCAGATGTGGGAATCCTTGATGTGAAAAAACGCTATAAGCAATATCCTCATGAATTTTCAGGAGGTATGCGCCAACGTATTGTCATTGCGATTGCGATAGCCTGTAAGCCAAATATTTTAATATGTGATGAACCAACAACCGCTTTAGATGTAACGATACAGGCACAAATTTTACAGCTATTAAAAAATCTTCAACTTAAGTATGGCTTAACGATCGTCTATATTACGCATGATTTAGGTGTGGTCGCCAAGGTGGCTGACCGTATTGCGGTCATGTACGCGGGGGATGTAATTGAGGTCGGGAAAACTCATGAAATTTTCTTTAATAGTAAGCATCCATATACATGGGCCCTTATTTCCTCCCTGCCGCAGCTCGGCTCTAAGGGAGAAGCATTGTATTCGATCAAAGGGACGCCGCCCAATCTTTTTCAGGAATTAAAGGGGGATGCCTTTGCGCCGCGCAACCAATATGCGCTGAAAATCGATTTTATTGAGCGCCCACCTTTTTTTCAGGTTAGTGACACGCATTATGCACGAACATGGTTATTAGATCCGCTTGCTCCAAAGGTAGAACCTCCTGCTGCTTTACAAGCCTTTTTTGCAGAGGGGAGGCAGTATGCTAGTGAGTGAAAAAGAAATAGTACTAGAAGTGAAAAATTTAACCGTCAATTTTGGTAAGGGGAAGCATAAGTTTACGGCCATCGATGATGTCAGTTTTCATATTTTTAAAGGCGAAACATTTGGTTTAGTAGGTGAATCGGGGTCAGGAAAAACAACGATTGGTCGGTCTATTATGCGCATCAACGAGGTCACCGAAGGACAAATTTTGTATCATGGCAAAACTATTCATGGGAAAATTCCAAAAGATTGGGATAGGGAAATTACGCAGAAAATCCAAATGATTTTTCAGGACCCGATGGCGTCGCTCAATGAACGTGCCAAGGTTGATTATATAGTGGCGGAAGGACTATACCCTTCCAAAAAATATAAAGATGAAGCAGAGCGGCAAGAAAAGGTACGCAGGGCATTAATAAATGTTGGTCTACTTCCGGAATTTTCGAATCGATTTCCTCATGAGTTTTCGGGTGGTCAACGCCAGCGTATAGGCATTGCTCGTGCTTTAGTGATGGAACCAGAATTTATTATTGCTGATGAGCCAATTTCCGCCTTGGACGTATCCATTCGGGCACAGGTGTTGAATTTATTAGCTAATCTTCAACGACAAAATCATTTAACCTTTTTATTTATTGCTCATGATCTATCCGTTGTCCGTTTTATCACGGATCGGACAGCCGTCATTTATCAAGGGAAAATTGTCGAGCTAGCTGCAACAGAACAGCTTTTTACCCATCCGCTTCATCCGTATACGAGAGCATTGTTATCAGCTGTACCGGAGCCAAATCCTTATAAGGAGCGAGAGAAAGTTGTAGAGATATATGATCCAACACAACATCGTTATGCGGACAGTCCTCCGTCATTTGTGGAAATTGAGGATGGCCATTTTATTTTAGCTAATGAAGAAGAGCTAACGGTTTATCGTACTTCATTGAAACGGGAGGTAAATGAATGATTTGTCCAAAAGCATTGAAAAAAGGTGACACAATTGGTCTAATAAGTGCTTCAGGTGCTACTCCACCCGATAGATTACAGCCAGCTATAGCCAGTATTGAAAAGCTTGGGTTGAAGGTGGTTGTAGGAGAGACGTGTCACGCGCGACATGGTTATTTAGCAGGTACTGATGATCAGCGGGCAGCGGATGTTCATCGAATGTTTCAAGATCCAACGATTGACGGTATTTTTTGTGTTCGCGGCGGCTATGGGGCTACTAAAATTTTACCGCTTTTAGATTTTGAGGTAATTAAGGCGAATCCTAAAGTCTTTGTAGGCTATAGTGATGTGACTGCTCTACATATAGCCTTCAACCAGCTTAGTGGCTTTGTTACGTACCATACACCAATGCCATCGACTGAATTTATTAGGCAGGAGATGGACGATTACACATGGCAATCCTTCTGCCAGCAAATAATGGCGGTAGGGGTAGAGGAGTATAACTTAGAAAATCCTGTAGATCAACCAATGTCCAAGCTCGTAGCCGGTAGTGCTACAGGTACACTTATTGGGGGCAATTTAACATTAGTAACTGCATCACTTGGTACACCCTATGAAATTGATACAAAAGGAAAGATCCTATTTTTAGAAGATATTGATGAAAGTGAGCAACGAGTTGACCGGATGTTAACGCAATTAAAACTGGCGGGGAAATTAGATGATTTAGCAGGTATCTTATTGGGAGCATGGACAAATTGTGGACCTGAAAATCCACAAAAGCCCGAGCAAAGTTTATCGCTACAAACGATCTTTGATGAAATTCTAGTCCCTTTTAACAAACCTATTATTTCAGGGATCACGTGTGGACATTGTTTACCAACGATGTCACTGCCTTTAGGAAGAACCATTACAATGGATGCAGACAATCACCGAATTCGTGTTGTTAGGTAGGTGTCTAATGGAAAATCAAATTCAAGATTTCATCCAAAAAACTCCCTATAAGGTGCATCTCTTTGTTAAAAATCCAAAAACCGAGCAATTCCTATTTAGTCATCAACTAGAGGAGTCATTTTCTAGCGCTAGTATTATAAAAGTACCGATTCTTCTAGCTGTTTTAGCGTATACCGAGAAACACAATATATCCCTTCATTCATCCTTAACAATCACTCCTGCAGATTGGGTAGATTTTAGTGTAATAAGTGAGCAACGTCTGACGCAAAGCACAGTATACGAGCTACTAGTATGGATGATTATAACGAGTGACAATACAGCAACAAATGTCCTAATGGATGTAGTGGGAATGGATTTTTTTAATGATTATTTCCGTCAAATAGGCTTACAGGAAACGGTGCTACAGCGAAAAATGATGGATGTCGAGCGACTTGCAACGGGGATCGACAACTTTACGTCTGCACGGGACATGGCCCATCTTTTTACAAAAATATATCAACAGGATTTACTAGCATCACCTTACAATGAGCTGGTCATCGACATTTTAAGTAGACAGCGCGTACATGAAGGCTTAAAGCGTTATCTCGTTGATGATGTAAAACTGGCCCATAAAACAGGTGGGCTGGACACAGTCAATCATGATGTAGGAATTGTCTACGGTAGCTCGGTTGATTATCTGATTGGTATTTTCATAACAAATGTAACGGATAATGATCTGGCTCGCCAACTGATTGGTCGCCTTTCAAAGGTTGTTTATGACCATATGATGAAGCAGAAGGAGGAACCGCAATGAAGTCTATCGTAACAGCCATGATTGCCAATTTGCATGCCAAGCCTGATGAAACTTCTGAATTAATAGATGAGGTCCTTTATGGCATGACAGTAGATATTCTGACAGACTGTCACAAGGATTGGGTTTATGTCCAAACTGCTTATCGTTATAAAGGATATTGTCAGAAGGCTGATTTGCTACTGGATGAAGAAACGGCTGCTAAATGGCACAGCGAAGCACAGCCTATCATTATTCAAAGCTTTGCAGATGTTTTACAGCAGCCTCGAATCCAAAGTACAAAGCTGATGACTCTTGTGAAAGGTTCTAGTATAGGCGCTGTTACGCAAGAGGACGTACCGGAAGAGTGGTCTGCTGTACAATTAGTGTCGGGAAAAATAGGCTATGTTCGCACAAAATGGCTGCAGGAAAAGCCATCTCAAACTCAAATATCCGAGCATTCCTTTCGAGAAAACGTGGTCCAAACAGCGCTAAGCTATTTAGCTACACCTTATCGCTGGGGTGGCAAATCACCATTAGGCATTGATTGCTCCGGTTTATGTTCAATGGCCTATATGTTAAATGGGGTTACTATTTTTCGGGATGCTAAAATGGTAGAGAGTTTTCCTATTGTGAAAATAGAAAAAGAGGATAGACAAAAAGGTGATTTGCTCTATTTTCCAGGCCATATCGCTTTATATATGGGCGATAATCTATATGTCCATTCTTCACTTGGCGGTAATGAAGTGACCATTAATAGCTTAGATAAACAGCATGCACTCTATCGCAGTGATTTAGCCACAACCCTAACAGAAGTAGGTTCTTTATTTCCGGAGAAGCCAAAACGATAGGCTTCTCTTTTTGATTTCAATGTAGCAGCACTACTAAACTTAAAGGACAGAAGGGGAGTAGTTGGGGCTGATTTAAAATAAAGTCGTACCGTTTATAAAAGAGATGTTCCGTTTCAAATAAAGTTATACCTTGCACCGTTTTACTCTTAACAGAAATCCCTTTTCTTTCACTCTTGTCATTTTGATACCGTTTAGATAGCATGTTTAAAGCTTTTAAAGTTTAAGTGGTCAAGAATATTTTGCTATTATTTCCAATACACAAGAAAATTCAACCGTTCTTTTAGGTGGAGAAGGTATTCCAGATGTCTTTGAATTAGGGGATGAAAATTACTACTATTTTGGTGGTTATAGTATAGTTAGTGCTGATGATACAAATCAAATTATAGATTATATTAAATCGAAAGATGAAGATCTCTCGACATATGAAATTAAAGAAGATTTAAACATTCAATTGATGAATACTAGCGTTACTATGGGTGATGGATACGGTTCGAAATTATTATCATCTCCTACATTTTCTCAATATGATACAGATGTTAAATCAATTTACCGAAATTCTGCATGTGGTCCAACTACTATAGCAGTTATTCTACAATACTGGCATGATTCAAAAAGTAAATCAAAATTACAAGTTTTTAACAGTGGTTATTCAACTAAAGGAGCATTTATTAATAGCATGTATGCTAATCGCGGTGGCACTTCCTATGGTATGAGTGTAAATGGTGTGCGTTCAGGTCTAGAAAATGAAGCGATTGCAAGAGGATATTCAGCTTCATCAAGTAGTTTTAATAATTTTTATTCATATAAGACTCAAATAGATGATAATAGACCGGTTGCAGTAAAGTTTGATAAATGGTTTTCTAAATGGGAACCTAATGCAAAATATGATTATGATTATCACTGGACACCTGGACTTGGATATATCTATTCTGCTTCCTCAGGTGCACTGTTAAGAGTTCAAACATTAGGTTCTAATAGTTATGTACGTGATATAAACTATGACGCTCACTCTGGAATTATAACAATGGTAAGTTTTTTAATTAATAATTAATAACTAATTGTATAATTGTAAAATTTCTTTATTGTTAAATTGGTAGGTAAAGACACTAAAATCGAATTTTTATAGTTTGACAAATTGTTACAATCTTGATACTTAATAGGGCGGAAGGAGAGGGAAATGAAAAAAAAAATAATTATCTTTAATTTATTATTTTGTATAGTAGTTATGTTTGTTAATTACAATTATTTTAATTCTAAATCTCGAAACGCTATCGTATACAACTATGTGGAAAACTATATTGAAACTAACTATGGCATTGCTAGAGAAAATTTAAAATCTGAAGAAATCGATTACTTGAGAGGAATGGGTTTGTTTGAAATAGAAGTTAAAGATATAGAAACTAAAAATTATTACTTTTTTGAAGTGGATATTAACGATGACTATTCATTATATTATATAAAAGATCTTACTGAGCTTCATCGTAAAAATCATCCTAAAAATCAAGCGAATTAAAGAAAGTTTATATCAACCGGTATCAGCAATATTCTGAGATAGATATAAAGGTTAACATACCACAATATATTCCGATTTATAAAGCATTCTTGAGAGAGTGCTTTTTTATTATGTTTAAAATTAACTGAATCAATTTCATAAATCATCATTTTCAAAATTTCAAAAGGCTACTAAACCGATACCACATTTTAAGAGAGGAAAAGGGGTAGGTATTTGTTGAAGATTAGATCACAGAAAATGCTCATACTTTTTTATAAAAATTAAACAATACTTCACAGAGGAAGAATCCGTTTTGATCAATCTTTTTTCAAAAGGGATACTTCTCATTTAACATAAAATAAGGGTTTTCGAGGTATTTTTGCTCAAATTTTCTTTCAAAGCAACAGTTGGGGCAAGATTAACAACAATTATTACGTTCCGTCCGGCTTGATAAAATTGAAATTGACACGCAAGAGTTAAAGACAGATGTTCATGTGATAAAGGATGAGGCCACGACTAGAGACAGAGGTTCATACACTTCAGAAGGATGCTCAAGAGCTGAAGGATAAACAAGCAGAATTTTAAAATATTGTCGAGAGGAATTTTGGGTCAATGTACGGAAAAAATCGCGCTTCCAGTAAAGAATCATACAGAGGCCTTAAATACGCGTGCGTTTAAAATAGAAACCGTCATCCGCTGGCTAATCAATTCAGTCCATATTTATTGTCTGGCTTTATGAGGTCAAATCCTATAAAGCTTTTTTTTATGGTCATTATTTCGGATGGTTTGCCAAAATAAGTAAACGACAAACGTACAAATATTGATTATAAATAATGCGACCAGCTGCCATAATCCAATTAAAAAAGTGACCATGTATAAATCAAAGGCTGCTTCACCGAGAGGCATATGTGGGAAGGGCGTTAACTGACTATAATGCCACACGAAATAACAAGCTAATGCCGTACCTTGTCCTACATAAATAAAGATCCAATGGATATAAAATGATATTTTTAGTCGCCAGCAACAAAGGAACAGGTTCAAAATAATAATGAATAGTGGGAACAGGAATATTTGAAACAAACTTTCAGCTATTTGAGTCATAAATAATAAATTATAGCTAAGCTGAATGATTGGCAATAGTACTAGATTGATGATGATCAGGCTGAGCAGTTGTGTACGAGTCACTATATTCCTATCCTTTCCTTGCCTCATTTTTACATAAGGACGTTTGAAAAAAAGAATGGTTTCGCAGAAAAAATCTCCATGCACAATTTCTGAGCATGGAGATTTTCGACTAATAGTGATAAATATTTAATTGCATACCAGCCTCAAGTCGATCTGACCGCAACTGATTCCACTGTTTAATAGAAGTCACGTTGACATTATAGACCTCGGCGATATCTCCTATAGAGTCACCATCCGTGACCGTTATCGTTTTCTTATTCTTTACGGGGCTGTCATATTGTTGTAGGTCGTATTGTGCGATAAGTGAATTTAATTTTTCGTTATATTTTGAATCAGTGGCATAGGAGCCTGTTAAAAACTTTGTCGCATCTGAATAGGATTTGGTGTTACTTCTGAAAACACCTGCATAAAATTCCTTGTTCCACGAAACACCATTGCGCATTAGCTTTACATAGTCCTGCATAGAAGCCTCATAGGAAGGGTATTTGCGGAAATCAGCCATAATGGTCGACAAATTACCTGATCCATCATCCTCTGACGTTTCGAGTTTTACGGAATTATTCTGATAGCTGCCTTTCATGCCAAACAGATTATAGTTGGGGGCAGAGCCAAGGCCACTTTGTCCGCTCTCGCTTTCTAGAATAGCTTGTGCAATCATCACGGATGCATATAAGTCATTATTGGCTCCAAGATTTCGTGCAGTTTCAGCGATTTTGCCAATAAATTCTTCCGCACTCGGGCGATCATCAATGACGACAGGCTCTTCTTTTTCTGTCGTATTAAACAACTGAGTCACCATAAAAAATGAAATACAAATAACAACGACAGCAATCATAAGTCCTTTTAAAAAATTAACTACGTATTTCATGGTAGGCTTGATGTTGGTAGTGACCACATCTCCCTCCCTTCTATTAAAAGATTAGCTATCTCTTATTATGACAAAGAGTGAAAGAGAAATAAAGAACTGTATATATAAATAGCTTGTATCATTAATAGAACGTTGCGAACATTAAATAGTTCCATGTCATTCCGCTAAAATGTCTATCTTAAAATTTTGAGACATAAATTGTTTACATCTCTCAAAATATTGTTCGGAAGCCTCCCAGCGTCTAGTATTTAAAAAAGCTATTTCTTGGCGACCAAAATGGTTAGGCGGTTGGTAGTGTCGAGAAACATAGGATGGATTTTCTAATGAATAAAAATAATACGCTTCATCAGGCGTCTTAATTTCAATACGAGCATGAATAAAATCACCATCTTCATCCGTGTAGGCCTGACGAAAACTATAATATTTAGAACCGTCCCAGAAACCATCTTCATCCTCGTCAAGCCCTTGAATTTCTGGAAGTTGTAAAATTCGTTCTACATATTGGACCTCGATTTTAGGCACATAAAGGGTAGCAACATTTACACAAGTTAATAACATAATCCAGTGATCCTGAATATCTACTAATTGCTCCTGAGGTAAATCCGTCATGTCCCACCACTCATCTCCTTCATCTAATGATTTTCTCAAGAGGGAGACGGTTTGATCTTCATTGAGCCAAATAAAATAATGATACTGGGAGGTTTTCATATAAATGCTATCATTCGTCTTGTCTCCGTCCTCATCGATATGGGCTCGCTGAACAGTGAAATGTACACCTTGTTCCTCAAGGTCAAAATAAGGCTTGTCTCCAGTCATCAAAACACACTTCGTTAGCTTTAGTATATTTTCCACATCGATATGATTGTCCGTAAAATATACATGAGTTGCCTTCTTGACGTGGGGGATTTCCTGTAAATTAGTCAGTGCGGAGCGTCCTTCTTTAAGGATACTCACCAATGTGACGAATGAAAATTCAATCTCTTCTTCATCGTCATCCCTATCATAAAAAACCTCGTCAATTAACACATCTTGTATACGGATAGGGAGTTCCTGAAAAACGCCATCTCCGTGCCAAACGTTGACGATACAGGGCAGTGACTTCTGTCCATGGACGTTGAAGCGATACTCATCATCTTGAACTAATACGCTTGCCTGAAGATGACCATTGACAATCGTTTCCCCATGATTATAGGAGCCACACAAAATACCCTCTACTGTTAGATGTCCGTGAACATAGATTTCCTGACCACCTACAGCTATATTTTTAGCTGTCAAATTGCCCATCACCATCAGTCCTATTGCACCATCCGTCTCTGCATTGTATAGATGATCTACCGTCAAATGACCATCAATAAAAATAATGATCACATTGTCTTGCTGTGGGAAAGGAATGTCCCAATCCAAATCAAGAAAAGGAAGCTTCAAATCTCCCTCATAGTACGCAACAAGGTCATTCTCACTAAATTCCGTGTAATGGCTTGCCCACCAAGAGTTTTCGGGAAACTTATCAGCCAGTTTGCTAATAGGTATAAATTGAAAGACATTATTCATAGTTCACTACCTCCCAATTGCCGTTTTTTTTATCTTCTCATACGGAGGAATTAACAGTCAATTTAGTAGATTGGTAGAGTTATGTGCAATTGGGAATAAAATGCTATGATAAATTTCAAATGATCATTGTGACCAATTGCTGAGAAGTTGGAGGTGAGGTGAACCAACTAGCTTTTATACAGATGTTTGGAAGGGCTATTATTTGTGAATTATATAGACGAATATGAATTTACTATGTCATTAGCGAATTATAAGGAGCTGGCAGATGATAACATTTGATAATGTCTCAAAAATGTATAGTAACGACCATGTGGCTGTCAAAGCCCTCAATGTGGAGATTAAAAAAGGGGAATTCTTCGTTATTATCGGCCCAAGTGGATGTGGAAAAACTACTTTATTGAAGATGATTAACCGATTAATTCCATTAACAGAAGGAACTATTTGGATAAATGGAAAAAGAGTTAGTGATTATAATATTCACGAGTTACGGTGGAGTATTGGCTATGTGTTACAACAAATTGCTCTTTTTCCGCATATGACCATTGAAGAGAATATTGCGATTGTTCCAGAATTAAAAAAATGGAGTAAAACAAACATTCAAAAGCGAGTAGATGAGCTTTTGGAGTTGGTAGGGCTTGAGCCTGAAAAGTATCGTCAGCGCAAGCCAAAGGAGTTATCTGGAGGGGAGCAGCAAAGAGTGGGCGTTCTTCGGGCATTGGCGGCTGATCCAGAAATTATTTTGATGGATGAACCTTTCAGTGCCTTGGATCCCATTAGTCGTACGAAGTTACAGGATGATCTACTGGACATGCAGCGTAAGATTCAAAAAACCATCGTCTTTGTCTCGCATGATATGCAGGAGGCGTTGAAGCTAGGTGATCGACTATGTGTCATGAAAGATGGAGAAATTGTTCAAGTTGGAACACCTCAGGACATTGTAGAACATCCAGTGAATGATTTTGTCCAACAATTTATAGGGGTAAATTCAATTCACAATAGGTTCGATATTCGGACGGTTATGCAACCAATCGTAAGTGTTAGTGAGCTAGGAGATACTATTACTATCAATGAGCCGATCACAACTATTCTTGAAAAACTGACAGAGCATAACGTTCTTGGCGTGGAAGAAGATGGGGAGATGATTGGTATGGTGACTCGAACAACTATACTGCAATATGTAGCAAAGGATTTCCAGGAAAGAGGTCGAGCCCATGACTAATTTTGTAGCAATGTTTCAGGAACGAAAGGGACAGCTTCTGTCAGCCTTACTCGAACATATACAAATCTCCTTCATAGCGCTATTTTTTGCTATCATTATTGCCATTCCTCTAGGTATCTATTTAACCAATAAAAAGAAAATAGCTGAAACTATTATTGGGATTAGTGCAGTGCTACAAACGATTCCATCTCTAGCGTTACTTGGGTTATTAATTCCATTATTCGGGATTGGGAAAGTTCCTGCCATCATTGCCTTAGTGGTCTATGCACTGTTACCGATTCTCCGAAATACTTATACAGGCATTAAGGAAGTGGACCCTTCATTGAAGGAGGCAGCTTTGGCAATGGGCATGAACACCCCTAAGCGTTTAATGAAAGTTGAATTGCCCCTTGCTTTGCCTGTCATCATGGCTGGTATTCGAACAGCGATGGTATTAATTGTGGGAACAGCCACATTAGCTGCTTTAATTGGAGCAGGTGGCTTAGGGGATATTATTTTACTAGGCATTGATCGTAATAATACCGCACTCATTATTTTAGGAGCTGTGCCTGCTGCGATATTAGCATTGATCTTCGATGTTTTACTGAAAAAGCTTGAATCGCTATCATTCAGAAAAACAGTAACAACTGTAAGTATCGTTAGTATTGCGGCTTTGATGTTGATCTGCATTCCGCTTCTCAACAACAAAGACCAAGATGAAATTGTCATCGCTGGAAAACTTGGAGCGGAGCCTGAAATTCTCATCAATATGTATAAGTTATTAATTGAACAGGATACAGACTTAACGGTGCAATTAAAGCCAGGACTTGGAAAAACTTCATTTGTATTTAATGCGTTAAAGTCTGGCAGTATTGATGTATATCCAGAATTTACAGGCACAGCCATCTCAGAGTTTTTAAAGCAGGAAGCAATTAATAACAGCGAGGCCGATGTCTATCAGCAGGCGCAAGATGGGATGCTAAAGCAATTTGATATGGTTATGCTTAGCCCAATGAATTATAACAATACGTATGCATTAGCAGTATCGGAGGATTTGGCTAAAACGTATCAGCTACAAACTATTTCGGACCTTAAATCGATAGAGCAGGCTGTTAAAGCAGGGTTTACATTAGAGTTTAATGATCGTGAAGATGGCTATGTTGGGATTCAAAAACGCTATGATATTGCGTTTCCATCTATTGCAACTATGGAGCCTAAGCTACGCTATCAAGCAATTGAATCGGGAGATATTAATCTACTCGATGCTTATTCAACGGATAGTGAAATTCGTCAATATAAGCTCCATGTCTTAGAGGATGATCAAGCACTGTTCCCCCCTTATCAAGGAGCTCCATTATTACGGCAAGAAACACTAATCAAGTATCCAGAAATTGAAACATCTTTAAATAAACTGGCTGATCAAATATCAGATGATGAAATGCGAGAAATGAATTATCAAGTGAATGTCAAAGGAAAGCTAGCAGCAGAAGTGGCAAGAGAGTATCTACTGAATGCCGGCTTGTTGAAATAAACAATCAGGACCCTCGAGCATTAATAGGCTAGAGGGTTTTGTTTTTATCATAAATAATTTAATGATAAACGTTAATTTATTATTGATAAAGATAAATGAAGCTGTATAATAAAATAGAGGGAAGGGGATGCTGACAATGGAGAAAACGATTCAAAGTAAAGAATTTCAATTGTTGACAAAGGGGCTTCGTACGATTTTTACAATCATCATGGTTCTCATGATTTTGGGCATGGCGTTAATGGCAGTTATATTGGTTGGCGCAATGATGGTGTCAGAAAATGATGTGAATGGTTGGTTAGCCAAGGCAAGTGTGACAGCTTCCTTTCATTTTGAGGGGGTGGAAATGCTGTTGTCCGAGCAGACAGTTCAAGATATGCACTACTCGAAAATAGATGTCGTGAAATTGGTATTAACTGCTACAATATACATAACTATTTTATTTTTGATGGTTGTTCAAGTAAGGAATATTTTAAATAATTTATCAAAAGGGATCATATTTTCACAAGATAATAGTAAAAAAATAGAAAGAATTGCGTATTGTGTGATAGTCTTGAGCTTAACTGTGAGTGCATTCCGTACATATATCGTCTATCTAATGATGCAACCATTTAAGCTTGAATCACTATTGGTAAAGACGGATTTTATTACAGCGATCAGCTATCATTTCACAGGCATTAATTGGACACTATTACTTTGTGGCTTGGTGATTTGGACCATTGCGCGTATTTTCCGTTACGGTGCTTTTCTCCAAGATGAATATGATGCAACAGCTTAGGAAGTGAAAATATGACTATAATTATTCGCTTAGACCGGATGCTAGCGGATCGTAAAATGCAGCTAAGTGAGCTTGCGGAGAAGGTTGATGTGTCGATCGTCAATCTTTCAAATTTAAAAACAGGCAAGGTAAGAGCCGTACGTTTCTCTACCTTAAATGCCATCTGTAAGGCTTTGGGCTGCCAGCCAGGAGATATATTAGAGTATGTTGAGGATGAAGATTAATTTTCGTCATCTAAACATAGCAGCAAGAAAGGGTTTTTAAAAAATGAAGGTTTTCAGTTTGTTATTCATCGCCATTGTAGCAGAAGTTTTTGCTAGCTCCATGCTCAAGCGCACCGAAGGCTTCTCCCGTATTTGGCCATCTATCGGTGTGGTGGCCGGCTATGGAACGGCCTTTTATTGCTTAGCCTTAACCTTAAAAACTATACCCATTGGCACCGCCTATGCCATATGGGCAGGGTTAGGCACAGCACTAACAGCCATTGTAGGGGTTGTGCTATATAAGGAACTATTCAATCGTAAGAAGGTACTAGGGATACTTTGTATTATTGTAGGTGTCGTGGTGCTCAATCTTGCGGGTGGTCATTAGGAGGCTAACGCGATGAAAGGCTATTTATTTTTAACACTATCGATTATTAGTGAGGTTTTTGCGACAACTATGCTGAAGCTATCGGACGGCTTTACAGTTCCAGGACCATCTGTAGCTGTGGCGCTTGGCTATGGAATATCATTCTACAGCCTATCCCTTTGCTTGAAAACCCTGCCATTAAGCTTAGCCTATGCCATCTGGTCAGGTGTCGGCACCGCCTTGACGGTGATTGTAGGCATTGTTATTTGGAACGATTTGTTTAACCTCTATTCTGCGCTTGGGATCGCCCTCATAATAGGCGGTGTGATTTTGCTGAATCAAGGAGATCGAAATGGCAGAGAGGCCGATAGCAAAGGGGAAGAGCCGGATAGCCTGCAGAGATAGACGGATAGAATCGTCAAAGTGACGGATAGAAGCGTCTAAGTGCCGGATAGAAAAGGCAAAGTGACGGATAGAAGCGTCAAAGTGACGGATAGAACAGGCAAAGTGACGGATAGAACTGTCAAAGTGACGGATAGAATCGTCAAAGTGACGGATAGAATCGTCAAAGTGACGGATAGAAGCATCAAAGTGACGGATAGCGCAGGCAAAGTGACGGATAGAAAAGGCAAAGTGACGGATAGAATCGTCAAAGTGACGGATAGAACAGGCAAAGTGACGGATAGAACAGGCAAAGTGACGGATAGAAAAGGCAAAGTGACGGATAGCGCTGTCAAAGTGATGGATAAAACCGTCAAAGTGCCAGATAGAGCAGGCAAAGTTCCAGCAAGCCTGCGAGAATAGCGAAATAACCTGTTGAGGGGAGGAGGATGTTAATGAAGGCAATTATTTTTGATTTTGATGGGACGATTATTGATACAGAAACAGCTTGGTATACGGTTTTTAAGGATGCTTATGCATCATATGGTGTGGAATTAACGTTAGAGATGTATGCGAAATGCCTTGGGACAAATCTTCAAGATTTTAATCCTTATACTTATCTCGTGACACATCATCAGATGGATTTGGATGTGGAGGCATTTCGTACATCTATTCAAGCAAGGCATGCGGAGCTAATGGAATTGGAAGTGATACGACCTGGTATTTTAAATCTTTTGCAGCAAGCAAAGGAAGCGGGTTTAAAAATGGGTATTGCTAGTAGCTCAAGTCGTCAATGGATTGATCGGTTTGTGGATGCACTAGGAATACGCGAATTTTTTGATTGTTATTGTACGGCTGATACGGTGACAAATGTTAAGCCTGATCCTGAGCTGTATTTGCAGGCGCTTGAACAGTTAGGGGTAAGCGCTAGTGAAGCGATCGCTATGGAGGATTCGCCGAATGGAGCACGTGCAGCTTTGGCAGCAGGGCTTCATACGGTAGTTATTCCCAATACCATCACCAAGCAATTACCTTTTGCTACAGGTCATCATACAATCGATACCTTAGAACAATATGATTTAGAAGATCTTTTGGCATGCTTTGTCAAATAATGAAATGCTTCGAACCTCTACCCATTCATTTCGGATGGTAGAGGTTTTTTTAGTTTCTTTGTGAAAAGGTCGTCATATTATTGATCGCTACATATTATAACGAGAGGGCAACTTACGGGGACCAAGATACTTATTCAGACTAGAAAGGGGGCTACGATTTGAATAGTGAGAAAAGAAGAAATCATTTTTTATGCGAAGCTTTATGCGATTTGAAGGATCTTCAGGATATTATGATGGATTTTCATTCTAAATATTTCGGTCAGCTGCTTGTCAAAATAGTTGGGAGTGATACGATTCCGTTTTTTTTAATTACCAATAGTGGCGCTCATTTAAGGTTAATGGATACGGTAAAGAATTTTGAAACGGAATTTTTCCGTATAGAGGATGTCGATAAGGATCGATATCGTGGCACGGTGTCATTGCTGCGCGCCTTTGACTATGAGGGGAACGATACAAATTTCCTTGCAGATGTAGTGAGGCTAGAAAAAACAAGTACAGAAAAATCCATTGAACTTAGTGGCATTTCAGCGATTCAGCTATTAAAGCCAGATATGCTAAAAGGGAAATTTATCATAGAGCCTAAATGGTAGCCTCATATTAAACTACTAGAGCTAGAGCATCTGTCTATATGAAAGGGATTAAGTGTGAATGTAATAGAGAGAGAATCTAATGAAAGGAAGTTAGCTATGACGATTATTGGTATGCTGCATCATCGACTTGATCCAACAACAGTTCTCAAGTCTTATGCGTATGCAGCAGTTGCAAAGGCAGAAGGGGCACAGTTTTTCTATTTTACACCTAAAAGTGTTGATTTTGCGAAACGTTCCATTCGAGCTAAGGTTTATGAGGATGGGCAGTGGCAGGAGAAAACAATGCCTTTTCCAGATGTTATTTATAATGCGGGGAGTCCCGAGAAGCTATCTGTGTCCAAGGAGATTATTGATCGCTTAAAAGAAGAGATTCCCTTTACGACGTATTCAATAGGGAATAAATGGAATGTGATGAAGCGATTAAAGGAAGCCAAGGAATTCGAACAGTATTTGATTCCTTCTGAAATTGTCAAGGATGCCGATGTATTTCATAAGTTCATTAATTATTATAAAAGGGTTGTGTTTAAGCCGATTGATGGACGTAAAGGAAAAGGAATTTATTTTATTACGAAGGCGGGACCGAAGAATTTTGAGGTGAAAAAGGATAGTACAAACACAATCTATTCAAAGCCTCAGTTAGATGCTTTGTTAAAAGAGCAGCTAGCGTCAGGTACTTTTATTATGCAGCCTTATATTCAATCGATTACAAAGGCAGGGCAAGTATATGATTTCCGTCTGCATGTGCAAAAGAATGGTGAAGGAAAATGGGTGGTGACGACTGTTTATCCTCGGATTGCTCCAAATGGCTCTATCATTCCGAATATTAATAATGGCGGATTCACCAATTACTTAGATCCATTTTTAGAGCAAGAGTTCAAAGAAGAAGCTTACAATATTCGGCGAATGCTCGAGCATTTCTCTTTAGCACTGGCTCATCATCTAGATGACATACAGATGGAGAAATTTGGGGAAGTGATTGATGAAATTGGCATTGATGTTGGTTTAGACCAACAACAAAAAATTTGGATGTATGAGGTAAATTGGCGCCCAGGCTGTCCTCCTGCTTTTTATTTAGAATTAGATGTCGTAATTAATTCCATCCGCTATGCGATGTATCTTGCAAAAAATCCAAAACGTATAAAAAAGAAAATGGTTCAACAGAAAAGCAATCCAGTGGAGGTCAAAAAAGAGATTGTACAACAAAAAAGCAATCCAGTGGAGGTCAAAAAGGAGATTGTACAACAAAAAAGCAATCCAGTGGAGGTCAAAAAGAACCTTCCTATTATTGCGATTACGGGAAGTGCGGGAAAAACAACAACCAAAGCATTTGTTGGTTCGATTTTATCAAAACAATGGAATGTGTTTGAATCAAAGGATTATTGGAATACGACAGAGCATACAAAAAAGCATAAGGAAGAAATTAATGATTCCCATCAGGCTGTCGTATTAGAGTATGGCATGGCCTATCCAGGTATTATTACGAATCACTGTAGCATCATTCAGCCGAATATTAGTATTGTGACGAATATTGGTTTAGCCCATGTAGGTAACTTTGATGGGGATGTCAGAGGCGTTGCAAAGGCGAAATCTGAATTGATTCATGGGATGGATCAGCAAGGGCTATTAATATTGAATAAAGATGATGATAATTCAAGATTTTTAGAGACACAGCAATTTAAAGGGAAAATGCTAACGGTAGGTATAAAAAGCAATGCTGATTACCGAGCCTATGATCTTCAGTATAAAGATATTGGCATGTCCTTTAAAATGAAGCTGCATGGGCAAGAAATCGAATTGTATATTCCTATTCTGGGAGAGCATCATGTTTACAATGCTCTTAATGCTGTAGCAGTAGCAGATTATTTAGGGTTTAGTCCATTGGATATTCAGGCGGGGCTCAACTTTAAAAAGCCACCAAGACGCTTAACGATTTATAACTTGCGCGATGATATTACGGTTATAGATGATACGGTTCACTCACATCCACAAGGAGTCCGAGCAGCTATTGATGTATTGACGAATATTGCTAAGAAACGTAAAGTGGCGATTATTGGGCAAATGCGTGAGCTTGGTGTGTTGAGGGAAGAAGAATATCGGAAGGTTGGCGAGTATATATACGAGGAAGGCATTGATGAATTCATTACCTATGGATTTAGGACAGATGAAATGAGCAATGCAGCGATTGAAATGGGGATGGACCCAGCTAGGGTACACCATTTTATTAATAAAGATGCCTTGCATGCACTGCTAGATAAACTCATCAAACCTCATGATACGATTCTCGTCAAGGGTGCTAGTAAAACGAATATGTTTGAAACGGTGAAATATTTGGACCAAACATTAAAAGAAGAATAATCGATGATGTCAAGGTAACTGAATGAATATAAAAAAACCCGAGTAACTGTCCACTGGCAAGCGGCAATTATTCGGGATTTTTTTTCATACTCTTAAAATGAATTTAATTTCTTTGGCGGCAGTTGTTGCATGATTCCGAGCTTCTGAGAGGGTTGAACCTTGTGCAATGACATAGGCATAACGGTGACCCATTGATAAAGGAGGGGTTAGCAAAGTACCTTTCCTTGGCTTAACATACACCTCAACTACTCCAGTTGAATTCGTCGCTCTTGTTCTGCCAATCACTTTTTCTAAAATGCCTTTGCTTTCCACAATGACATATTTTGTGTACACAAACTTTTTATGTCTAGGCTTAAGATTAGGCTCTTCACCAAGAAGGAGCTTGAGTGTTTCTTCCACTAAACTAAATCCGAGAGCTGCTTGAAGCATATTGTTCATAGCACCACCAGAAATTCTTGGGTTAATCTCAATAAGCTTCCAGCCGTTTTTTGTCAGGCGGAGTTCCAAATGAAGAGCGCCATTTTCAATATCAAAAGCTTTGACGATGGATTGAAGAACTTCCTCAATGCCTGCCTCGATATCTCTAGGAGCTTTTACTAATACGCCATAGCCTGTTATGATAAACCGTTTCCCTTGGGTAATTTCCTGCTCAATAATGCCAATGACATGTGATTGGCGTTGATATACGACCGCCTCCACTAAATATTGAGGGCCTTCCAAATATTCTTCTATCATAATTGATTCATAGGGATTTTTACTGCGCAATGCTTTGAGGTGGTTATTCAGCTGGTCGGCATCTGTTGCTAATAGTACATCCTTTGAGCCTGTTGACTTTGGTGATTTCACGATTAATGGAAATGTTAAATTTTTTGCAATGGGTTCATTAGGCTTCATGAGTGAAAATTTTGGTGAGTATGGTTGGTCTTTCAAATAATTTCTAGTTTTTTCTTTATCCTCCATAATTTCAATAGCGGAGGAGGATGTATAGTTATGACAAAATTCATCACATAGCATCGAAGCAACATGCACAAATGGATCAACAAAACTAACGATACTTTTTATCTCTAATCCGGTTTTTCCTAGTTTATCAATTTCCTCTTTCATTCTCTCGATATTCAAAGTATCAATGAGTATCATTCTATGAATATCAGGATAAGATCGGCGCTGCTGAAGTTGTTTTTCATTATTGGTGAAAAGTATTGTGAAATAGCCTAATCTTTCGGCTGCTCTTGTTGCTTCACGACTAGACCCGGATTTGTTTGTACCGATAAATACAATCGCTTTCAGGTATATCACTCCTTCTATTGGTACTTAGATACTTAATCACCTTTATATATATGCAAAGAAATAGTTTTCTTCTAGTTGTGTATCTTGTCTACATCCAAGCAACTTTTAAGAGGTTACATATACTAGAAAAGAAAGGAGGGAGAAAAGATATGAAGCCTCTTTCGGTGAAAAATTTAGCAATGATTACGGCGGGTTATTTAGTGCAAGGGTCTGAGGAAATGCTAATACAGCATGGTGCTTATCGATTAAAACAAGTGAAAAAGCCCAATACGGCCCTTTTTACAAGTAAACGTATTGTTAATTGGAAAAGTCTTGAGCCACTTTCTCCTCTTGTAATAGTGACCGACAGAGCATATCGGCCAAATGACATTCCAGCCCAAATCATCATCATACAGGTTGCGAATGTAGATGAGGCATATTGGAGATTTGTTCATTTTTATCGCAATCAATTTCATATCCCGATTGTTGCGATTACGGGTACTTCAGGCAAAACAACGACGAAAGAGATGATTAAACATATTCTTTCTGCTGATCGACAAGTGACAGCAACGACATTAAGTAGTAACTCAAGAACGGCATCATTGCAATATTTACTGAATATTGAAGATGACACAGAGGCAGCTGTATTTGAAACAGCTGTTGGCTCACCGGGGGATGTCACGAATGCAGGGAAATATTTTAAGCCGACTATTGGGATTATTACTAATATTGGTGCCCATCATTTGAATTATTGTAAGACGCTTGAAGGCTATATTCAGGCGAAGGGAGAAATGCTAGACATTATTCAGCCAAAAGGGACCCTCATCATAAACGCCGAGGATATGAATACTAAAAAACTAGATATCTCTAAGTTTAATGGGCGCGTATTGAAGGTAGGCATCCATGATTCCTGCCATTTTCGTGCAAGTCATATCCAATATTATCAAAAGGGTATGAACTTTAAGCTACACCATAATAGAAAAATCTATGACATTTTTGTACCAGGATTTGGCCAACATCAGGTGTACAATGCCCTTGCTGCCATTGCAGCGGCCTATGAAATAGGGGTACCCATTCCGGTGGCAGCCAATCAACTCCAATCTTTCCGTCAATTGAAAAAGCAATTACAGCTCTTTGAGGGCATTAATCATTCCATGCTTTTAGATGATACATGGAGTATTACTACAACTTCCTTAGAGGCAGGCTTAAAAGTGTTGAATGATCTCGGAGAAGGCAAGAAAAAAATTGCTGTTATTGGCACGATTACCGATTTGGGTTCATGGGGCTATATTATTCATGAGCAGGCGGGTGAATTAATTCACCGTATTGGTGTGGATGTGCTCATTACTATTGGAGAGCACGCGCGAATCATGGCTGATCATGCTGTGAATTTAGGGTTTAACGCTCCTGTTTATACCTATAAAAATAGCACGCTTGTTTATCCATTGTTGCAGCAGATTGTAGATGAAAATACGATAGTCCTTATAAAGGGTGATATGTATAGTGAACAGGTTTCGAAATTAGCAGCTGAGCTTAAATTTAAACCGCCACCTCCCACAGTTTAGCTCACTTCTTTATTTATAGGATATTAACTGTGTCATATAGAATGCCACTCTAATAAGGTATAGTAATTGATCATAAATGTAGCATTCTTGATCAAGAGAATTAATAGGTCTGTACAAGATTGATAAAGAAAGGAGGCGTAGTACACTTGCAATCCATTAGTGTGCAAAAAATTAGAAGCGTCCTACAGGGGAAAATTATCCATGGATCAGATCAATGGTCTGTGAAGCATGCAATCTACTATAATCGACATGATTTAATTCACAATCACACACTTATGTTTGTTAGTCGAAGTGATAAAATCAATTGGCAAGAGATTGATAGAAAGGGGCCATCCCTGGTCATTTCCGATAAGCCAGCTACTGAGTTGAAAAATGCATTAGATAATACAACAGTTTTACACGTCAAAAGCGTTGCGCAGTCATACTGGACATTTATCGAATATTATCGTGGCCTTTTTCAAATTCCGGTTGTGGCATTGACAGGAACCTGTGGTAAAACGACAACGAAAGAGATGCTAAAACATATTACTAGTAAACATTGGCAAGTGCAAGCATCTGTTAGTAGTAAAAATGAGCCAAGGCAATCATTGCCCTATTTGACGGGTGTTGATGATAAAACACAGGCAGCCATTTTTGAACTAGGCTTAGGGAATACAGGTAATATCAAACATCAATGCATGATCTATCAGCCGACTATCGGCATCATTACAAATATTGGTGTTCACCATTTAGATGGCTGTCTCAATCTTGAAGGTTATATTAAAGCAAAAGCAGAGATAGTCGAGGGAATTCGAGCAGATGGTACACTAATAATTAATGCAGATGATGCCAATATCGCAAAAATATCATTACAAAAATTTAAAGGGAAAATAATTAGATTTGGCTTACAGGATTCGGCTGATTACAAAGCATCCGCTATAGAATTTGCTCATACAGGCATGAAATTCGTGCTAGAAGTAGCAGACACTAAGTATAATGTGTTTGTCCCTGGTTACGGTGAGCATCAAGTATATAATGCGTTAGCCGCCATTGCTGCCTGTAGTGAAATGGGACTTTCCATACGTCAAGCCATTGCAGGATTAAGAACCTTTAAACAGATGGCGAGACATTTAGAATTTACACAAGGGATAAGTGACAGTACGATTATTGATGATACGTGGACCAATAATCCGACTTCTGTCGAAGCAGCCTTGAAAGTGTTAGATACAGTAGGGAAAGAGAAAAAAGTTATTCTTGTGCTAGGGGATATAAAGCGATTAGGAAATTTTGAAGAAAAATATCATCGGGAAATTGGCTCCAAAGTAGCTGAAAGACAGATAGATACATTAATTACGATCGGCAAAAGGGCAGAGGCAATTGCTGACCAAGCGAAAAAAGATGGAACTAAAGCAGAGGTTCATACGTTTAAAGATGTAACAGGTGTTTTAGAATTATTGAAACCAAAGCTTGACGCGGACACGATTGTTCTTATAAAAGGACCGATGTCGAGTAGATCCATGATTGAATTTGCTAATAATCTTAAAAATTTATCCTAAATAAAAAGGGTGTCTCTCCTAGTTGAGACACCCTACCATTGAAAGCTTTGTTATTTTAACACACGACGAGCTGTAACATAATTCTTTTGCGCCCAAGTGGAACTTAAATTTTGTTTGACAACATTGTTAGTTGTCATACTAATATATTGATTATTTCCTAAATAGATACCTGTTTGTGTGATATTGGCTCCTCCATCATTCGTTGAGAAGAACAATAAATCACCTTTTTGAAGCTGAGACTTGAGAACTTTTGTACCAACTAAAGCCTGTTTGCTCGCAAGTTTCTCCTTTAAATCAATGCCGTTCTTGTTAAATACATAGTACGTAAATCCTGCACTTGTGAAAGTTAGTGCACGCTCATTATACGTATAGCCAAATTTTGCTTTGCTAGTTAAACCTGAAGCTGTAGCAATAATCTTATCAGCAGACGTATTCGCTGAAGGTGCACTTACCGAGGGGGTGTCAGAGAAAACCCGCTTAGCTGTAATATAGTGATCTTTATAGTAATCAACTAATAGAACTCTCGTCATCACACCATCGGAATTAGGGATGATAATACGGTGATCACCAGCATAAATCCCAACAATTGAAGGATTTTTTGAGCCTGCTACACTATTAAAGAATACTAAATCACCCTTTTTCAAGTTTGCACGTGCTACTGTTGATCCTTGGTTCATTAAATCAGTTAACGTTTTTGCGCCTAATGTCACACCGCTTTTACGATAGACGAAATCGACAAATGCTGGAGCTGTAAAGCGTAAGCTCGATTCATTCGTTGAAGAACTAATCGTTGCTTTATTTTTATACGTTAGCGCATTCTCTACAATTTTATCGCCTTTTGTTGCTGGGTTGGCAGATAGTAGGGTAGGTAAAACGCGTCGTGCGGATACATAGTTTTCAGTATAATATGGTTTACTATTTAAATCTGAGATTACGATATTTTGCTTGGTATCAGCCATGTGGATCATTTTATTGTTACCAATATACATACCTACATGATCAGGATCCGTGCCTGTTTTTTTACTCTTAAAGAATAGTAAATCACCTTTTTGTAATTGGTTTCGAGCTACATATGTGCCTTGTTGAATCATATAGTTTTCATTATACGTCCCAAGATCTACACCATTTTTCTCGAAGATATACATTAAAAATGAAGCACAAGAAAATTTATAAGGATATGTAGGCTTGTAAACCGTATTGCTATATGTCGATTGACCTATTAAGCTTTTACCAGTTTGAATCAATTGATCGGCTTTAGCGGCAACTGCCTGAGCGTTGTTTTGTGCATTTGTTGTAGCTGCCTCTACTTGAATTGGCTGCATCGCTGTTTGGACTAATCCGAATGAGCTAAATCCAATTGTTAATGCAAGTGTTGTAGATAAAAATCGTTTATTCATGTTGTATATTACCTCCTGAAGCGTCTAGTAGGATTTCTCCCGTATCGTCTTGCCTTGGAAATAATCGTAGCATGAAAATATAGGGCTTCTTGGCGGTAAATGTTGCCAGGGAGAAGTGGGGAGTGCCTCAACGCCTGCTATAAATGGCTTTATCGAAGGAATTTACAGTTATATTACAAATGTTTCAGTAAACTGTAATATGGGCGGGTTTCATATAAAAAAACTGCCCTCAAATAGGACAGTTTAAGCAATTGCCTGTATGATTTCTAATCGATTACCAAATGGATCTCGGAATTCAAAACGCTCATAATGTGGGATAGGGACAGATTCTACTATTTTGATTTGATGCTCGGCTAGTTTCGTCTTCCAGTAATCAATATCTTCAACTTGATACGCGATATGAGCCTTTGTCGACAATCGATCAAAGCCATCCTCTGTTCCTACATGTACCTCTTGGTGACCAAGCTGTAACCAAAACCCACCTCTACCTTTCAGAGAATCGGGTTTTTCTATTTCTTTTAGACCTAATACACCGCAATAAAATTCTTTCCCTTGCTCCTCAGAACCTTTTGGAATAGTAATTTGCACATGATGTAAAGCAATAATCATAGTTATACCTCCCCTTATATTTATAGCTAATTATAGATTGATACCTAAATATTTACAAATTAGGGTGGTGTGGCAACATCTACGTTTCAGGCTGATTGAGCATAACTGCATAAATACCTTCTATAAAAGTGTTTAGTAAGATGGAAAAGCTTTTATTTCTATTAAGAGGCATCCCGCCCACCTAATTGTTCAATAGAAGTGTATCCATGAAGAATACTGCGCAGTCCTCTGACCATATGAATCGCCATTTCATCTTGCAAATGAAAGGTTTCTAATACACGAAGTACCATCTGTACGATAGATTCTTGAGCCTGCTTTACATCAGAGTTATTAGCATCTGGAAAGCGCGTGCTAGCATCATATAAGCCGGGGGCTCTCGAACAAATTGAAGATAAGCTTTACTAATTGCCCGGATGGCATCATCGCCTGAGCGTCCCACCGCAGCTTGAAGCATAGATGCTTGCAGGCTCTTAACGCCTTGAATGGCTAACTTTTTCTTCAATTCAGGTAATCCATCAAGATGGGTATACTGGGAAGAAGGTCGCACTTCCAATTTCTCTGCTAATAGCCCAATTGACAGTTGATCCAATCGGTGGTCATCAACTAACTTTATTGCCTTTTGTACAATATTAGATAAATCTAATTCAAACGACGAGATATACCCTCATCTCCTATTGTCTTTGTAAACTTTTTTCTGCTTCTGCAATAGCTATTTCCAAAAGCTTCTGTGGCTGCGTTAACATCTTTCCATGTCCGACAGCTAGTAGGCTTGGCTTTAGATTACTTAATGTTTTTGCGCTTTCAAGTGCTGTGCTTTTATCCCATGTAGCAAGGGCAGGAAACGGAAAAAATGGGTTCATCATACCTGATACGACAAGCTTTCCTCTTGTTATAAGGGCGTCTCCAGCAATTAAACTTCTATTGCGTGTGTCGAAAAGAGTAATAGAACCAGGAGTGTGACCGGGGGTTGCAATCACTTCTAATGAACCTACTCGTGCACCATCTTCCAGTAATAGGTCTGGCTTCGTTTTAATCTTTTTAGGAAGCCCTCCCTTTATTGGTACAGCCTTTTCATGGGGAAGCAAAGTTTTATTCCCCTCCAATAATAGGGCATCCCTTGAAGAGATGTACACCTGACAATCAGGTATTTCTTCTTTTAATGTATCTAACGCCCCTATATGATCATTATGTGCATGGGTAATAATGATCTTCGTTATTGGTTTTCCTATAGTTTTAGCTACATCGATAATACTTTTTGCACTATATGGTAATGCTGCATCAATCAGTGTTAGCTCATGTTGCTCTTCTACAAAATAACAATTAACAGGAAATATTCTTGGCATAAATGACAATTGATATACGGTGTTAATAGTCGAAACCTTCATTCTTATAATACCTCCTGTAAACTAATCTTATTTTTATTTTAACTAATGAAATTAGTTTTGCAATATTCGCTTTAAATAAGGTGTACAGTGCTAAAAATATGATGGGAATAGCTGAATGCATGAATAAACTATAGTTTTTTGGAATCTATTAAGATCGTACAAACCTTATGGTATAATAATAAAAACGGAATAATAGGATAGAGGTACAAACCAAATTGGGTTTGTTTAAAAGGGAAGATCGGTGAAAATCCGACGCTGTCCCGCAACTGTAAATGGGAGCACATTTCAAGAGACCACTGTTACGCCTTGTAATGGGAAGGTGAAAGGTGTGATGAACATAAGCCAGGAGACCTGCCTTTATCTAGTACAGCCAAAAAACCTACGCGGATAGGGGGTGTTGAGTGTGACTAGAGAAATTCTCCTGCATGCTCATAGTACGATGATTGCTAACAAGGTAGCTTCTATGAAGAATAGAAAGCTTATTTCCATATGGCAAACATCGTATTATGTCGTGTATTTGTCATAAAAGACATCTTTCTAATGAGGGAAAGATGTCTTTTTTATGTAAATTATTAAAGGAGTGGTCCACATGAATCCACAAGTTGTTGAGTACTATGAAAGTTTATTTAAATTTGAAATTATGCAAGAGCCAAAGCCTTTGAAGGAGCTTGTTGAACAATATGTTGGGCATGATACGGCACATGAGCAATCTATTTTAGCAGCGTACGCGAATGTGATGAAGGAATTAATTGGATAATGAAAGTTTGAAGGCTACTTCTTTATGAGGTAGCCTTTTTTATTGCGCATTTGTTGACAACATTTTGTAGGAGGCGTAAGATTCTATTGAACAATCGTTTTGAACACTTGTTCAAAAAAGAGGTGAGACCTGTCGATAAGAAAGATTTAATGCAAAAAGAAAAAAATAAAGAGGTAAAAGATCAAATTTTACATGCGGCAAAATTATTGTTTTCTTCAAGAGGTTACGATGGAACGACGGTGAGACAAATTTGTGATGAAGCAAATGTATCACTCGCCCTTGTTTCCTATCATTTCGGTGGCAAAGAAAATGTTTTTAATGCCCTATTCGAGCCACTCCGCCATACTTTTATGAATGCGCATTATGATGTCAATGATTCACTAGAAGCACTTCGTAGCTTTTGCAGAAACTTTGTCCTTTATCGCATTCATGAGCATGAATTAATTGATATTTTACAGCAAGAGATTGTGATGAATAGTCCACGATTAGAGATGCTGAAGGACGTATTTCTACCTTCCTGGGAGCAGCTTCGGACAATTTTACAAGCTTGTTTAGAGCAACGATCCATTCATTTTGATTCCATTGATATTGCTCTTAACTTCATCATGGGGACATTAATGTACTCACTCAATAATCCATTTTTAAATCGATCCGCTTTGCCATTAACACCTGAACAAATTGCAGATCTTGCAGTCGATTTCGTGTTAAATGGTCTACAAACAAACTATTAAAAAAGAAGGTAATCGCAATGAAAGCAGCAAAATTTTATGGCATGAAAGATATTCGTGTAGAGGAAGCCGAACTACCTGTACTAGAAAATGGAATGGTGAAAGTAAAAATTGCATTTGCAGGGATATGTGGCAGTGACTTACATGAGTATGTAGGAGGCGCTTATGCATTCCGTACACAGCCAGTATTGGGACATGAATTTTCAGGAGTAGTTGTGGAGGTCGCGGAGGGTGTCACTCACACCAAAGTGGGAGATCGCGTGGCAGTGGAACCACCTATCCCATGTGGAAAATGTGCGAACTGTAAACGTGGCTATTCAAACTTATGTAAAAGCGGCCAGTCATATGGCTATACGATTTCAGGTGGTTTTGCAGAATATGCTGTTGTTCGTGAGGAAAATATTTATCATCTTCCTGAAGGTATGAGCTTAGAGCTTGGCGCACTTGTTGAACCTACAGCCGTAGCCGTTCACGCTGTTCGTCAAAGTCAATTAAAGCTTGGAGACACAGCCGCTATTTTTGGTGCAGGTCCCATTGGCTTATTAATTTTGCAGGCGGTGAAAGCAGCAGGAGCAAGCGAAATCTTTGTAGTAGAGGTTTCTGATGAACGACGCCAAAAAGCATTAGAGCTAGGCGCAACCTATGTCATTAATCCAATTGACACAGATGCTGTTGCCTTTATTCGTGAAAAAACAAATGGCGGTGTGGATGTTGCATATGACGCAGCTGGTGTACAAGCAACCTTCTCAAGCGGCGTAAGTGCTGTTCATCCGGGTGGTGAATTTAAAATCGTCAGTGTTTGGGAAAAACCAGTTGAATTCAATCCGAATGCGGTAGTTTCCCCTGAAGTGAAAATTAGTGGTTCATTCGCTTACGTAAATATTTTCCCAGAGGTCATTCGATTACTAGCCCGTGGGGTAATCGATGGGCAGGCAGTGATTACAAGCCAAATTGCTTTAGAGGATATCGTTGAAAATGGCTTTGAAGCACTCATGAAAGATCGTAGCCAATGTAAAATCCTTGTGAATATGAGTTTATAAATTTACCCTAATTCGTAGCCAAACTTGTATCATTACTTGTTTGGCTATGATTTTTTTATTGATAAATAGCATAATACCACTAGGAATACATTTGTTTGTCATAAAACTGCCTTTAGGACTTCATTCATATTTCACTTTTACTTTATATAATAAATTTGATATTTATCTTCATTCAGCAAATGTTTGTACTGAAAGTAGTACCAAATACAGAAGGTTCTTCCTTCTTAGGGGCGATGGATGCTAATTGAGTGTTTAGCCGCCTACTGAATCAAGATAATGCCTCAAGCGGATATCACAGATTTTGAAGAGGAACTTTCCGGCCAAGCTCCTCTTCAAAATCTGGTCGCAGCCTAACAACAGCGGCAATTACGGTGAGGCGTATTTGATTAAATAGATTGGAGATTAAAAATGAAAAATCTGCTTTATTCAAGGTTTTGGCGTTTGCATTTTTTCGCAGCTCTGTGTATTACGCCATTACTGCTATCTCTCACATTAAGTGGGATCGGTTATTTGTTTTTTACAGATGTAGAAAATCGCTTATATGATGATTATTTTTTTGGCGATAGCCATAAAGAAGAGGTCTTAACAATTGATGAAGCAGTGGAAAAAGCAGAGGCAGCATTTGCAGGATACTCCACGACAAAAGTGATTATGTTAGAAGAGCCTTATAATACACGCTTAACTTTATCAAATGGCAATGAACAGAAATATATATTTTTAGATGATCAAAATCAAATGGTTGGTAGTCAGGATGCCAATTATACATTTTCTAATATTATGAGAAATACCCATAGCTCTCTATTTATTGGTGGTACATTTGTCAATTATTTAGTAGAACTTGCGGCTTGCTGGACGATCTTTTTATTACTATCCGGACTTTATATGACATTTAAGGGCGATTTATTGAAAAAGCGCAAGTCGGAAAATAAACGACAAAAAAGTAAGAGATACCATGCGCTTGTTGGGACAATCATTACTATTCCATTGGTAATGTTTATTTCTACAGGGCTTTTATGGTCGGCTTTTCAAGGCTCAATACTGGCCAATATAGCATCAGAAAGTCCGACTTTCGGCTACCCATTATTACAGCAAAAGCCACCAACATCAGATGTGTCTGAAATTCCGTGGGCAACTCGTCAATTAGAGGCTCCAACATCTGAGGGAGAACATGCACAGCATCACGGTGGTGGGTCTGTCCGCTATACAAACGACAACCAAATGACGATTGCTAATCTTGAAAAAGAAATTACGGCCATGAATATCGCCAAACCTTATTCGATTATTTATCCGTCAAACGAAGAAGGCGTTTATACAGTGGCAAAGGCTAGTAATTCAGGTGTAACAGGACTTGATGTCAAGCCTACAGACGAAGCAACGATGTATTTTGATCAATATAGCGGCAAGTTTATGGATCAGGTTAACTACGAGGATTATGGTATGCTGGCGAAGTTCTTTACATGGGGCATTCCTTTACATGAGGGTCATTTGTTTGGCTGGCCAAATAAGCTGTTAAACTTACTCGTATGTTTAGCCTTTTTAGCAGTAATTGTATGGGGAATTCGCACTTGGATTTTACGTAGGAAAAAAGGTGAGCTGTCTGCGCCACCACAAATTTCACATAAAATCTCACTTCCTTTCGTTATCTTCCTTATTATTTTAGGGATTATCATGCCATTATTCGGTGCGTCATTGATCGCAGTGGTGTTGATTGAATATGTCATTTTAGGATGGCAAACTAAAAAGAAACTAAGAGCAGAAGAAACTAAATAACGATATTGGATACGGCACAACCAAAATGTGTCGTATCTTTTTTTGTGTTGATTATTTCATTTGCTGTAAGCCGAATACTATGTTGATGCAAAATTATTTATAGATTTTTCAGCGCGATTTTATAAAGTTTTAAGATTTGTATGATACATTGCTATTAGTTTCAGCTAATTGGGGGAATTTAGATGTCGATTAAAACGAGGTTTTTGCTATCTTATGTAGGGGTTATTATTATTGCGATCACGCTTTTACTTGCAGCGGTTTTTCTTTTTGCCTTTGCGATCACAGGTGATGTGAAAGCAATTGAGCATTTTTACAAAAAGTCATATGTCCAAAAGCCTTTAACAACAGTAGAGGAAAATGCTTTTTTAGATTTGAAATATTTGGCTAAAAATAATCCCCAGCAGCTTTTAGATATTGAACAGCTACAAACGATCAATGCTCCTTCCATTGAGATTGTAGTGCGGAAAGACCATCAAATTGTTTATGCCACACAGCAAGAGCATCAACAATTATTACTGCAAAGTTTACCAGGTTTTGAGGCGACCAATATTAATTCACGTGACACAATCATGATTAATCAAGCGTTTTATACGTATGTGAAGTTTGATTTTTATTTCCCTGACAAAACGGAGGGGAGTATATTTGTTTTAAGAGAGGTAAGTTCACATGCGGAAATAACGCGAGAATTATTACCTATTTTATTAGGTATCTTATTTGTCTTATTTCTAATGATTATTGGCTTATTAAATTATTTAGTGTCTAGAAGTATCATTAACCCTATCACAGCCTTAAAAGAAGGGGCTCAACGAATTAAATCGGGCGATTTAGATTTTGAAATTACATCCCGTTCTAATGATGAAATAGGTCAGCTCAATCGATCGTTTGAGGAAATGAGAGTCAAGCTCAAGGAGTCTGTACAAATTCAGCTTCAATATGAAGAGAATCGGAAAGAACTTTTATCGAATATCTCCCATGATTTAAAAACACCGATGACCTCTATTATTGGCTATGTAGAAGGAATTAAAGATGGTGTAGCGAATACCGAAGAGAAGATGGATAAATATTTAACGACGATCTATACGAAAGCTAAGGATATGGACGTATTAATTGATGAATTATTCTTATTTTCTAAATTGGATTTGAAAAAGGTTCCGTTCCAAATGGACAGTGTGAATCTTCAACAATATATGCATGATTATGTGGAGGATGCTAGCTTTGACTTTATTGCCAGAGATATTCATTTACAATATATATCAGCAGGCTCACCGCTTTTTGCTATGGCAGACAGGGATAAGTTAAGACGTGTCTTATCTAATTTATTGAGCAATAGTGAAAAATATATGGATAAACCCTATAAGCAGATTATTATTTCCCTGCATGAACGAGTAGATGATGCCATCATTCAAGTTACAGATAATGGTACGGGAATTGATCCTACTGCATTACCACATATATTTGACCGTTTTTATCGTGCGGAACCTTCTCGAAATTCGCAAACAGGTGGTAGCGGTCTTGGGTTAGCGATTGCCAAACAAATCGTCCTTGAAATGGGCGGCGATATTTGGGCAAAGAGTGAATTGACAAAGGGAACGAGCATTTTCATTTCATTGAAAAAGGATGAGGAAATGAGGAAAGATCATGAAAAAAATACTATTAATTGAAGATGAAGTGAGCATAGCAGAGCTCCAACGTGATTATTTAGAAATTAATGATTTTATGGTAGATATACAACATAATGGCGATGAGGGGCTGAAGCAGGCACTTCATGGAGATTATGATTTAA
Source organism: Lysinibacillus sp. GW247-5R2A (assembly GCF_059424475.1). Taxonomy (NCBI): domain Bacteria; kingdom Bacillati; phylum Bacillota; class Bacilli; order Caryophanales; family Bacillaceae; genus Lysinibacillus; species Lysinibacillus sp. GW247-5R2A. The sequence goes on along the minus strand of NZ_JBWKZL010000003.1, from coordinate 147,043 downwards.
TTATTTTAGATATTATGCTTCCAGGTATGAATGGCTTTGAAATTTGTAAACAAATTCGAGCAGTGAACAATATTCCCATCTTATTTGTGTCGGCAAAAAAAGAGGATATAGATAAAATCCGAGGGCTTGGTTTAGGAGCAGATGATTATATTACCAAGCCCTTTAGTCCAAGTGAGCTTGTGGCAAGGGTCAAGGCGCATTTATCAAGATATGAGCGTTTAGCCTCTAATCAGCCAACGAATAATATGTTGTCTATCCATGGTATTACGATCGATACATCCGCTCGTAAGGTGTTTGTGAATGGGGAAGAAGTGGCCTTTACAACGAAGGAATTCGATTTGCTTGTATTTTTTGTCAAACATCCGAATCAAGTGTTAAGTAAAGAACAATTATATGAGCGAAACTGGGGCTATGAATCGGCTGCAGATGTTTCCACCGTTACTGTGCATATACGAAAGCTTCGTGAAAAAATTGAACGTGATCCTGCACAGCCAAAGTTTTTGGAAACTGTATGGGGTGCAGGTTATCGCCTAAATGTATAAGATCAACGCCTCGTCGTCTTGACGAGGTTTTTTATTGAAATTTTAGACTTTTTTAAGAAATGGTTAATAGGCAATTAAGTAATGACTTGTAAACTAAGAATATAACAATGAAATTACCTAGTGAGGATGGTGCATGGCAAATGAAAAAAATGCAAGCGGTCACGATCGCTTTATCATTTTTACTGCAGGGATGTGCCCCAAATGATACGGAGGCCATAAAGCTTAAGAAAGCCGGAAATGAGGAGGTGGCAACAGATTTGGCTAGTCAATTGTTTCAAGCGGTAGAAAAAAGAAATATAGAATCGCTTAAAAGGGTTATCAATGAAAAAGTAGATATTAATGCGCAGGACTCCAATAATCGAACAGCATTAATGATTGCTACTTATAATCAGGATGTGGAAGCTGCGAAATTACTAATCGATGCAGGTGCTGATGTAAACATCCAGGATGATATGAACAACACGCCTTTCTTATATGCAGGTGCGGAAGGCTATTTGGATATATTAAAGCTAACGATTCAAGCAGGTGCCGATCCTACAATTGTCAATCGCTATGGAGGAACGGCATTAATTCCTGCAGCTGAGCACGGCTATATTGATGTCATTGCGGAATTATTAACTACCACTAATATCGATGTGAATCATGTCAATCATTTAGGATGGACGGCATTAATGGAGGCGATCGTTTTAAATGATGGCAATCCGACACAGCAAACGGCCATTCAACTGTTGGTGGATCATGGTGCTGACGTCAATATTCCAGATAAAAATAATGTGTCACCCTTACAGCACGCGAAACAGAAAGGATTTAAGGAGATTGAAGAAATCCTAATTGCCGCAGGAGCCAAGTAATACCGGTTCGGGAGTCATCGCCCTTCGTTCCAAGCAGTTTTTTTGCATAAAGTACTGTATGTGTCATTTCTCTCTAAAGTCATTCATCTAATAGGCGTCCTGAATAAGAGCCATCGAGAAGTTCACACTCTCGGTGGCTCTTTTCTATCGTCAACGCTAATCTTAAATATATTTCTCTATTTTTTAATTCTTTTTTAATAGTTTATTTATTGGCAGTTTAGATATGGACTTTATGATAAATATTGTAAACCAAATTAAACCAAAAGGGGAGTTTGTAAGATGAAATTGAGAAAACGTATTGTCCCAGCAGCACTAGCTTTATCGGTACTATCAGCAGGTCTAGTTACATTTAGTGAACCGTTAAATGCAGATGCAGCAGGTCAGACAGTAGTAGCAGCTGCGAACAATGAGCAGGAGGCGAGAATTACTAAAGTTAAGCCAATAAACACAATGACATTACAAGTTACATTTACCCAGCCTTTAGCAGCAGCCGATATTGATCCAAACAATTTAGAGGCCATTAAAAAAGATTTTAATTTTAATGGAAATTTAGAGATTGTCAATGTTCCACGATTAATGACCGGTTCTACGAGTACATATATTGTACCTGTTACGTTCCAGGAAGATGATTTCAACTACAGATTGAGCTATAAAGAACAACGTAATAGAGTCTTTGAAGGGACAGATGAAAAAGTACTTGTACGAAATGTGGCGCAAGTAACAGATGATACAGTTACTTTGGAATCATTCCAAGAGGATGGTGTAGTGGATTATGCCAATATCATTGAGGCTTACCGTGGAGGACGTGGAGATCTTGCATTTAGCATAGATCGTCAAAATCGTGATGCAAGTGGGAAGCGTTTCGATGTAATTTCTTCTTTACGTGACCGCTATGTGACAGTGAAAACAAGTGAAGGGGAGGAGTTTGTTGCTAATTATGTGCCTTTCACACAAGCAGCTGATGGTAAACAAGCACCTCAATTTAGATTACCAGCAGGTCAAACTTTAAAACAAGGTGTCACATACCGAGTGTACGCTCAATGGGCAGAAATTGATGAAAGGAGCTTTGTTGCCAATAAAAAGGCACCATTTACATTGCAATCAGCTAATGCTATCGATAGTCAATCATTTGAATTACAATTAACAAATGATCCCCAATCGGATTTATTAGCTGGCCGAAGTGTCGAACTTCGTGGTAATGATGGCAGCACATTACAAGCTCAATATCGATATTCATCACGTAAAGGGGCAGTAGGGATTTTTGATATTGCGAATGGTGGCACATTAAAAGCTGGTGTAAGCTATACAGTAATGCCGTTAAATAATTGGGCTACTGCGACTAATGTAGTTCTACAAGGTAAATAAACAGTCATACGTTCTCCTATAAAAAAATCTCGTCACAGTGGTGGCGAGATTTTTTGATTTATAGCCAGCCTTTATCACTCGCAATTTGAGCAGCTTGTTGTCTTGAATCTACTTGTAGTTTCTGAATAGACGTGGATAAATAATTACGAATGGTCCCTTTAGTTAAAAATAATTGTTTACTGATTTCATGAGTGGTTAAGCCTCCCTTCACTAGTTGTAGCACGGCAATTTCTCGCTCATTTAAAGGATTTTGCTCCTTCATAAATAGTGTAGCGGCTAAATCTTTACTGACCACCTTTTCACCCTGCATAATCTTGCGAATCGTAGCGATTAAATAATCAATCGGTTCATCTTTTAATAAGTAGCCATGTACTTCACAATCCATTGCTTTTTGTAAATAGCCTGGGCGTGCAAACGTTGTGACAATCATTACTTTGCAGGGCAAATTGGCCTCTTTAATTTTTTCTGCAAGCTCTAACCCGGAGAGATGGGGCATTTCAATATCTACAAGGCAAACATCGGGTAATTCCTGCTGAATGTAGTCCCATGCTTTTTGACCATCAGAAACTTCAGCGATTACTTCAATATCGGGTTCAAAGGACAAAAGGGATGTTAAGGCACCACGTAACATTTGTTGGTCCTCTGCTAGTAAAACTCGTATCATGACGGGGGCTCCTTTCCAACTTGAATGGGTATGCTCAATATCACCTTTGTACCGGTCTTTGTATTGTCTTCAAACAGGGCATCCCCCTGCAGAACACGCATTCTTTCTTTCATCGAGTTCATGCCATTGCCCAGTCCCTTCTGTTCCAAACCAATCCCATCATCTTGAATAGCAATGGTATATTGTCTAGTTCGACAGTGGATTTGTATATGGCAGTTCTGAGCTTGACTATGCTTTAGCATATTAGTAGTAGCCTCACGTACACATAAAGCTAGCATGGTTTCCTCAACACTAGAAAGAACAATTTTTGGGCAGTGATTGTCAATGGTGGTCTTAATATTGGCACTTTGTAATAGCTGCTGGCAGTGGTGCAGCTCCGTATGGAGAGACACGAAATTCATATCCGAAACAAGCTCACGTACTTGCTTTAAGGCTGTACGTGTTGTAGCTAATATGTCGTTTAATTCTTGTTTGACACTGGCAGGGTCCCGGTCGATAAGTTTAGTAGTCAATTCTGTTTTCACTTTAATCATCGTCAGGGTGTGACCAATGGTGTCATGAAGATCTCTAGCAATGCGCTGCCTTTCCTCCTGCTGAACAAGCTGGGTATTAACATCTGCCAATTCGTTTTGTAGATTTTTCGATTTTTCTACAAAATAAATGAGGATTGGAAATACCAATTGAATGATCATCATGGGTACTAGTACCTGTGAATCAACAAGTGCTAGGGAATTTGTGGTCGCCAAGAAAACGATTAAAAACATGACAGCCATCCCAAAAATTCCACTAGCAATATGCCATTTTGATTTCGCTCTCCCTAATAAATCAGCAAAGGTAAATCCGAAAATAAGCATGAAAATGTCCTCGTAAATGGCAAGGATGGTAATAAGAAGGAAGCCTAGAAGGGAGGCAAGTAGTAGCTTCCAATCTCGATTCCATAAAGCCAAATAGAAGGCACCTAGATACAAGAATAAAATAGCTAATTTAGCTATGAAAGGGAGTGCGGATTGAGACCATAACACCATGGCTACTAATACAATTATAGATACAACATCGATGATTAAATAATGTTTAACTTGTTCTCTAGGATATATTTTTATGGCTTACACCATCCTCTATTGCTTATTCTTTGTCAGAGCGTGAATCGTTTTTTTTCGTACCCACTCCATCGGGCCAATATGGAATTGCTGCTGCCAAACTGTTGCTAGGACTAGCTGTAGGCAAGATAGGGCAATCCAAATACTTATGATAAGCATGCTATTTACATGACCACCTAGGCCAAGTCCCCAGCCGTAAAAAATAATAGATGCCAGCACATTTTGCAGTACATAACAGCTTAATGACATTTTGCCGACATTGGCAAATCGTTGCCAAAGCCATTCTAGCCTCTTATATTCTACCAGTTTACCTAAAATTCCAATATAGCCAATCGATAGAATTGGCGCACATACATAACGAACAGGTAAATCAAAAAGCCCCCCTGGAATAAAAATTAGCAGATTTAATGGAATGCCAATGAATACACCGATTGTAAACAGCTTTTGTCGAGCCTGATGACCTTTATTCGTTGGTGAAAAAACCTCATTACGCATGAACTTGACGCCAAGAATAAATAAAAATACATTCATAGGGATAATAAAAATAGCTTCTGTCCGATAAAATAAAAAGTTTGTTAGGCGATGCTGTACTTGCTCCAGCCATGTACCATTTTCATAGATAGCTGCGACAGTTTCCATACCATTTAAGGAAACGCTACCTGCAAGCAAGGAAATGATAAAAATAAAAAGAATGAGGAGAACATGTAAGCTACCAAAAAGATAGAAAGTCCATGTCATCACTTTGTCGCCTAATCTAATGACAATGGCCACGATAAAGGCAGTAATGGCGTAGCTCATTAAAATATCATATTCCATGACAAGTGTGTAATGAAGCAGTCCCTCCAACCCTAAAAAGACAATCGTCCATAGATACACGCCAGGCCAAGCATTTCCTCTACGAAGTGCCTGCTGGTATTTTAGCTGTAAACCAACCCCAAACATAATCGTTAATAATCCTAGGAGCTTTCCATTGACAAAAAATAGCACTAACATTCGTAAAAAATCATTGAAAGACCACCAACCAGTATAATTACTCGTTGTGATATACGATAAATCACCGAGATAAGCAAAAATCCAAATATTTGTTCCAAGCGTTCCTAAAACAGCGAAGCCTCTTAGCATATCGATAAAGGGAAGCCTTTGTTGTGTTTGCATTGTTCTATCACTCTTTCTTTGTTTTTCTTATATTCATGATAAGAAAAACAGGAGGGGAAAACCTATTCACACGAGTCAAAGAAACTATATGACAGGTGTCATAACAAAAAACCAGCACCACTTTGGATGCTGGCTAGATGATTATTTTGTACATATATAGATGCGATAATCTAAAACAGTATCGTATTTTTCGTTCATCCTCATATGCTCATCCATGACATCATACAAGGTGGATTCAATATCCTTTGAAATGTGGAATTCTGGCTTGGATGAGATATCCTTGTTTTTTTGTATGCGAATATCTTGAAACCCTGTCTCTTGGAATAAAGTAACCCAATCCTTTTTCGTGAGGAGCGCATCAAATCCGTAAAATTGTTGGATGTCGTCTGCCTGCTGTGTGGGAAGGAGCATTGGGACGGTAAATTCAATGGCAATTAAGCGTCCACCTTTTTTCAATAAACGGAAAATCTCTTGCAATGCACGTTGTTTATTTACAAAGGCAAGAACTGATTCAGCAAGGACAAAGTCAAATGCTTTATTAGGTAATGATGTTTCCTCAATCGAGCCTTGAATGATATTGACTGGTAAATGTGCTTTTTTCATGCGGTGACGTGCCTTTTCTATCATGATGGGATTGATATCGATACCCGTTACGTGGGCTGCATAATGGGAAGCCAAAAAGGCAGCTGTTTGTCCCGTTCCACAGCCAACATCTAAAATATGAGAGGCTGGTAGAATACGCTCATTCTTCATGATTTCCTGTGATAGATTAATGCCCCCAGGATGGGCACCACCCACACCAAATTTCGCTAAAAATTGGAGATAATTAGAATTTTGAATGAAAACCACCTTCTTTTTTATATAGTATGAAAAGAAAACTAGTATGGTTCCCTTACATATGGTAAAAAGCTAGAAATCCCTATTTTTTATAGGACAAAAATAGATAATTTTTGATACTTCTTCATACGTCTATTTCCTTCATAAAAGACGCACATATACTAGGGAAGAGCTTTTAGATAGGAGGTGTATAAATGCCACATTTTCAGCCGAATTATAGAAGAGGAGTCTATCCTTCAAACCAAATGGGAACTTTTGGTCCTCCATTTCGAGGTAGAGCGATGCAACCTAACTATCCACCCCATCAGCAATTTCAAGGTCCTAGAATAGGAGGGCGGTTGCCAGATCATCTAAATACAATTATGGGTCATGCTGGAACGATTACGAATGGCGTAAATATGTTAAGACAGATGGGGGCACTATTAAGTTTATTCAGATAAAAAAAGAAACCCTCTTAAGAATACTTTCTTGAAGAGGGTTTCTATTATGATTAATGAGATGGGACAAGTTCTTTTTCGATAATGGAGCGGTTTTTCTCTTTAAATAGTTCATTATGAGAGGACACCATTCCATGACGATAAGCAGTTGGCTCTAAATAAGTTTTAATAGAGTTGACCGCATTGGCTGCATCTTGGAATGTCCCAAGTAGCAAATTAATTTTTCCTTCAAATGATAAAATATCTCCAGCTGCAAAAATACCAGGCTGTACGGTTTCACCTGTTGCTTTGCCTTCGAAATAATAATCGTCCTTTTTAGGAATCGAAATTGCTTCATCAAACGTGAGGGACGCTTCACAATTATAGCCATGACTAATGATGACCTCATCAATTTGACGCGTGTAGCTTTCCTTTGTTTTTGAGTTTTCACATCTCACTAATTGAATAGCCGTTTTATCATCATTGGCTAAAAGCTTTGTAATCGTCGTATTACATTCAATAAGGACCCCAGCATCAATAGCTTCTTTTACGGTTGCCTCATGCGCTGATAAAGTTTCTTTACGGTAAACCACTGTCACACTTTTAGCAATAGGGCTCAGTTCGACAGCCCAATCAATGGCCGCATTGCCGCCTCCAGAAATAAGGATATCCCTATTCACAAAACGTTTATAGGATTGAACGGTATAGTGTAAATTAGACATTTCATACTTCTCAGCACCTTCCAGCGTTAGTTTCTGAGGATTAATAATCCCTCCACCAACCGCTAGTAGAACTGTTTTTGAATAATGCTTTTCACCAGTTGCTGTATGTACAATAAATAGATTCTCTTGTCGTTCAATCAAATCTACCTTTGTGTTTGTTAGGATCGTAGGGTCAAATGTTTTAGCTTGCTGGATCAATTGTTTAACAAATTTCTCGCCTAAAATAGGGGGATGACCGCCTATATCCCAAATAAGCTTTTCAGGATAAAGTAATACTTTTCCACCAAGTTGAGCTTGGCTCTCTAGTAATTTTGTTTTTAATCCTCGTAAACCACTATAAAAGGCGCTATACAAGCCGGCAGGGCCTCCGCCAATAATTGTCACATCATACACATGTTGCATTTTTATTGCCACATCCTTAATTAATAGTAAAAAAGTAATTGACAAAATCTTATCATAAAACTAGACTAATTTTAGTGATAATGATTATCATTTTTATCAGTGCCTATAATAGCATGGAATAAAGTAAAAAGAAAGAGAGGGTCCAAATTGCGTTTAGAAGTAGAATCGATTCGTGTTGGTTATGAGAATAAAACGATTGTGCATGACTTATCGCTGCAAATTCCAGATGGTAAAATCACAACCATCATTGGTTCAAATGGTTGCGGAAAGTCTACCTTATTAAAGGCCATTACACGTATTTTAAAGCATGAGAGTGGACAGGTCATTCTGGACGGTCAAAATATTTCCAAGATGAATACGAAAGAATTGGCGAAACAACTTGCCATTTTACCGCAAAGCCCAGAAAGTGCACATGGTTTAACAGTGGAAGAGCTTGTATCCTACGGTCGATTTCCCTATCAAAAGGGCTTTGGCAATTTATCACAGAAAGATAAAGAGGTCATTGACTGGGCTTTACAAGTGACAAAAACAGAAGACTTCCGCTTGCAATCTGTAGACGCTTTATCAGGTGGACAGCGTCAACGAGTGTGGATTGCAATGTCTTTAGCTCAGGAAACCGACATTATATTTTTAGATGAGCCGACAACCTATTTAGACATGGCACATCAATTAGAGGTTTTAGAGTTACTTTATAAGCTCAATGAAGAACAAGGGCGCACGATTGTTATGGTACTCCATGATTTAAATCAAGCTGCACGTTTTTCTGATTATATTGTGGCACTGTCACAAGGAGAGCTTGTTAAATTTGGAACAGCTGAGGAAGTCATGGTTCCAGAAGTATTAAAAAAAGTGTTTAATATTGATGCTGTAATTGGCCAGGATCCACGAACAAACAAACCAATGTGCATTACATATAACTTATTACAAACCGTTTAAAGGAGAATGAAAGACAATGAAAAAGTGGTTATTACCAATGTTTATGATGCTTGTACTCGTACTTGCGGCGTGTGGCAATAAAGAAGAGAAAACAGAAAAGGCTGATGAAGGCTCGAAAGAAGCAACTTCAGCAGAGACAATTACTTATCAATCAGAAGCAGGTCCTATTGAAGTACCAGCAAACCCTAAACGTGTAGTTGTATTATCTTCTTTTGTAGGGGATTTATTACAGCTTGATGTTGATGTTGTCGGTGTCGATGCATGGGCAGCAAAAAATCCAAACTTTGAAGATGCTATTAAAGATGCAGTAGTTGTAGAAAATACAGATGTTGAAAAAATTCTTGAGCTAGAGCCAGACTTAATCATTGGTTTAAATGGCATTGAAAATGCTGATAAATTATCAGAAATCGCACCAACTGTATTATTTACGTATGGGAAAGTAGATTATTTACAACAATTTATTGAAATCGGTAAAGTTGTAAATAAAGAAAAAGAAGCAACAGCATGGGTAGAAGATTTTAAAACACGTGCAGCAGAATCAGGTAAAAAAATTAAAGAAAAAATCGGTGAAGATGCAACTGTAACAGTGGCAGAAAACTTTAATAAACAATTTTATATTTATGGCGATAACTGGGGTCGTGGAACAGAGATTTTATATCAAGAAATGGGCTTGAAAATGCCTGAAAAAGTTAAAGAAACTGCATTAGAGCCTGGCTACTATGCAATTTCTCAAGAAGTTTTAGGGGATTATGCAGGGGATTATGTGATTTTCAGTATGTTCCAAGACCAAGATAACTCATTTACAGATGCAGCATGGTTTAAAGATTTAGAAGCAGTGAAAAATGGTCATTTATTTGAAGTAAATGCAAATGCCTTTTATTTCAATGACCCGATTACGTTAGAGCATCAGCTGAAGTTCTTTGAAGAGAAATTTTTACAATAATTAGTAGAGAGTAGCGAAGGCAAATGACAAAGTTTCGACAGTTACCATTTTGGCTTCAGGTATTGCTTGCATTGATCGTATTAATCGGCACGGCTTGTATCTCGCTGTGCTTAGGTGCAGCGAATACGAGCATTCAAGATGTCTATCAAGCAATTGTCGGACAAAGTGGTGGTAAGCATTACACGATTTTACGTGAAATTCGATTTCCTCGTATCATTGCTGCAATTTTTGTTGGCAGTGCACTCGCAGTTGCGGGAGCGATTATGCAGGGGGTTACACGCAATCCATTAGCTGATCCAGGGCTACTTGGTTTAACAGCAGGGGCAAATGCTGCCCTTGCTTTAACGATGGCATTTATCCCGAAATTCTCTTATTATACGTTAATTTTAGCCTGCTTTATTGGGGCTGGAATTGGTATGATGATTGTTTATGGGATCGGTGCCTCTACTAAGAAAGGCTTCTCTCCATTGAGACTTGTTCTAGCTGGTGCGGCAGTTACTGCTTTATTACAAGCGGTAGCTGAAGGCACGGGCATTTTATTTCAAATTTCCAAGGATGTTTCGATGTGGACAAGTGGCGGATTCATTGGCACGACATGGCAGGCGTTATTGATTGTTCCGGTCATTGTCATTGGTCTCCTATTGTCATTTGCTTTTAGTCGTCAATTAACGATTTTAAGTTTAAATGAAGAAGTAGCGGTAGGTGTTGGGCAAAACACAACATTGATTAAAGCTATTATGATGTTTGCTGTCGTTATTTTAGCAGGCTCTGCCGTAGCTCTTGTTGGGAATCTAGCATTTGTTGGCTTAATGGTTCCGCATATTGTTCGCGCATTTGTAGGGACAGACTATCGTTTTGTCTTACCGATGAGCGCAATTATTGGCGGCTGGTTTATGGTGACAGCTGATTTTGCAGGACGTATGATTAATGCACCATTTGAAACGCCAGTTGTAGCGATTGTTTCGATTCTTGGTCTACCATTCTTCCTACTATTAGTACGGAAGGGAGGACGCCAATTTGTTTAAAGAAGGTCGCAAAAAACAGCGAAAATGGTTTTTTACTTGGCTTGTCGTCACGTTATTCATTTTTGTTTTAGGCATTTCTTTAGGACCTGCCTCTGTTTCGTTTGATCGCATTCTCCCAACCTTGCTTGGCGATGGTAGTTTTAAAGAATCCTTCGTATTATTCTCAGTTCGCTTACCACGAATGTTGGTATTAGCAGCGGCTGGGATGGCATTAGCTTTAGCAGGTGCAGTTCTACAAGGGGTTACACGCAATGATTTAGCAGATCCAGGGATCATTGGTATTAATGCAGGAGCAGGTGTCGGGATTACTGTCTTTTACTTACTTGTAAATGGAGATCTTCCACACTTTGCTTATATATTGCCAGTTGTAGGATTTTGTAGTGCGCTTTTCACTGCCCTTTGTATTTACTTTTTCTCTTATCAACGCAATAAAGGAGTGCAACCCGTCCAGCTGATTCTAGTTGGGGTAGGGGTAGCCTCTGCTTTATCTGGCGTTATGATGGTATTAATTTCCTCAGCAGAGCGAAGTGATGTGCAATTTATTGCCCAATGGCTTGCAGGTAGTGTTTGGGGTACGGATTGGCCATTTTTCTGGGCTTTAGTGCCTTGGCTTGTCGTGGGCATTCCGTATATTTTCTATAAATCCAATGTCTTAAATGTCTTGGCGATGACGGAGCAAACAGCCGTAGGTCTTGGGATGAATATAGAGCGAGAGCGGTTACGCTTATTAATCGTCGCTGTGGCACTAGCAGCAGCAGCAGTTTCTGTAACAGGTGGTATTGCCTTTATAGGATTGATGGCACCTCATATTGCTAAACAGCTTGTTGGACCACGCTACCAATTCTTTTTACCAGTGACATTATTCATTGGCGCAAGTCTATTAATGCTGTCCGATACTATTGGTCGTGTTGCCATTGCTACTGCAACTGTACCAGCGGGGATCATTGTTGCCTTTATTGGGGCACCTTACTTTTTATATTTATTACGGAAGAATGTATAGAAAAGTGATAGCACGAGTAAATGGATGCTCGAAAGCAAAGGCTTTAGAACTACAGAAATGCATGAAAGATTTATTTTACTAAATGTATATGGCAAGTTTTTAGGAACCTCATTTGTTGAGGTTCTTTTTTTATATAATCAAGACAGGAGGTGAATAAATGATTCTATTAGCACGTCGAACATCGGAAACACAGAAGACATTAGAAGCTATTGTTCGAAGACTCTCAAACGCTCACCGGGAATACTCGAATTATGATGAAAACTTAAGACGTTTAAAGGCTGGACACGCAGGCGAACGGCGTGTAGATGCAGAATGGCTTGAAATAGACCTTCCTACCCCCTATTATTTTCTCCATGATTTTCAAACGATGAATAACTTCGGCTCTACTCACCAAATGGACACCATTTTTCTATGTCGACATTTTTTACTAATTGTAGAAATCAAAAATATAACGGGCGTTCTCTCATATGATACCTCCTTTGCACAATTGACACGGCTGACTTCAGAAGGCAAGGTAGAGGGAATGACTGACCCATTTCTTCAACTTGAACGACATGTAGGATGGATGAAAAAACTGTTACATCAAGAAAAATTTCAATTGCCTGTTTTGCATGCAGTCGTGCTAGCAACAAAAAATGGAATTTTATCAGAAGGTTTTCATGGACAGCCAATATTTCATGTAACCGGATTACGTACACAATTACAAAAATGGTTCAACCTGCATCAACCAGTAGAGACAGAAAACCTCTTTCGATTTGCTATGCACCTTATGTCCCTGCATAGCAAAATAAAAAGAGAGGTGAAGGTGCCTCTTGAGGAGATGGTAAAGGGGGTTCTATGTCCTCATTGTGCGAATGGTCAGCCAATGAACTACCATTATAAAAAATGGCATTGCCCTCGCTGTAAATGGGTCGACCAGGATGCATTGAAAAAAGCCCTCGAAGACTATCGATTATTAGTAGGCTCAAAGCTCACCAATAAAAGCTTCCGCGAATTCTTTGCCATCGATTCCCCAAACGTCGCCTACAAGCTCCTACAGCAGCTCCCATTAAAAGTGGAGGGGACAAAGAAACATAGACAGTATTGGATTATGGAATAGAAACGAACTACAATTCAGCCAGTCTGAATTGTAGTTTTTTTGTGGGGAGATGGAGAGGCAAAGTGAGGGGAACATCAAGAGTGACGGATAGAACCGGAAAAGTGACGGATACGCATGAGGAAGGCGCGAGTGGAGAGGCGAAAATGAGGGGAACATCAAGAGTGACGGATAGAAAAGGAAAAGTGACGGATAGAACGAGGAAAGTGACGGATAGAACCGGAAAAGTGATGGATAGAGAGTGAAAAGTGACGGATACGCAAAAGGAAGGCGCGAGTGGAGAGGCGAAAATGAGCGGACCGCCAAGAGTGACGGATAGAACGAAAAAAGTGACGGATATAGAGCCTAAAGTGATGGATACGCATTATAAAGGCCATCGAGAGTGAACCTTCTCAATGGCCTTCGAATTCCGTTAGTATGTCTCAATCGTTATTGTTATATTTTCGGTTTCAGAAACATGCTAAATGGCATCTTTAATTAAGGGCTGAATCACCGAATCATCTACTTTTTCATTCTTAGGGAAACTTACGGAGATGCTCATTTCTTTAGAGGGGTTACCATCTAGCATGATTGCTATTGACTCACTATCAAGTTCCGTTTGTTCTGTAATAGATCTGATTATTTCATTTTTTAAGTCTGATAATAATGTTAATTCAGTATTTTCCTCATTTGGCGGAGCAACTACTGCTTCCTGCTCGCTTTCTACTCCTTGTCCACCTTTCTCTTCTTCATTACAGCCGACTAATAAAAGTGACATAACTACCATGCCCGAAATTATACCCTTCTTCATTATTTTTCCTTCTCCTTCCAAAGAAATTTACCACTTCATCAATCGTTACATAAAAAAATAACAAATGCGCCCAAAATATCCTTATTTTACAGAACGTAAATCCCGACTAGACAAATAGAGATTTTAGGTATATAGTTAGCTAGGCTAACTAATATAAAGAGGAAGTGATCTTGTGACAATTGAGCAGGAGTTTTTTAATCAGTATCGTTTAATGTATAGACCATTTATCAATAAGCTGAATGTGCAACTTGAACCGTATCAGTTATATAGCTCACAGTGGGCAGTTCTTCGTTTTTTAAAGGATAAAGGTCCGCATTCCTTTGTGGATATCGCGAATTTTATGTCTATCGAGAAGCCGAGTGTGACGAAGCTTGTACATAAACTTGTGGAGCTTGGCTATGTGGAAACGATGGCGGGCAAGGATAAGCGGGAAAAGCTTGTCCATTTATCGGCGCATGGGGAGAAGCTTGTGCAGGAGATTAAAGCGCACTTGAAGCCATTTTTTGAGCATGCATTGGCAGGTGTACCTGAGCGAGATATTGAAATAGCGACACAGGTTTTTGTAAGAATTTGTATGAATATTAATCAATAGGAGAGCGAGTAACGTGGAAGGAACAACAAGAAAGAAACTATGGACAAAGGATTTTTTAATTGTCTCCCTTATTAATTTTACCATTACGTTAATCTTTTATTTATTAATGGTTACGATTGCGGCTTATGCAGTGGAGCATTTTAATGCGTCTACAAGTACAGCGGGTCTTGTATCGAGTATTTTTATTATCGGGACATTATTAGGGCGTCTTGGAACGGGCCGTATTATTGGGGATTGGGGCAGTAAGAAAACATTATTTTGCGGTTTGCTTTTATTTATGCTGTCAACGATGTCCTATTTTATTGCAGGGAATTTACCTTTACTTATGCTGAATCGTTTAGTACAGGGGATTGCCCTAGGGGTAGCCAGTACAGCGACGGGGACGATTATTGCACAGATTTTACCTCCTGAGCGACGCGGTGAAGGGATTGGTTATTATAGCTTAAGTGCGATTTTGGCCACAGCTATTGGGCCATTTGTCGGTATTTTATTAACGCAGCTGTTTGAGGATTACCGTATGATTTTTGCTGTAGATTCAGTTTTAGCTATTATCTGCTTTTTCATGTATTTTATCGTAACAGTGCCAGATGCACCGAAGAAGGCGAAGGATGCGGCAGTGAAGGCTGGCTTTAAGGTGACAAACTTCATTGAATTACGAGCTGTACCGATTGCTTTTGTTGCACTGGTTATCGGTTTTGCATATTCGGGCGTCATGTCCTTTATGACGTTTTATGCGAAGGAGCTTGATTTAGTATCAGCAGGTAGTTATTTCTTCATTATCTATGCGATTGTGATTTTAGCTACACGTCCATTTACAGGGAAATTACTGGATACAAAAGGCGCTAACATTATCATTTATCCATGTTTGATGATTTTTGCTATTGGTATGTATGCATTTAGTTCAGCGTCAACAACGATTGCTTTTTTAATTGCTGCTGCTTGTATCGGTATTGGCTATGGTAACTTCAACTCTGTTGCACAGGCTATTGCCATTAAAGTAACTCCGAATGAACGTTTAGGACTTGCGACATCTACTTACTTCATATTTTATGATTTAGGATTAGGGGTAGGGCCTTATTTCTTAGGATTATTTGTTCCATCTGCGGGCTACAGAGCTATATTCTTTGCGATGGTCTTTGTCATTTTATTATCAATTGTGCTTTATTATTTCTTACATGGTAAACATGAAAAATTGAAACAATCAAAAATTTCGTAGATTAGAATCATTATATTGTGGAAAAAACGTCTTTTTTCTAGTTGCTCTTAGAAAACAACTTAAAAATGACGTTTTTTTCTTTTTCAAAAAAATTATCTTGCATTAGAGGATGATAATCATTATCATCACAATATAAAACAAAATCGGAAGTAGGTACGAAGTATGAAAAACAAATCATTATTGTCAGTATTAGTTGCAGGTGGCATTCTAATGGCTGGCTGTGGTAATACAGAAGATACAAAAAAAGAAGATAAGCCTGAAACAGAGCAAACAGACAAAGCTGCACAAGAGGTTGATTTATCTTCTGAACTATCAGCCTATCAACAATTTGCATTAGAGCAGATGGATCAATTTTTACTAGAAACAGAGAAATTCGTGAATCTTGTAAAGGCTGGCGATATTGAAGGAGCAAAAGCTGCCTATGCACCAGCACGTATGTATTTTGAACGTTCTGAACCAATTGCGGAAAGCTTTGGCGACCTAGATCCACGTATCGATGGTCGTTTAGCTGATATACAGGAAGAAGGAAAAGGCGAAGAAGAATGGTCAGGCTATCATAAGCTTGAGTATGCGCTATGGGAAGAAAATACAACAAAGGGCTATGAGGCTGTGGCTGACCAGCTACTTGCAGATGCCAAGGAATTACATGCCCTTGTACAAACAGTTGAAGTGACTCCTGATTTAATGATTACAGGTGCAGTTGATTTATTAAATGAAGTGTCCACATCTAAAATTACAGGTGAAGAGGAAATTTATTCACATACAGACCTGTATGATTTTAAAGCGAATATTGAAGGTGCTGAAAAAATCTTCGAAATTTTACGTTCAAAATTAGAAGCGAAAGATTCAACATTAGTTACAACACTTGATGAAAAATTCAAAGCGGTGGACGATTTATTAGCGCAGCATGCAACTGCTAATGGTGGCTATGTTTCCTACGAAGAATTAACAGAGGATCATACAAAAGCGCTTGCGGCAGCGGTAAATCAGCTTGGAGAACCATTAAGTCAAATGGGTATCATTTTGGAGTGAACATAAATGACAGCGTCAAATGAAGAAAAATGGATGAATAAAAAAATCTCTAGACGTGATATGTTGAAACTGACAGGCATTGGGGTGGCAGGTGTTGCTATTGGTGCCTCTGGTTTAGGTGGTGTCATGAAAGCAATGGGCTATGATGTTTTTGAGCCTGTTGCTGACAGTACCACTGCAAGCAATAAGGTCAATTTCTACGGCAGTCATCAGTCAGGTATTGTAACACCTGTACAAACGAATATTTATTTTGCTTCTTTGGATGTATTAGTGACATCGAAGAAGGAACTGCAAGAGTTGTTCCAGCAATGGACACCTCTTGTTGTGCGTTTAATGAATGGTGAATTAATGGCGGATATTTCAACGAATACGAGAGTGCCGACTGGTGATACAGGTGAGGCAGAGGGCTTAGATGCTGCCAATTTATCGATTACGATTGGTGTTGGAGCTTCCTTATTCGATAAGCTAGGTATGCAGCATTTAAAGCCAGCGGAATTAAAGGATTTACCACATTTCCCAAAGGATCAGCTACTGAAAGAATATACAGGTGGTGATCTGTGTATTCAAGCCTGTGCCGATGATCCGCAGGTGGCATTCCATGCAGTCCGCAATTTAGTACGTGCAGCGTCAGGGAAAGTGGAGATTAAATGGTCACAGTCTGGCTTTAACTCGTTTCCAGCAGGTGGTGGTACCCCTCGAAACCTCTTTGCATTCAAGGACGGTACGGTGAATCCATCCATTACAGATGAGAAGGATTTAAAGAAGGTTGTTTGGGTGGATAAAGGCTGGCTACAAGGGGGCTCTTATTTAGTTGCGCGTAAAGTTCAAATGCATCTTGAGACATGGGATCGTACATCTTTAAAAGATCAAGAAGCTACATTTGGTCGTTACCGTGATAGTGGGGCACCGATGGGTAAGGCAAAGGAATTTGATGAATTTGATGTAGAGGCGAAGGATGATAAAGGAAATTATATTATGCCTGATACATCACATGTTCACTTAGCTCGTAAATCAGGAGCTCGTATTTTGCGTAGATCCTATTCCTATGCATCAGGTGTGATGTCGAATACAGGCACTCATGATGCGGGGCTTATCTTTATTTCATTTCAAAAAGACCCAGCCCAATTTACAACGATTCAAAATAGCTTAGGGCGTATGGATAAAATGAATGAGTATATTACCCATCGAGGCAGTGCAGTGTTTGCTTGCTTCCCTGGTGTACAAAAGGGGAGTTATTTAGGTGAAGCACTTTTTAACGCGCTGTAGTATGGTGATTGCTTTAGTTCTGACTTTAGCTTTACCAGTGCAAGCTGCGCAATCGTATAGTCCTTTATATATTGCGATTAGTGATGCATTGATGAATACGAAGCAGGATAAAGAGGCAGAGGCGAAACAGGCGCTTGAACAGTTTGCCACAGACTGGGCTATGGTTTCTTCTGAACAAAAAGAGGCGAAAGCAAAGGTTGATGAGATCCTTGCGCAAGCAACAGAGGCCAAGTCAAAGGATGACCGTTTAGAGGCGTTGTCAGCATTGTCGAATGCATTACGGGCGCTAGAAAAACTGGAAAATCCGGTAGATGAGGCTGCACAGCGAGCAGAGTTTGGGCAAAAGATGAAGCCAATTTTGGCAGACTTTGAAAATGCTTTAGCTAGTGGTGATGTTCAGGCTATTGATGAGGCCTACAAGGATTTTAATCTCAAGTGGAATAAAAGTGAGCGACCTGTACGTGAGCAAAGTATTGCCATGTATGGGCAAATCGAAACACAGATGGCATTTCTACGAATCTCTATTTCTGCGGAAGAGCCGGATATCTCTTTAATGAAAACTCAATTTGCAGATTTACAACAAACAATTGTAGATTTTGTAGCGGGTAAAGAAACGGCTGAAGCGGTAGAAGGAGACTATTCGCTAGCTACATTAATTGCTTATATTGATGAGGCGTTGGACTATGTAGATAATGGTGATTATAAGGCAGCCTCTAATAAGGTTCGAGAATTTATTACGATTTGGCCACGAGTTGAAATAGAAATCTCAACTCGTAATGGTAGTCTATATACAAAAATTGAAAGTGATATGCCCATAATCGCCAGTGATTTATTAAAATCCTCTGTCGATCAAGACGCTATTACGAAAAAATTAAATACATTCCGTACAGAAATCGAGTTAATTCAAGGTGATTCAGATTATACAGTTTGGGATGCCGCGTTAATATTACTTCGAGAAGGGCTAGAGGCATTACTCATTATATTAGCTCTTGTGTCATTTCTTAATAAATCAGGGCAGAAGAAAATGCGTAAATGGATTTATATCGGAGCGTTTGTGGGCGTTCTGTTATCAGCAGTTGCCGCAGTTCTTATGTCAACGATTTTAAATTCGGCTACAATTGATACGAATCGTGAATTAATGGAAGGCTATGTAGGCTTACTGGCTGCAGCAATGATGATTGGTGTAGGTATTTGGCTGCATAGTAAATCGAGTGTGGTCAGTTGGAATCGCTATATTTCGAAGCAAATGGGCAATGCCATTTCCAGTGGCTCTATTTTTGCGATGGCAGCGATTAGCTTCTTATCCGTTTTCCGAGAAGGGGCAGAAACGCTTGTCTTTTATGCGGGTATTGCACCGAAAATGGCGACTTCTCAATTTATTCTTGGGATTGTCGTGGCACTCATTATCCTTGCCGTGCTTGCCGTTGTGTTGTTTAAGGCAAGTGGCAAAATTCCTATTCATAAATTCTTTGCCGTAGCGACATGGCTTATTTATATATTGGCCTTTAAAATTATCGGTGTCAGTCTGCATACATTGCAGCTAACTAATAAGATTTCTACAACGATTGTTGATGGCTTACCTGTCGTAAGCATGATTGGTTTCTATCCAACCGTAGAAACGATGATTGGCCAAGCGATATTACTAGCATTGATCGGGGCAACGATTATTTATAAAAAGAAGCAAGCCTAAGCGTCTTTAGTAAAACGCTTATGGCGGAAAGGGATGTCTCTATTGGAGGCATCCTTTTTTATTGCCAATGAGCTGGACGTTTAATATACGAAGGTAGTTTCGTAGTGCTGTCACCTTGTGCGGCATTGATTTGCATTTGTGTTAAAAATAAACTTGTCGATAGATCTGCGCCGCGTAAATTGGTATCACGCATATCAGCCCCAATGAAATCTACCCCTTGTAAATTGGCTCCTTGTAAATTGGCTGCAATTAAATAGCTACCTCTTAAATCAGTAGCTCGTAAATCTTTCCCCTTGAAATTTTTACCCATCCAATCAGCACCACGCTGATTTAATTTGGGAGAAGTTTTCCCCTTTACTAGCTGTTGCCGCATTTGTTCGCTTGTTTTTAAAAGAAGTGCGTTTACTGGCATACGAATAGCAATCATGTCCAGTGCCAATAAGCCATTAGCGTCAAGCTCTGTTGCCTGCTGTAGCTGCTCTAATTGAACGAGGAGCTGTTCATGGAGCGTATCGTCAACTGGATAGGAAAGAGCTTCAGCTACATACGCAATCATTTCATATAGCTGCTCCATAATTGGAAACACTTGAAACATCTTCTCAGCATGCTCTCGTGATTGGCGCCAATCTTGCCCTTTAAATGTCACTTGGGAAACTTGCTGACCTGCCCCTAAGCAATCAAAAACAGTACAACCTTTATAGCCACTTTTTCTTAGCTTGCTATGAATTAGACAGCTATAATCCTCCTTTAAATTGGAGCATGGCTTGCCTGCTAGTTTATCCATGGCAAAATCACTAGAAGCTACTATATTTAATGCTGTACAACATAAGCCAAAACAGCTTTGGCAATCTGCCTGTAAGCTTTCTCGGATTGTCGTGCCAAACGATGTGTCTCTATTTGTTAGTCTAGACATTCTCTTTTTTTCCTCTCTTACCTCATAAACTTAGCTATTATTTTAGCACGTACATGCGAGGTTATGAAATATGAATACACCCTATTTTGAAAGACAGGTGCGATTATGGTATTCTTCTTCACAAGACATTGTATAGAAAATTTAGAAAAAGTAGTGGTGGTTGAACATGGGGGTAACGGTGAAAGATTTACTGCATTTGCCTTCCTTTCGCGGGGCAGAGGTTTTAACAGGGGGAGATAATCTGCATCGTACGGTTTCTTCTTTATCCGTTTTAGAAGTATCGAATGTTGATTTTTATTCGAAAATTATTAATCGTGTGCAAGAGGAATGGTATGCAGAAGAGCTCGTCATTAGCTCCTTCTATTCCATTCGAGATAGTGTAGAACAGCAATGTGAAACAATTCAGCATTTACACGATTTAGGAGAGCTGGGGCTTATCTTATATTATGTTGGTATCGTGTTGCCACATATACCAGAGGAAGTGCTCGCCTTAGCGGAATCTCAAGGGTTTATTATCATCTGTATGCCAAAGAATGATTATTCCCTTCGTTATAATGAGGTTATTTATGAAGTTATGGAAGCGATTGTTAGTAATCAGGGTGTCAATGACCATTTCGTCAAGGAAACATTAGAGAAGGTATCCTTATTGCCAGAGCATTTAAGAAGTGTCGAAATTACATTGAAAATGCTATCAGATCGCTTGAAAGCCAATATTCTATTAACCAATAGTCATTTAGATATTATCAATCAAGTCATGTGGCCAAGAAATTCATCATTAGATGTGGTCCACGCTATCCATGAATGCTCACAATCACAAGTTTATCGTGAAACAGGTAAAGGTGAATTCAAACGAAGTGACATCTCATGTGTGATTGAATATAAAAGAGTACATCAAAAAAATGGGGAGCCTCTTTTTTTATTCCTTATAAAAGAAAATACCAAGTTACCTGCCAAGACAATTGAAAAGGTAAGTGAGGTTGTCCAAGTGGCGATTAATTTATGGGGAGACAAGCATGATGAGGTCAGCGAGTATGCCTTAGTCAAAGCAATCATTAATGATGAAAGTGAAAAAATGAGAAGATTAGCCAATCTCCTTCATATAGATGTTTCTGCTATTCAAATGATGTGGTTAGTATATTTGCATGATTTAGCGGATGAAAAAAAGATTCGAGATGAGTTAGAAGAGCAGCTGTCTAAATACTATCAAACAAGAGTCATTCAATGTATGGACCATTGTATGATTGTCCTACTTGGTAATTGCATGTACAAGCACCATGAGTTTGAAATTACTGCCGAATATAATGAAACTACCAATTATGCTGGACAAATCGCAGAAATCGTCTATGCACCAAAAATGAAAAACACGAAGGCCGTTCGTCAGATGTATCAGTTGGTCAATCAGGTAGGGGATAAAGCCCACACGATATACCCCATGCGAAAATTATTTACAGCAGCTGAGGTTCGTTCCATGAAACGAGCTATGGATGTAAGTAAGCAGGGGGAAGAAATGATTGAGGAATATTTATCGGTCATTGACCCCATTTTACATGATCATGATACATTACAGACACTGATTACCTTTTTATTAGATGCACATGCGAGCGTGGAGCGCTGTGCAGAGCTCCTTTATATTCATAAAAATACGGTGAAATACCGTATCAAAAAAATTAGTGAACTGATTGGGATAGATGTGACCATTTATGCCGAATTTTATGATGTGTATATGGCTTGCATGCTCTATCGATTAATCAATGACTAGAATAATCTGAAATTTTGTCATTTTGAACAAAATTTCAGATTATTTTTTTTATTTACGCAAAAGACTCTCTTCTATACTTTCATTATAATTAAAAACATTCATCCATCACCCAAGTTTAAGGAGGGAGTCACTTGAGAAATGACAACAATGTTCAATCGTGGTATAGCTTAGGGATTATTTGGGCGGGTGCCATGATATGTATTCCTAGTTTATTGGTAGGGAATGCACTCATTACAAGTATGAGTTTATCGAAGGCACTGGCTGTAGCATTTGTAGGCTACGCGATCGTCGTATTTATTATGATATTACAAGGAATGCAAAGTAGTGATTTAGGTAAGCCAACTGTCCATGTCGCTGGGCAAGTGTTCGGTAAAAAAGGCTCTCGAACTATTTTATCTATTATCCTAGCTATTGCTTGCTTAGGGTGGTTTGGTATTCAGGCTAATGTTTGTGGGGTTGCCTTAGCAAATTTGCTTGCAATCTATCACTTGAATATACCAGTTCCTCTAGCTTCGTTCATAAGTGGTATGGTCATGGTTGTATCTGCTATTTATGGCATGAAAGTATTACGTACATTAAGCTATATTGCTGTCCCATTATTAGTCATTATTTGCGTATACGGTTTAGTCCAAACGTTAACAGGGGATCAGTTGGAGTTCATACGTGCTTACCAACCACAAGGAAATATGAGCTTTATGGATGGTTTAGCAGTGACAATTGGTTCATTCGCATTAGGGGCAGTTATAGCGGGGGATTATTCGAAATTTTCCAAAAAACGTTCAGATGTTTTCAAGGCTGCTACGTTAGGAATTATTCCTGCTGGAGTGCTAATGATTGGCGTAGGGGCTATTTTAACAATTGCTTATCAAACAAGTGATATTACTGCAGTCTTTTTGCATATTGCTACACCATTTATCGGCGGAGTTGGCTTGATTTTAGCTACTTGGAAAACCAATTTGGTCAATGCGATTTCAGGCGGTATTGCCTTAATTAATGTATTTGACGTAGCAAAAAATAAAGAGAGAATCGCAATTTTTGTTGCTGGAACAATTGGTACGATTTTAGCAGTCATAGGGATTTTAAATTACTTCACACCGATTATGTCGATTCTATCCGCGATGATTCCACCTGTTGCAGGTGTCATGATTGCTTCCTATTGGGTCATCCATAAAGGTCGTAAAGATAGCTGGGTTGAGGTGGAAGGCGTTAATCGCTTAGGGGTGTTTTCTTGGCTAGTAGGGGCAGTGATTGCCTGTATGCCCGTGGTATTCTCTTTATTTCCTGAATTGCCGACATTACCAAATCAACCGATGATCGGCATTATTATTTCATTTGCTATTTATTATATTGGGTATCGTGTATCCATACAAAAAACTGTCATATTGGAGGAACATAGATGAGATATTTAGATCAAGCGGCTATTGAACATATAGCTATAGGTGCAGCATTTTTAGGAACAGGTGGTGGCGGAGATCCGTATATCGGGAAATTAATGGCGCTTTCTGCTATTGAAAAAAATGGCCCTGTTCGGTTGTATTCCGTGGATGAAATTGAGGATGAGGATTTTTTTATTCCCGCAGCTATGATGGGGGCACCATCGGTTTTAGTTGAAAAATTTCCTCGTGGCGACGAGTTCGTAAAAGTTTTCCAAAAGCTTGCGCAATATTTAGGGAAGGATAAAATTGCTGGTACATACCCGATGGAAGCGGGTGGGGTCAATTCGATGATTCCGATTGTGGTGGCTGCTCAGCTAGGTTTACCTTTAATTGATTGCGATGGTATGGGGCGCGCATTCCCAGAATTGCAAATGGTGACGTTTCATCTAGATGGTATTTCGGCAACACCTATGGCCATCACAGATGAAAAGGGTAATATCGGCATTTTTGAAACGATTGATAATAAATGGACAGAGCGTATCGCCCGCTCGGCAACTGTTGAGATGGGAGCTAGCTCTTTAGTGAGCTTGTATCCAACAACTGGTGCTCAAATTAAGAAAAGTGGTGTGCATCATATTGTGACACTTTCTGAAAAAATCGGTGAAATTATTGCTTCTAAAGATCAAGAGGTGAACGATAAGCTAGCAAGCCTTTTAAAGCTTATTGCAGGGTACGAGCTATTTCAAGGGAAAATTGTTGATGTGATTCGTGAAACAAAGGGCGGTTTTAATTTAGGGAAAATGCTTCTTGAAGGAATTGATGGCTATAAAGAGGATCAGATGAAGGTGCATTTCCAAAATGAAAACTTACTGGCAGAGAAGAACGATCAAGTTGTGGCGATGACTCCTGACCTGATTTGTTTAGTCGATTATGAAACATTATTGCCTGTGACGACAGAAAGTTTAAAATACGGTAAACGTGTGCGTGTCATTGGTTTACCATCGCATGAAAAATGGCGCACAGCAAAAGGGATAGAAACAGCAGGACCCAAATACTTTGGCTATGATTATGATTTCGTGCCAATTGAAGAATTGGTGAACAAGGGGGTAGCTGAACATGTATAAAATCGGAATTGATGTAGGCGGAACAAATACAGATGCCATACTTTTAGATCATAATAGTCAGCTTGTTTATAGTGTAAAGTCACCGACAAGTTTAGATATTAAAACAGGTATCGAGCAATCGTTACAGCAATTATTACAGGGTGCAAATATTGATAAAACGAAAATTACACATGCGATGCTAGGGACTACCCAATGTACAAATGCCATCGTTGAACGTAAGAAGCTAGCAAGGGTTGGTGTGATTCGACTGGGTTATCCAGCTACAGCCTCGGTGCTACCTTATACAGCTTGGCCATCCGATATGATTGAAAAATTATCAGGAAATTATGCGATCGCACATGGAGGCTATGAATACGATGGCCAGCTATTGAGTGCGCTTGATCAGGAAGAGATTACAAAGCTCTTAGAAGAATGGCGTGACCAAGTAGAATCAATTGCCATTGTAGGAGTCTTTTCATCTATTAAAAATGATCAAGAATTGCAGGTTCGTGATTGGATTCAAGCGATCTATGGTGATGATTTCCCGGTTTCTTGCTCATCGTTAATAGGCTCTGTAGGCTTAATTGAGCGTGAAAATGCAACGATACTAAACGCAGCTCTTTGCAAGGTCATTGAGACGACAACACAGGGGTTTATTCAAGCCCTTCAAGCAGAAGGCATTTTTAATGTCGAAGTGTACCTCTGTCAAAATGATGGTACATTAATGTCCATCGACTATGCGAAGCAATTCCCAATCTTGACGATAGCTTGTGGGCCTACAAATAGTATTCGAGGTGCTTCGTATTTATCACAAATTCAAAATACAATGGTATTAGATGTAGGTGGTACGACTTCGGATATTGGTGTGTTACAAGATGGATTCCCCCGAGAATCTTCAGTCGCGGTGGAGGTAGGGGACATCCGCACTAACTTTAGAATGCCTGACATTATTTCAGTCGGACTAGGTGGTGGTAGTATTGTTCGAGTGAAGGATAATAAAATTACCGTTGGACCTGATAGTGTCGGCTATAAAATTAGTGAAGAGGCATTAGTATTTGGTGGGTCGACGATGACAACGACAGATATTGCCGTCCGTTTAGGTCTTGCAGAAGTAGGAGATCCAAATTTAGTGGCACATATTGATGAAGCATTTGCTAAAGCCGTTCAAGAAGAAATTTCCTCGCTACTAGAACAGGCCATTGATAAAATGAAAACATCGTCAGAGGATGTATCGCTTGTTTTAGTGGGCGGGGGTAGTATTATTGTGCCAGAAAAAATTCAAGGTGTTTCAACGATTGCGAAATCGGAATATGGCGGTGTGGCAAATGCCATTGGAGCATCCATTGCACAAATTAGTGGACAATACGAGCAAATTTATATTTATTCCAAAGAACCTCGAGAGGAATCTCTAAAGGATGCACAAAATAAAGCAGTGAAACAAGCTGTATTAGCAGGTGCCCTTGCGGATACCATTGAATTGGTTGAAGTGGAAGAAACGCCATTAGCCTATCATCCAGAAAACGCAACAAGATTAAAAGTAAAAGTAGTAGGGAAAATGGTTTAGTGAAGACGGCTGGGACAGAACTCGATTATTTTGAAAAATAGCGATAATGGATATTAATTTTTCTGCTTAACTATGTTAAATACTCTTTCCTAAATCAAAAAAATACTAGACCAAATGTATCTTGGTCTAGTATTTTTTCTTTTTGTCCCAGCATCCTTTTTTAGCATCAAGAGGTCTGAGTTGAACTAATCTTGTCGTTTATGTTTTTCATGAATAATTTGCTTGTTAAGAATGCTTACTTTGCCAACCATTAGCAACCTCATATCTTCTACAATATATTGAGCTAACTCTTCGTCAGATATGTCATCTCCTTCAATATCAAGGCGGAATTTTTGCCCTTGAATGCCCCCTCCATTTGTAAATTCAATGTCAAAATCA
This sequence comes from Lysinibacillus sp. GW247-5R2A, assembly GCF_059424475.1. NCBI lineage: Bacteria > Bacillati > Bacillota > Bacilli > Caryophanales > Bacillaceae > Lysinibacillus > Lysinibacillus sp. GW247-5R2A. The sequence goes on along the minus strand of NZ_JBWKZL010000003.1, from coordinate 120,313 downwards.
AATAGCACCCTTTTTTCCATTCCTCTATCACCGTTCCTTCGTCTTTGTGTGCTCTCAATGTATTCAGATTTTACTAAATTGATACTTGAAGTCCCTATGCTATGCAGATTAAAGGTTTCCTTCTAATCAAATGAAGCTCTATCTTCCTTTTTCTTGTATTTGGCACTTGAAAATCAAGAAGTCATAGTGTAATATCTGACTAGTACACTATGACACGAGGTGCTGAGCATGAAAAGTTTTGTAGGACTTTTAAAAAAAGAATGGGTACTTTATCGCTCATGGTTTTTGATGGGGATATTTTCGGGTATTATGCTTTCCTGGATCGTTCCCTATGTATTGCATCAATTTGTTGATCTCTTTGCTCAAGAAAATCAGCTTGCATTTGCCTTTACACTTCTCGTCCTTTTTGTAGGTGGATTTTATTCTGTCTTACAATTTTTAGCGAGTATGCGTTTGGATATTAAAGCTAAGGAAAGTTGGCTCCATTCCACTAGTTCCATCACAAAGCTTATTGGAGCAAAGATAGCCTGTTCACTAATAGGGTATGCGCTTTTTAATACGCTCTTTGTGAGTTTTGCCCTCTTTCATCTAAAAGAAGAGTTTATTGCAAATATTGGACAAATCATTTTTGTTTTAGTCATAATCGTTATTGCATTAACTATTTTCCAATTTATGCTATTTGTTTTACTGTTGTTCTTTTTAGCTTTTTACTTGCAATTGAAGCATGTAATTGGGCGTTTTTCCATTGTGTTGACGATGGTTGCTTTTGGCTTTACCACATCTGCTTGGGTACGAATAACGGAGAGTCCGTTTTATGAAACGGTTTTCCAACGTGGCGCCATTTCGTTAAGCAAATTAGAACCGTTTTTACCCAAAGTAAGAGCAGCGACAACGATGGAATGGAGGCTAGGCTCTATATATGTTGTGGAAGAAATTGCTTCTATATTATTCATCGTGCTGCTCTTTTTAGCAGCATCCAAGTGGCTTGAAAAGGTGGTATTACGATGACGATGGATTTTTCACGTGATAAACCGATTTATAGTCAGCTTGTCGATCGGATATGCGGGGACATTTTGAAGGGGCAACTATTGCTTGGGGATCGACTGCCCTCTGTTCGAGAATATGCAGTCGAAACGGGTGTCAATGTTAACACGGTGCAACGAGTCTATAAGGAGTTAGAGGCAATGAATATAACGGAAACCAAACGGGGACAGGGCACATTTATTACGACCAATGAGGAACGCATTGAAGTATTACGGGATGATATGAAAAATAAGTTAGCCGAAAGTTTTTTAACATCCATCGAGGCATTGGGATTTTCTAAAGAAGAAATGCTCATTGTTTTAAAAAATAAAGCGTGAGGTGAAGGAATGTTACAGCTATCGAATGTCTCTTTTCAGTATAAGAAAAAGCCCATTTTACAGGATATATCCTTTTCCTTTCCTATTGGACAGATAATTGGGCTAGTTGGGGAAAATGGTAGTGGTAAATCTACACTTCTTAAAGTTTTAGCGGGCTTACTACGATCTTCAACTGGTGAAGTAGTATTGAATGGTCAACCCATTTCCCGACGTAGTGCGGACCAAATTGCTTATTTACCAGATACAGATTTGTTTTTTGATTATTATACGGGTGAACAGCTTTTTCAGCACTACGCCTCTCAATTTGAAGACTTTTCCTATGATAAGGCTTGTATAGTAGCAGAATTTTTACAGGTGGATAAAAATACGAAGCTACGTCAATTATCAAAAGGAAACCGTGGCCGTATGAAAATGGCTGCTACACTGGGTCGAGAAGTTCCTTATTATTTAATGGATGAACCATTTGCTGGGCTAGATCCTATTGTGCGAGAGCAGCTCATTAAAGGTTTAATTCAATTTACGGACATTGAAAATCAAACGATTTTGCTGTCAACACATGAATTATATGAGGTTGAACCTATTTTAGATCAAATTATTTTATTAAAAGCGGGTTCTATCACAGCTTATGAAGATGTAGAGACATTGCGTGATGTGACCAATAAAGATGCGGTTGAGTGGATGAAAGGTTTTTATCGTCCTTCTACCAATGACACAGACCGCAATAGCGTTTAACGATAAAGGATTAGCGTAACAAAAAAGAAAGGGTGAATAAATATGACAGAACCAATTGTTCAATTGCAAAATCTATCGAAGACCATTCGTGGAAAGCAATTAATTCAACAATTAAATATTGATTTATATCCAGGACAAATTACAGGTTTTTTAGGACCCAATGGGGCAGGGAAAACAACGACGATTCGTATGATGACAGGTCTCATGCATCCAACAGAGGGTAAGGTAATCATTGATGGGGTTTCTCTACAGGAGCATTATGAGGAAGCGATTAGCAAGGTCGGTGTGATTGTCGAAAACCCAGAAATGTATAAATTTATGTCAGGCTATAAAAATTTATTGCATTTTGCACGTATGCATAAAAATGTTACAAAAGAACGAATCATGGAAGTCGTTAAACAGGTGGGTCTAGAAAATCGTATCCATGAGAAGGTTGCAACGTATTCTCTTGGTATGCGTCAACGACTAGGGCTTGCTCAGGCGCTATTACATCGACCAAAATTTCTAATATTAGATGAACCAACGAATGGTTTAGACCCGGCTGGTATTCGGGAATTCCGTATGTACCTTCGCAAAATTGCAGCAGAAGATAATGTTTCTGTTTTTGTATCCAGTCACTTATTATCTGAAATTGAATTAATGTGTGATCGGGTTGCTGTCATACAAAATGGGAAACTGATCGACATTCGTGAAATTCACAATGAAAGTACGTCGTTCTACTATGTGGAAGCACAGCCACAAGAGCAGGTTTCTGCCCATTTGGCACAACATGATTACAAGTTTGAGGTGGTGAATCAAGGCTATGTAATTGAATTGAAGAAAGAAGATGTGCCTGCATTGACGTTAGGGCTTGTGCAAGCAGGTATGCAGCTATTTGCTGTACAGCCACATCAGAAAACATTAGAGGATCAATTCTTAGAAATGACTGGAGGCGGACAAATTGCTGAAGCTAATTCAAAATGAATGGATGAAATTATGGCATAAAAAAGGAACGTGGGCAATGGTCGCTATGCTTGTCCTTGTTATTCTAGTACCTGGTGGCATCATGAAATATTATGAGGGTAAATCATCGGATGAGGGATCGTGGCAGGAGATAGAGCAGCAGTCTATCCAAAATAATAAGGCAATGCTAGCAGAGGAGGATTTGTCCGAGGAAGATAAAGCATTTTTTGAAGAGCGAATTGCTATTTCGGAGTACCGTTTAGCCCATGATGCGCCGAGTCAAAAAGATAACAGTCTTGCAAGCTTTATGTCCTTTACAAGCAATATGCTAACACTTGTCACATTATTTACGGTGATTATAGCCGCAAGTATTGTCTCCAGTGAATTTTCAACAGGTACGATAAAAATGCTGTTGACTCGCCCCATGTCCCGTGCGAAAGTGTTAACGTCAAAACTATTGACGACCTTCTTATTCGGTTTGTTTTTAGTGGTCGTAAACGTAGTCGTGAGTGCAATTGTAGGGGTAGTATTATTTGGTGTAGGCTCAGGTGTGGAATTAGAAATTGTCAATGGTCAGGTGGCTGAAAAGGCAATATGGAATGATTTAGCCTATCATTATCTACTATCTGGCGGTGATTTTGTCATGTCGACATTATTTGCCTTTTTAGTCGGTTCAGTGTTCCGTTCTAGCTCATTAGCAATCGGCTTAACAATGTTCCTTTCATTTACAGGTGGCATGATCGTCATGTTCTTAAGTAGATACGACATTGTAAAATATATTTGGCTAACACATTCAGATTTAACTCAATACGAAAAAGGTATTTTAATGGTTCCAGATATGACAATGCCATTCTCGCTAACGGTATTAGCTATTTACGCCGTAATTTTCCTAGTGATTAGTTATACATCGTTTATGAAAGGAGACGTTACTGCATAATTTAAATAAGAACTGTGCCCGAATGCTTTATTGGGGTACGGTTTTTTTTACAGCAAGAATTATTAAAAAAGTATTTATTTTTTTTCAATTTGCGCCTATAATAATAGCAACTTAATGAAAACGCTTTTTTTTCATAAAAGTGGTCTAGACAACTATACCAAAGGGGGATGAAAAATGTTTGCTTTCTTACAAAAAATCGGTAAGTCACTTATGTTTCCAATCGCGACATTACCGGCAGCAGCCTTGCTTTTGCGTTTAGGTTCTGGGGATATGCTTGGTGCAGTACCGAATGAAGCAATCCAGTACATTGCTAGTATTATGGCCGCTTCTGGGAATGCTATACTAGGCAATTTACCTATTATTTTTGCGATTGGTATTGCGATGGGGTTAGCACATGATAGCAGTGGGGGAGCCGCTCTTGCGGGTGCGATTGCTCACCTCGTATTAATAGCCGTTTTAGGGACGGTTAATGAAGAATTAAATATGGGTGTGTTTGGCGGTATTATTGCCGGTATTACGGCAGGCTTACTGTATAACAAATATTATAATGTGAAATTTCCAGAATGGTTATCATTCTTTGGTGGACGACGGTTTGTACCAATTATCACGTCCATCACCATGGCAATATTAGCGAGTATTTTAGCGATCGTTTGGGGACCAATTCAGGGCGGTATTGATGCTGTCGGTAATTGGATGATCGGTGCAGGATCACTTGGCGTTGGGATGTATGGTTTCTTCAACCGTCTATTAATACCAGTTGGTCTTCACCATGTCATCAATACGGTTATTTGGTTCGACTTCGGTGAATTTACGAATGCTGCGGGAGAAATTGTGAAAGGGGATATTAATCGTTTCTTAGCAGGAGATCCAACGGCTGGACATTTCCAAGCTGGATTCTTCCCAATTATGATGTTCGGTTTACCAGCAGCTTGTCTTGCGATGTATTTTACTGCGAAAAAAGAAAAACGTCCGATCGTTGGTGGGATGTTCGTATCCATTGCTTTAACTGCCTTTTTAACAGGGGTTACGGAGCCGATTGAATTTTCATTCATGTTCTTATCACCAGTACTTTATGGTATCCATGCAGTCCTAACAGGTATTTCGCTTGCGGTTGCCTATATTGTTGGGTTCCGTGATGGCTTTGGATTCTCAGCAGGGTTAATTGACTACTTGCTTAACTTAGGTTTGGCTGATAGTCCATTACTGCTTCTACCATTAGGTTTAGGCTTTGGGGCCATATATTTTGTGGTCTTCTACTTCTTAATTAAAAAATTGGACTTAAAAACACCTGGACGTGAAGATGATGATGAAGAAGATGGGGAATCACATTCAGCTATTTCCGATGATATCGATTTACGTGCCTACTACACAATTGAAGCATTAGGTGGTAAAGATAATATTCAGCAAGTGGATTACTGCACGACTCGCTTACGTATGTCCGTACAGGATGCCAGCGTCGTGGATGAAAAAACATTGAAACAAACAGGTGCGCGAGGTGTTATGCGTATTAGTAAAACCAATGTACAAGTAATTATTGGAACATCTGTTGAGTTTTTAGCAGAGGCTATGAAAGAACGTCTGCAAAAAGGCAACCCAGCACCAGCTAATGCCCAATTGCCGACGGAACAGCCTGTAGCGACAGCAGAAGTAAAAAGTGAAGCAACAACAACTTTCCATGATTTTGAAATGCCGATAACTGGAGATTTATTACCGCTATCAGAAGTACCGGATGAAGCATTTTCTGCTGGCCTGATGGGTCCTGGTTTTGGGATTCGTCCGACAGATGGAACTGTTTATGCACCGTTTGACGGTCAAGTGGTGATGATTTTCCCTACGAAGCATGCGATCGGTTTAAAATCTGATACAGGATTAGAATTATTAATTCATGTCGGATTGGATACTGTAACGCTTAATGGTGAAGGCTTTGACATGCTTGTGTCAGATGGTCAAACAATTAAACGTGGGGATGCATTATTAAAAGCAGACATCACAAAAATTAAGGAACAAGTGCCTTCCATTATTACGCCTGTCGTTTTCACTAGCCTAATGGGGCAAGAGATTACGCTAGGAAAATCAGGGTACCAAAGAGCAGGCTCTACCAATATTATTTCAATGAAAAAGTAACAATTCATGGGGCTGTTTGCGGAGGAATACATGGGCAATCATATTGCAAATGGATACCTTTTCAACAGCCCTTGTTCAAGAAGAGGAGATGTTTTTCTTGAGTTTAATAATTCGGAACATCACAGTGGTCAATGCGAGTGGTCGAGATGAACAGATGGATGTGTGGATGAAGGACGGTAAAATTGCTCAGGTTGCCCATCATATTGAGGCGCAGGGCGTTGAACAATTAGATGGTTCAGGCAAGTTTTTATTGCCAGGATTTATTGATATGCATATTCACGGGTCAGCCCAAATGGACACAATGGATGCATCCGATGAAGGGTTACATATCATGGCCAAATCACTATTAAAAGAAGGTACAACCAGCTTTTTAGCAACTACGATGACTCAAAGCTTTGACAATATCGAACGGGCCATCGCCAATGTGGCACAATTCCAGCCAAAGTCAGATGAAGCGGAAGTCCTTGGCCTTCATATTGAAGGACCTTTTGTCTCGAAGCAGCGGGCAGGAGCTCAACCACTTGATTATATTGTCCAGCCAGATGTAGAAGTGATGACAAAATGGCAAGCATTAAGTGGTCAAAAAATTAAACAAATTACGCTAGCACCTGAAGAACCTAATGGAATGACAGCAGTCCAAAGCCTTTCTGAAAACGGAATTATTGTATCCATTGGTCATTCCGATGCTTCATTTGAGCAAATGCAAGAAGCTGTTCAATTAGGTGCATCACAGGGGACACATTTATACAATCAAATGCGTCCATTCCATCATCGTGATCCTGGTGTGGTCGGTGGTGTTTTGCTATTAGATGGCATAAAGGCTGAACTGATTGTTGATTTTATTCATATGCATGAAGGAGCTGTGGAAATGGCTTATCGTTTGAAGGGGGCAGACGGAATTATTTTAATAACGGATGCGATGCGAGCGAAGGGTATGCCATACGGTGAATATGATTTAGGTGGTCAATTGGTGCATGTGACAGAATCAGGAGCCCATTTATCGAATGGTTCACTGGCGGGTAGTATTTTAACAATGGATCAAGCTGTACGAAATATGCGTCAGATTACCAATTGTACATTAGAGGAGCTAGTGAAAATGTCCAGCTATAATGCTGCCCAGCAATTAAAATTAACGAACAAAGGACAGCTGATAGAAGGATATGATGCGGATGCAGTGATTGTGGATGGACAGTTACTGCTACATCAAACGATTAAAGCTGGCCAAATTAGTATGCATGCAAACAAGTTGTAAGAAACGTTTGAAATGAAAAGGTGATAGATCATGAATACCTATTTTCAACAAGTCAATCGCTATTTAACAATGGTGGCACAACAAGAAAATGAACAAATTAACCATGTAGCTCAGTTAATCGTCAAACGACTCTTACAGGGAGGCATTATCCAGTTATTTGGTTCAGGCCATTCCATGCTATTAGCACAAGAATGTTATTTCAGGGCTGGTGGCTTAGTCCCTGTCAAACCGATTCACATTGAATCCTTAATGCTACATCAGGGAGCACGGCAATCTTCACAAAATGAAAAGAAGCAAGCATTTTTAGCCTCCTATAAGGATCAGCTACAGTTTGATGACAAAGATGTTTGTATCATTATTTCAACATCTGCCAACAATCCAGTGCCTATTGATATGGCAATCTACGCAAAAGAAGCAGGTGCGCATACGATCTCACTGCAATCATTGGCCTATCAACATCAGCCATCACGCCATCCTTCAGGCAAACGTTTAGAGGATATCGTAGATGACGTTCTAAATACGCATGTCCCATTAGGGGATGGGGTTTTAACAGTTGATGAGTTGCAATATGGACCTGTATCTACAGTGTTAGGTGCAGCGCTATTAAATGCTCTATTCGCCCAAATCATTGAAGTTCTACATGAACAAGGCGCCAGCTTACCAGTGTTTGCTAGCAGTAACTTAGGTAACACCAATAATGATGAGCTTATTGATCAATATGGTCAGCGCATTCATTTTTAAGGCTTTAGGAAAAGGAGGATATGTGGTGAACATAGAAAGATTTGATTCAAAAGAAGATTTATATGCACGAGCAGTAGCCATCATAGCAGATGCTAAAAATAATGGGTCCACTACGTTCGGGCTAGCTACTGGTGGAACGATGGAACCGTTGTATGCTAAAATCTGTAAAACGGAAATTGATTTTTCAAATTGCATCAGCTTTAATTTGGATGAATATGTAGGGCTTGAGGCCAATCATGAGCAAAGCTATGCCTATTATATGCATCAGCATTTATTTCACGAAAAGCCATTTCAGGCATCGTATTTACCAAATGGCTTAGCAGCTGATCCTATGGAGGAAGCTGCTCGCTATGAAGCCCTATTACAACAGCATTCCTTAGACTTTCAATTGCTTGGTATCGGACAAAATGGCCATATTGGTTTTAATGAACCCGGTACACCATTTGAATCCTTGACACATCTTGTGACATTGGAGGAATCGACTCGTCAAGCCAATGCTCGCTTCTTTTCTTCGATTGATGAAGTGCCCACGCAAGCGTTCACTATGGGGATTCAATCTATTATGCGCGCAAAATGCATTTTGTTACTAGCAGTGGGAGAAACTAAGCGTGAGGTGTTAGAACGTGTGCTGGCCTCTGATTATACAGAGGAAATTCCAGCAAGTGTTTTATCTAAACACCCAAATGTCATCATCTTAACAGACTTACAAGTAGAGGAGAATAAATAATGAAAACACAACAATTTACAGTAATCGATCCTTTAGGAATTCATGCACGTCCAGCGAGCCAGCTTGTGGCAAAGGCTACGCCATTCACGTCAGCTATCGAAGTGCGTACGGAAGAAAAAGCAGCCAATTTAAAATCTATTCTTGGCGTAATGGGATTAGCGTTAAAACAAGGTTCTCAATTTACACTTTATGTAGAGGGGGAAGATGAAGAGCAAGCATTTGAGGCATTAACAACATTAATGACAGAAATGGGGCTTGCACAATGACACATTTCACTGGTATTGCCGCTTCAGACGGCATTGCCATTGCTAAAGCGTATCGTTTTGTACAACCGGATTTAACATTTAGCCAAACAAAGGTTCAAGATGTTCAGGCGGAGCAGCAACGTTTAGCCGCTGCCCTTGCTAAAACAGAGCAAGAGTTAGCGGCGATTAAACAGCAAACATTAAAAAAATTCAGTGCCGAGGAAGCAGCCATCTTTGACGCGCATTTATTAGTGGTAAATGACCCAGAATTAATCGGACCTATTCATCAAAAAATAGCTGACGAAGGGGTCAATGCAGAGTTTGCCTTACATGAAGTGTCTTCAATGTTTGTGGCATTGTTTGAAAGTATGGATGATGAATACATGAGTGCACGTGCATCCGATATTAAAGATGTGACAAATCGCATGTTAGCACATTTACTCGGTGTACATATTCCAAACCCAAGTAATATTAGTGAACAGGTGATTATTGTAGCCAATGATTTGACTCCTTCAGAGACGGCTCAATTGGATCGTAACTTTGTTCTTGGCTTTATTACTGATATTGGGGGCCGTACCTCTCATTCAGCGATTATGGCTCGTTCGTTAGAGATTCCGGCAGTAGTTGGAACTGGAGCAGCAACGACGACTATTCAAGATGGAGATGTATTAATCGTGGATGGTTTAGCAGGTCAAGTGCTGATCAATCCGACGGCAGATGTGATTGCCAGCTATCAAGAAAAAGCACAAAGCTATCATACTCAACAAGCGGAATGGTCAACGCTAGTAAACGAACAAACGGTGTCCCAAGACGGTATCCATGTAGAGCTAGCCGCTAATATCGGCTCTCCAGGCGATTTGGAGGGCGTGTTGCGTCACGGGGCTGAAGGAATTGGCTTATATCGAACAGAGTTTTTATATATGGGCCGAGAAAACCTGCCATCTGAGGAAGAGCAATTTACAGCGTATAAGACGGTTCTTGAAGGAATGCAAGGTAAGCCTGTGGTCATTCGTACACTAGATATTGGTGGAGACAAACACTTGCCGTATTTACCACTACAGGAAGAAATGAATCCATTCCTGGGTCATCGCGCCATTCGTCTATGCTTGGAGCAACAAGAATTATTCCGAACACAATTACGCGCTTTACTGCGAGCATCTGTTTATGGCAACCTAAAAATTATGTTCCCCATGATTGCGACTATTCAAGAGTTCCGTGAGGCTAAAGCGATTTTATTAGAAGAGCAAGAACAGCTAGTTGCAGCAGGGAAGGACGTAAGTGCTGACATTGAAATAGGCATGATGGTGGAAATTCCAGCTACAGCAGTGATGGCTGACGTTTTTGCCAAGGAAGTGGACTTTTTCTCCATTGGAACAAATGATTTAATTCAATATACAATGGCTGCAGATCGTATGAATGAAAAAGTATCTTATTTATATCAGCCGTACAATCCAGCTATTTTACGCTTGGTTCAAATGGTCATTCATGCCGCCCATCAAGAACAAAAATGGGTAGGGATGTGCGGAGAGATGGCAGGCGACGAGCTAGCAGTTCCTTTATTGCTTGGCTTAGGCTTAGATGAATTCTCAATGAGTGCAACATCCATTTTGAAAACACGTTCTTTATTGAAGCGCCTAGCTGTAAAGGACATGCAAGCTTTAGCCGCTGAGGCATTACAATGTGCAACAGCAGAGGAAGTAATGGAAAAAGTAAAGCAAGCAGTAAAATAACTTTTTAAAACCATCTAAAGGATGGCTCAGGCTGTAGATGAACTCAAAAAATGTTGAGTTGTCTACAGTCTTTTTTCTTGTTAATGAAATAGAACGAAGAACGAAAATAACAAAAGCCAACGAGTGTCTATTTCTCGTTGGCCATTGTCTACCGTTTTATTGTTTGCTGTTGAAATAGTCGATGATGGAAGGTAATTCTGACAAATCATCAAGGTTGGCATCTGCCTCCACATAGTCCCATTGAACATCCTTTTTCCAAATACCTTTCATGCCAACAGCTTGAGCACCCTTCACATCATTTTCAGGATGATCTCCTAAAAAAATGCTGTTATGAGGAGAAACCTGTAGCTTGTCTAAAGCTCTCATAAATAGTTGGGGATCAGGCTTTTTCATATTTTCCCATTCAGAGACTAAAATCACATCAAAATACTTCTCAATGGCTAAAGCTTTAATAGTGTCCATTTGAAAATGACCATAACCATTCGTAGTGATTGCTAGAAGATATTTATCCGTTTTCAATTGTTCTGAAAAAGTAGTTGAAGTGCTCTTCAACTACTTTTTAGTGAAATTATAGTTGCTTTGAAATAATTTGTTGGAATTTTTCTGGAAGCGTCGGTAAATCATGCATCGTAACGGTTGTTCGAACGTAGCTTTCATCCATCTCTAGAGCTTCAGCGAAGAAGCTTCCAATGCCTTTTACTTTGCGGTCAATTTGTAAAAGAATTTCTGCCGAATGATTGGACTGGGACAGAAAGACCATTTCAAGTTCATCTAAATGGCCTCTAAAGGAACCTGTTGGTACAAATTCAAACTCCTGTACAAATGGATAATACCCACGGAAGCGAGCTGGGGCTTGCTCACATTCTGCTTCTCGTAAACGAAAACCTAATCGACCTATAGCATCAAGTATTTGCGCTGCGAGGCTTGTTGGCTCGACACGAATATAATCTTTATCACTTGGGTCAACTGCGTTTTTAATATCGAGCCCAGTTTGAATCCAGACTTGCGTTTTGCCTGCACTAATCGGTGTTTCAAATGGCAGTGTCAACGAAATGGGAATGACCTTCTCTTCACTAGCAGCTAGTGTGAAAGGCTCTGTCACTTTGACTTTTTGTAGCGTGGCCACCTCTGTATGTTTATGATCATTTGACTCTCTTACATATGTCGTATTAATAGACAGATAGATGGAATCCACTTGTTGTTCAACTTGACCGCCACGCACGATGATTTCCCCTCGCATGACTTCTCCAGCTCGATAAGTATCCTTTTCCAATCTTGTATCAACTGTTGCTGAGCCTATCCCAAAACTTGCTAGTGCTTTATGAAAAAAAGACATTCTTACATTCCTCCTACGGACATTGTTAGCTATACATACGCACAGTTTGAAAAAAGGTTTCAAGACTCGTAAATTTTTAACCATACTAATTGAAAATCCAAAAGGGGATGCAGTACCCGAAACGGAACGAACCACTCTCTATGTGTAGGTTCGTATTAGTGCCTCTATCAACAAAAGACATACTTTGCTCACATCATCGTCTTCTAAAAGCAGGAGAGTCGATTTCTGCATCATTTATTCATATTTACCCTGTATACTAGTTTTGGCTAGCTTGTAAAGCTGAAATGATGAACAGATGGAAGGTGTTTAAATTGTATAGTTATTTGTCAGCTATTAGTCAGTTTCTAAGTGAGCCGATTAATCAATTTTTAAATGCCTATGAGCATTCAGCATGGGCTATGGCGCTGCTATTAGGTCTCATAGGGGCACTAGCTCCATGCCAAATAACCGGCAATATGAGCGCTATTACATTTTACGGAAATAAAACACTGCAAATGAAAAATAATTGGCAGGAGATACTGTTTTTTATTCTCGGCAAAATAGTTGTTTTTAGTGGACTTGGGCTTTTTGCATGGTTATTTGGACAATCGTTTGAAACTAAAATGACCTTGTATTTTCCCATTTTCCGTCAGGCGATTGGACCAATGATGATGATAACAGGGCTTATTTTATTAGGTTTATGGAAGCTGAAATTTTTAAATCGTCTGTCGACGCTTATTCCTCCTGTTATGAAAGGGGGCAAACTAGGCTCCTTTTTAATGGGCGCTAGCTTCTCTATTGCCTTTTGTCCGACCATGTTTGTCCTGTTTTTTGTATGGCTAATGCCCATCGTCACTGGCACATCCTATGGGTTTATCTTACCTAGTATTTTTGGGGTTGCTACTTCTATCCCATTACTCATTATGCTTCTTTTCATTTATCTGTTTGATGCGAAGCGACTCATTTTACGAACAAGCATGAAAATGGGGAGAGCTATTCAAAAAGTGGCAGGCATATTATTACTTTTAGTAGGTTTAGTGGACACCATTACATATTGGGGAATCACTTAACATGAAAGATGTAAGGAGTGCTCAAAATGAATCCAGATATGAATCTTTTATTAGCCTTTGGTGCAGGGTTTTTAAACTTTATTTCTCCATGCACCTTACCGCTCTATCCCGCTTTTATTTCTTATATTACAGGGATGTCACTGGATGAACTTCAGGGAGACAATAAAAAATTAAGAACGATAGGTATGTTGCATACGCTGTTCTTTTTAATTGGATTTTCGGTAATTTTTATTTTCTTAGGATATAGCTCATCTGTTGTCGGGTGGTTTTTCTTCCAGTACCAAGATGTATTGCGACAGGTTGGGGCTATTTTAATTGTTCTCTTTGGTTTAATGATTATAGGGGCCTTTTCTCCGAAGTTTTTAATGCAAGAAAAACGTCTTTCCTTTAAAAATCGTCCTACAGGCTATTTAGGCTCCTTTTTCATTGGGCTTGCCTTTGCAGCGGGATGGACCCCCTGCACAGGTCCGATTACTGGGGCCGTTTTTATGATGGCTTCTCAACATCCAGGGATGGGCATGTTTTATATGGTAGCGTATGTTTTAGGGTTTGCCATACCGTTTTTCCTGCTATCGCAATTTGTCACGAAATTCGCATGGGTTCGAAAATATAGTCAAACAATCACAAAAGTGGGTGGCTATTTCATGATTGTGCTAGGAATTGTTTTGTTTTTCGACGGTTTAACAAAAATCATCATTTGGCTAAGTCCATTGTTCGATGGTTTTTCAGGATTTTAACGCTCTTCATTATTTCTCCATACTTCTTTGTTACAGTACTTTTGTCGTAACAAAAGGAGGAAAATAGATGAAATCTAAAATGCGGTTTTCATTACTGACAGTATTGATTGTCCTGATAGGCGGGTGTAGCGCTAGTAAAACAGAAGACGATGTTTCGACTAAATCAATGAACAACGCTCATGAAGGAATGGATATGACAAATGGGCATATGAGTCATACAAATCCTTTACAGCTTGCTCCCTCTACAGGAGAAAATGAGGTGGCTATACCTCCATTACTAGAACCAGATGGAAAAAATCCAGCTCACTATTCAATTGTGGCACAAGAAGGGACAACAGAGTTTTATCAAGGTACCCAAACAGAGACCTATGGCTATAATGGGGCCTTTTTAGGACCAGTGATACGAATCCAATCGGGGCAAACCGTACAATTTACAACTACGAATGAAATGAGCAAAGAGACAACATTCCATTGGCATGGTTTAGAAATACCAGGTGAGGGGGATGGTGGCCCACATGAACAAATAGAGCCTGGTCAATCGAGGAAGCTAACTTTTCCTATCCGCCAGCAGGCAGCTACTTTGTGGTTTCACCCTCATCCAGAAGGACAAACGGCTGAGCAGGTATATAAAGGACTGGCCGGGCTCATTTATGTGGAGGATGAAAATTCACAGCGTTTAGGATTACCTCAACAATATGGCGTAAATGATATTCCGTTAATTTTTCAGGACCGCCAGTTTGATGATCAACAACAATTAAATTATCAACAGTTCAAAAATAATGACGGGACAATTGGTGATACATTGCTTATAAATGGTACGCTCAATCCGAAGCTCCATGTACGCCGAGAGCCTGTTCGCCTTCGATTGGTGAACGGCTCGAATGCCCGTAATTTCACCTTCATGCTAAATACGAATGAGGAATTTCAACAAATCGCCACAGATGGAGGATTTCTAAATAGCCCTGTTCCACTAAAAAAACTGACCTTAACACCAGGGGAACGTGCTGAAATCATCATCGATTTTTCCAAGCTAAGTACTTCCACTGAGTTATCATTGATAAATGAAGAGGGTGTAGTCCTGTTACCGTTTACGATTACAAATGAACGCACTACTCCACAGAAGATGCAGGATGTATTAAATCAATTCTCCACAACTAGTGAAGAACAACAATTACCTGTATCTAAACGTTTAGAGCTATTTGGTATGGGGACGATGGTAACGATTAATGGCAAGCAATTTGATCGCAATAGAATTGATTTTGTACAACAACAGGGAGTGACAGAAATTTGGGAAATTTACAATAAACCCGATATGATGGGTGGCATGACTCATCCGTTTCATTTGCACGGTACGCAATTTAAAATTGTATCCATTAATGGTCAGGCGCCACCGCTTAATGAACAGGGCTGGAAAGATACGGTGTCCATTGAACCAGATGAAACAGTTAAATTGGCAGTGAAGTTTCAAGATAAGGGTATCTATATGTTCCATTGCCATTTATTAGAGCATGAAGATAATGGCATGATGGGACAAGTGAAGGTAGAATAGAAACTTTTTGAACGATAAAAAGGTAGCTGATCAACAATCAGCTACCTTTTATTATTGCTCAAGCTTAGTTAATGTTTTACCACTCCAACCAAAAATAATAGTTAAAATTGGTCCAAGTAAACAGAAGAAGGTGAATGGTAGGTAATCCAGTGTGGAAATTCCAAGGACACTTGTGATGAAAATACCACAGACACTCCAAGGTACCAGTGGATTGACAACCGTTCCAGCATCCTCCATAACACGAGATAAGTTTTTAGGTGCTAGGCCAACCTTCGCAAATTGAGCTTTAAAAGCTTCACCTGTTAACAGAATAGATAAATACTGCTCACCGATTAATGTATTGACTCCAATGCCGGTAAGAGCGGCGCCTGTAATAACGGAGCCAGCAGTTTTAAATAAGCTTTCAACCTTAGCTAAAATACTTTGTATGATACCAAGTGTGAACAAAAGCCCACCCATTGTTAAGGCCAGTAAGACAAGAGCAATTGTAAATAGCATACTATTCATGCCTCCGCGTGTCAGTAGGGCATCTACTTCCTTATTACCAGAGTGAGAGACATAGCCATCAAATAAAACTTTGAAGACGTCTGAAGCTGGTAGGGGATCTAATGTATAAGATAGACCTACACCGAGAATAGAAACAACGGCTAAAGTAATAACGGCAGGAGCTTTATAAAAAGTCATCATAACGAGGACGACAATTGGTAATAATGTATACCAATGAATAAGTCCTGTATTCAATAATCCTTCTTTAAATTGCTCCACCGTGTCAAAAGACGTTGCTTCGCCTGTTGGCGATAAAATAGCGTATAGGACGAATGAGATTAGGAAAGCAGGGATTGTTGTCCAGCCCATATTTTTAATATGTTCAAATAAATCTACACCGACTGTTCCTGAGGCAAGATTCGTTGTATCGGATAAGGGTGACATTTTATCACCAAAAAAAGCACCAGAAACAATTGCACCAGCTGTTATGGTCAATGAAATGTCCATGGCACCTGCGATACCCATAAATGCCACACCAACAGTTGCTACTGTTGTTAACGAACTACCAACAGAAATACCAACGATGCTACAAATTAAAAAAACAATGGCAAAGAAAAAGTTTGGTGAAACCGTTAAAAAACCATAATAGATGAGCGTAGGGATTGTTCCACCCATAATCCAGCTCGAAATTAAAATACCAATAAAGAAAAAGATGAAAACAGCGCCCAATCCAGCACTAGCACCCGCAATCATCCCACCCTCTAAATCGCGAAAGGGGACTTTTTTTAGTAATCCATAGGCTAGTAAAAGAGAAATAACTAAAAAAATCGGAATATGGGGTGTTGCTTTTAAATACCCAATACTAAAAGACATTGTGGCAATAATTAAAAGTATAACGAAGCTTGCCTCCATAAATCGAGGGTTGCTTTTAGCGTCTATTCGAAACATATGAAACCTCCTATAAATACTTCTTCGCTTCAATGCGGTGAAGCCCAAAAGTATTATAGCACGCTAATATTTTTTGTCAATTGACAGAAAATTGCAGGATTCCTTCAATTTAATGCTCTGAGGTTGTTGTCCTTACTTTTATGTATAAGCAGCAACAAGGACGAGCATAACAAATAGGAAAGGTGACATGTTTCGACAATTTAAAGGTAAAAAATAGCAGAGGAAATACTTAGTTCGAATGTAAATACCGTTTACAATTCCTTAACATTTCATGTGGTAAATAAATAGGGAGAAAAAAGATTATTTCAAGTATTTTTATAAAAATAACAGAAAAAACGGTCATATTTAAAGAAAAAATAGTGATTTTTATTATTTGATTTCCAACGTTTTCAACTTGGAAACCAGCCTAAAAATAAATGTGGCAAATTTTATATTACAGTTTTGTAAAATCAACATAGAAGTGTTTAAAATTTTGTAGAATTGTGTAAATGTTTTGTTATGATGATTCAGAAATTGATAATTTTTATTTTACAGGAGGAACAAGATGTTCAACTCAAACAAGCAGGATCCATTTTTTCAGTCATTATTAAAAATCGCTAAAAATGTGAATGAGGGAATTTATTATGCTCATAATGCCCATATTCAAGATATAGATGCGTTAAAAGAAATTGCCGATACTATGAAAGATTATGAAACAAGCGGTGATAAATTAATTCATGAGCTTATCGTAATGCTGAATAAATCATTTATGACACCAATTGAGCGAGAAGATATTTTAGCTTTAGCCAATAAATTGGATGATGTAATTGATGGAATGGAAGGCTGTATTGCCCACTTCAATATGTACAATTTAACGGAAGTAACGGAGCCAATGCGTCAATTCCTAACATATATTGCGAAGAGTACAGATGAGATGGTACAAGCCATGGAGCTATTAAATAATAAAAAGCTTGTAGAGATGCGTAAACATGCGATTCAAATTAAAGATAATGAACGTGAATGTGATGAAATCTTCCGTTCCTCGATGAAACAGTTATTTATTCAAGAAAAAGATCCAATGCGCCTCATTGTTTTCAAGGATATTTATGAGCAATTTGAGGATATTGCTGATAGCTGCCAAACAGTGGCAAACACAATTGAAACAATAATTATGCGTAACGCATAAGATGGAGTGTAACAAATGGATACAATCTTACTAATTACCATATTAGTCGTTATATTCGCATTAGTGTTCGACTTTATAAACGGCTTCCATGATACAGCGAATGCGATTGCAACGTCTGTATCAACCCGTGCATTAAAACCACGTACAGCGGTTTACATGGCTGCAGTTATGAACTTCGTCGGAGCTATTACATTTGTTGGGGTAGCCAAAGCCTTAACAAAAGATATAGTGGACCCGTTTAGCTTAAATGCCTATGATGGCGATATCACAGGTTCTGTCGTTATTTTAGCAGCTCTATTTTCTGCCATTACATGGAATTTACTTACATGGTATTTTGGAATTCCATCAAGCTCTTCCCATACATTAATTGGGTCTGTAGCAGGTGCCGCGATTGCAGCAGCTGGATTCAGTATTCTGAACTATGCTGGGTTTATTAAAATTTTACAAGCACTGATTTTCTCACCACTACTAGCGTTTGCCGCTGGTTTCCTAATGATGACCCTATTAAAGGTCATCTTTAAAGATATGAATTTATACCGTACCAATAAAGGCTTCCGTACCATGCAAATCGGAACAGCGGCCTTACAATCATTTACACACGGAACGAACGATGCCCAAAAAGCGATGGGTATTATCACACTCGCTTTAATCGCAGGTGGTTTACACACAGGCGACGATATTCCTTTCTGGGTACGTTTTGCAGCAGCTACAGCAATGGGTCTTGGTACCTCTGTAGGTGGTTATAAAATCATCAAAACAGTGGGTGGCAAAATCATGAAAATTCGCCCAGTGAATGGAGTAGCGGCTGACTTAGCTTCGGCTTCTATTATCTTTGGGGCGACATTAATTCACTTACCAGTATCCACAACACATGTTATTTCTTCATCTATCATGGGTGTAGGAACAGCACACCGTGTCAAAGGCGTTAAATGGGGAATGGCCCGTAAAATCGTTACAACATGGGTCATCACTATGCCAATCTCTGCCGTAATGGCCGCATTAATTTACTATTTTTTAAGTTTATTTTTCTAGTTCAATCCGAAGAATGCACAATCACTGTGCATTCTTTTTTTGTTTGGGATGAAGTGAGGGAGGAGTTGCGGATAGAGCGGGCATGGTAGAGGAAAGCGTGGGGAAAACGGATAGAACGGGCAGAGTGACGGATAGAACGGCGAAAGTGACGGATAGGAAGGCAAAAGTGACGGATAGCGAGGGCAGAGTGACGGATAGGAAGGCAAAAGTGACGGATAGCTCGGCGAAAGTGACGGATAACCCCGCGCAGAAGAAATGGAAAACCCCGATCATTTGTGCAAAATTCAGATTCGTTCTATGTTAAATATAAAGAAAGTGTAAAGTTCGGAGAAAATCGTTTTTTCCGTAGTAAGGTTAGTGCAGGAGGAGAATGAATGAAGGTAAAGTTATTACTGATTGAGGATGATGCAGCTATTGGTCGCATTGTCAAAGATACAATGGAGCAAGAGGGCTATCTTGTAATATGGGCCACTACGGGTCTTGAAGGGCTGGCAGATTTTCAGGAGCAACCATTTGATTTAGTGTTGGTGGATTGGATGCTACCAGAAATGGATGGTCTTACGGTTTGTCAAAATATACGTTGGGAAAGTGATGTGCCCATCCTTATGATGAGTGCTCGTAAGGAAGAAGCGGATAAGGTGGAGGGCTTGCAGGGAGCGGACGATTATATTGCAAAGCCGTTTAGTTTGGAGGAATTAAAGGCTCGGGTGGCATCTCATCTTAGACGCTGGAGACGCTATAACAAGCAAGACGATGTAGAAAAGCAGACTGCCTATGCCAATGGATTATTAATTGATTGGCAACGAGAGATAGTGAGCGTTAATCAGCAAGAAATAGCGTTAACTCAAAAGGAATTTGCTCTTGTCAATCTATTAGCAAAAAATCCGAAGCAAACCTTTACGAAAGAGGAACTATATCAGCATATTTGGCAGCAAACGACTTTAGAGGACACACATACTGTCACAGTACATATTAAGGCACTACGAGAAAAGCTTAAGGATTCGGTTAAACATCCATATTTTATTCAAACTGTGTGGGGCAAGGGTTACCGTTTTATTGGTGAACCATTATGAAAATTAAATCTTGGTTACTTATCACTTTTTTTATTGTCATGGTGTTGCCCATATCTGGTGCTTATAGTCTATATGTGTGGATAAATGCTTATTATCAAGATAAAAATGTTGCCGAATACTTTGATAAATGGACAGAGCTAAATCAGGTAAAAGCGGTTGTTGACAATCCAGCACTATATCAAAAAATTGCAAATTTAGAAGAGATAGAAGAGCTGACCAATGGGCAGCTAGCGATTACACTTTACACGAAATCAGGTTTTGTCTTATATTCCTCTAACCCTTTACAATCGGGCTATGTATGGAAAGAGCGGATGTTTAAAGGTTTATATGATTTACAACAATCGTACAACGCCTTTACCTACAAGGAGCCTGTATATCACAATGGGGACTTGTTGGGCATCTATGAAATTCAATTAATAAGAACGGATTGGGTAAAAGGTGTAGAGAAGCGTTCATGGCTTGTTATTATAGGCTCTATCTTGCTGTTTCTAGTAATTTATATAGGGGTCATTTTGTTGCTTAATGGGAAACTTAATCGACCATTAAGCGAACTGATGCATCAAATGCGAAGTTTTGCCAAAGGGGAGCATATAGAATCCAATTTAAGTTCAAGAAAAGATGAGATTGGTTCACTTTCCCAAACATTTATGGCGATGCAACATGAAATTGAAATGGCCCGGGCTTCCTTAAAAGTAGAACAACAGCAAAAAGAGATGATGATTGCAAGTATCTCCCACGATTTAAAAACGCCTCTTACCGCTATTCAAGCCTATGCAGAATCCTTACTAAACAATGGTTTATCACTACAGCAGCAAGAAGAATATCAGCAGGTCATCATCACGAAGGCTGATCGAATGAAGCATATGCTAGAAGATTTATTGATGTTTACATTGCTCCAATCAACGAACTATGAATTAGAGCTGGTAGCAGTTGATGGGGAAGAATTTTTTGAGATGGCTTTGTCAGACTATGAACCGTTATGTGAGGAACAAGGTTTTACATTAGAAGTGTTCTGTGATGTAGCTGGGCTGTATGCTGTGCACCCTAAACAACTTCAGCGGGTGATAGATAATTTATTGAGCAATGCATGGCGTTATGGTGAGATCGGTACTTCTATTGGTTTAGCGGCAATTAAAGCTGGAAGTTTTCCGGAATGGGGGTTTGATTTCCTTAAGCCAGCTTTAACGAAGCAAGAGGGTATGTATATGATTGTGCAGAATGTTGGGCAGGGCTTGCCACAAAAGGACATTGTAAAGTTATTCGAGCCCATGTATCAAGCGGATCATGCAAGATCAAAGGCTGGAGAACGAGGAACAGGTCTTGGCTTAAATATTACGAATCAAATAATTGAAAAACATGGTGGCACTGTAGAGCTGCTTTCTAGGGAGAATATTGGAACAGCTGTTGTCTGCTGGCTACCACCTATAAAGGAGTAGATGAACTATGAATTGGAAAAAATCATGCCGAGCAGCGGGCTTAATCGCTGCCATGACATTTAGTTTAGTTGGCTGTAATACGGAGGCATCGTATTCACCGCAAGAAATTATTGAGCAAGCACTTCAGGAATCGAGGGAACCACTTACCTATTATGGCGAATATACGCTAGATATGGGGGAGCTAGGTGGCAAAGCTCAAGTGAAAGAATGGGTCAAGAATAGCAATAGACGTATAGAGATGAAAGGGGACAATGATGAACATGTCATCACAGTCAAAACTGATTCTGAACTGATAAGTTATGATGTCACTCAACATACAGCCTATAAAATGGCTTATCCACAAGGTGAATTAGACGGACTGCAATCGCCTAGGGAAGAGGTACAGCTTGTTTTTAATTTGGTTAAAGATACACATGATATTAAAATATCCGGTGAAGAGAAGGTTGCTGGGAGAGACACATATAAAATTGTAGCAAAAGCTAAAAAATCTGATTCATTATTTGGGGATATAGAAGCATGGATTGACAAAAAAACTTGGCTGACGTTAAAAATGAAATCAGATAATGCAGGTAATCAAATGATCACTGAATACTCAAAAATAAATGTTGGTGAAAAAATTGATGATCAACAATTTATGCTTGATCTACCAAAAGATGTAACAATCCAAGAAATTAGCGGTGAAGATACTTCAGAATTAATTTCATTGGACGAAGCGAAGCAACAACTAGAAAAGTTTTTAATGGTTCCGCAAACAAATGGTCTAACTATAGATAAAATTTCAATGGTTAAAGGATTAGAGGATCGACTAGAATATTCTTTTGACATTGGATTAGATGGGGAGCTAGCTTTTTTCGTCACTATTTTTAAAGCAGATGATAGTATCGCTGAAATTGGCCCCATCTTAAAGGAAAAAGAGGTAGATATTCGAGGACAAAAAGGAACGGTTATGGATGATAAAAATTTCCGTTCGATTGCTTGGCAAGAAAAGGGCTATCAATATAGTATTGTTGGCGAAAATCCTGAATTAACGATAGAGGATCTTGTAAGCTATGCAAAAGAAATGGAACTTGTTCAATGAGGTGATGCTATGAAACGAGCACAAGGGTTGAAATGTCTTGCACTGTTTTTATTTACTACTATTTTTTTATACGGGGTAGGCGATACCTATCAAGTGTCTTGGCTACAATTTCATTTTACAGGCCTATATGATGAAGTAGGCTTTTATTTCAGCTTTACGTCACTTATTCCGATAATAATTGGATTATTGATGGTAGGGCTTTATGAATCACTGTTAAAACGATTAATATAAAAAGTTTAGAAGCAGGATCTCGGATGAGAATCCTGCTTCTTCTAGTAAGAATTTGCTTTTATTTTACGTTAACGTATTTACATCATTTAAAAGAGGAGACATTCAAGTAAATGATCGTTCATTGATCCCTTAAGGAGCGTGGATACCCAAGCTCCTATTTTTAATGCTTCATCTTGCTCATTATGCAATCTGCTGTAAATGTGTTTTTGTAAAGGCTTCATCATACTTTAAGCCATAACCGAGTGCTCGATCTAAGAAAATATGTGCCAGCCAAATCAAGGCAACCATTAGAAGGGTTGGGATGGAAAGCGTAAAGCCAATTACGAGAAGGATAGCGGGTATGACGAAGCTATGCCCCATATTATAGCAAAGGGCACCCATTTTTGAATTGATCATATAACCGGCCATAGTGATATCAGGCAGCAGTAAAAATACAATAAATGATAGCCATGAAAAATCTAAGTGACCATAGAAAAAGGCCGTTAAAATAAAAGCGATGACATATTCTAGTGAGATAATTTTACGTAGTTTCATTGTAACCACGACCTTCCTGTAAAATTTGGTACATATCTTCAATAAGTGAATTAATTTTTTCTTGATTGTTTTTAAATTGTCCATCAGCCATTAATGTTTTAGTTAGCTGTAGCGATTGTCGTGCATGCTGATAAAAGTGCATGAGTTGTTCAATATGGGCAATCTTTGCAGAAAATAGCTGTACTGTTTCTTCATTACACTCGGTGGATATAGGTTTTTTTTCAAGTGTCAGTAAATAGTTGATTTCTTGCAAGGTAAAGCCAAGCTGGCGTAGGACGAGAATAAATTTCATGGTCTGTTCACATATGCCATCATACACACGGTAGCCATTGTTTAATTTCTGTGGATGTAGTAGTCCTTCTTTTTCGTAATAACGGACTGTATCGGTGGATAATTGAAACTTCTCGGCAAATTGTTTTATTTTCATATGAGCACCTCCTACAATTATCCTAACATTGGAGTATGCTCCAAGGTCAATACACGTTTAGAAAAAATTTGAAACCGTGATTCATTGGGAATCGTTTATTGTGTAAGAGGGGGAGGTGGATGGCATACTTGAACAAATCATGGATGAACATGGAGAGCATTTATTGCGCCTCGCTTATTTTTACGTAAAGAACCCACAAACGGCGGAGGATATTGTACAGGAGGTTTTTATTAAATTTTCTCAGTGTAATTATGAGGAACGTGGACAGCTACGCGCTTTTTTATCCACTTTAACGATTAATCGTAGCAAGGATTATTTAAAAAGCTGGCATTATAAAAAACTATTAATACAAGAAAAAGTGTTTCCTATGAAGTGGAATAAACAACGTGATGAGCTAGTCATGGCGGAGGAACGATCCTCTGTGGGAGCGGCAATATTAAAGCTAGCACTTCTGTATAGAGAGCCGATTGTTCTTTATTATTTTGAAGAAATGAAAATACATGATATTGCCCTAGTTTTAGAGGTTTCTGAAAATACGGTGAAAACAAGGCTGAGACGGGCAAGAGAGGCATTACAGTCCTATCTAAAGCAGGAGGAATGGGAGGTGCTAAAGGATGAATAAAGTACACAAAGAATTGGTGAAGGTAGCAGGGGATATGACGAGTAGCAAAGAACGTGTTAAACAATATGTGCTACATTCTAAGAATTCCAATAAGAAGCCTTATCGATTCACACTTTTATCGGTGGTGCTCACCGTATGTGTGGCAGGGTTTATACTGGTACAGCTGTTAGGGAAGGAAACGACCCAGACGACTACATGGTTTCATGAAACCCAGCTCGATCATTTTGAGCGTATAGCCCAAATGATGTGGCCCAATCAAAATAAGGAATTTTATCAAGAAGAGGCTTATCGCTCGTATGAAAAGCTTGTTGCCGCATATTTTTTTGCAGAGTCATTAGGAATTACCTATACAAAGGATGAGCTGGAGACGGAGAGGAAAAACTTTGTTGAGCAAATGGAAATGCTACAGCAATCACCTGAAAATAAAGCTCTTTTTCGAGGAGTAGAACCGAGTAAATATGTGGATGTTTATATGGAACCTCTCCTGCCGATGTATCTAGCTAGAACGAAGCTCTACGCGATGTATAAGGAAAAATATCCAACTTTTTATGCCTATAAAGGCGTCGCAGATATTGAGGCTATTCGGTATTTCCAAATGAATTTTGCTGAACAGGCGACGGCCTTTCAAAAGGAAAATAACATCGTGGACCGTACTAATACATCTGGCACCTCTTTAGTAGGAACCGTTGCAAAGGTTGAGTCGAATGCCTTTTTATTTATCGAAGGTATTATTCCAAAAGATCTCGATCAAATGACAGAAGAACAGCTGGAGGAAAAGTATGAGCAAGCTGATTGGTACCCTGTATTAGCTGATTTTCCTGTAGAACAAGGGGACTATATTACCCTCCATTCGACTGAAACGGGTAGCATCGAGGAAAATGGGGTTGTTAGGAAGTATGGCTTATTAAACGATGTGGAGGTATTGGAGCCTAATGTCACTTTGGAGCTCGATCTGCAAAATGAACAAGAAGTAGCTGAATTCTTGCAGGATATGCCTTGGCAGACAGCAGACTATATGAGAAGGCCCCCTGATTACTCCCTTCAGGTGGAGGGGGTGCGTATTGAAATATGGAAAGGCTATGGCGGTTTACTTTATCTCCAAAAGATAGGGAGTGGAGAAATTAAATTAAGCTCCGAAAAGGCTAAGAAATTAAAAGAATTACTAAGTATAGAAGAATCTTAACAAGTCTCTGTGAAAGAGGCTTGTTTTTTGTTAGCGAGAAAATTATAGTGAAAGTACTATGTTAAATTTACCATAAAAATATAAAATTAGAAACGTAGGATAATATACACAATTATTTATTTGTCTAGTATTAATTGCTTAATTTTGTAAAAATAAATGAGTCCAAAGAATTGTAATATTTTATTCGCGCAGGTAGTATTAAAGAAGTAAGGTTGAATATAAGGGGGAGCGGTATGAACGTACAAGAATTTGAAGAATTATGGATTACGCTCAATGAATTATATAACGCGGATCGTTTTTTAGAATATATAGAAATAAGTAATGCCGCAATTGAAAGTGCCATTAAGCTTGGAATGTATGATAAGGCAATCCTTTTATTACGCTATAGCTGTGCCAGTTATTTTCAAACAGGTGATTTACAGCTGTCGATTAGTGTACTTGAACAATATCGTGAGCTAACTTTTCAACATGGCAATGATATTGACCTCATTCAGTATTATAATATAGCCGCGATATATTGGGGGACATTTGGTCACTTAAAGAAATCTGAAGAGCTGATGCTAAAGGGCTTAAAAATTGCTGAATCTATTCAACATGTGGAGAGCTTGGGGAAGATTTATAATAATCTAAGCGATTTGGAAATATCGATGGGCAATTATCGTACAGCCAAGGAATTCGCCTTAAAAAGTCTTTATTACTCGAATGCGTTTGAAGTGCAGCATAAAGAGCCTTATACAGGAATTATGTATCCGAAAACAAACCTAGCAGTATCACTGATATGGCTGGATGAGTTTGATGAGGCCAATGTACTATTACAAGAACTACTAGCCACGATTCATAACCCGCCCTATTCAAAAGTACAATTAGAGGTGTTCAATGCCTATGCCATTCTCTGTGAACGACAGGGACGCGTAAGTGAAGCTATTGATTTATATCAAAAGACTAAGCATTATGCTTTGCAAAACAATGATTTGTCTTTGCTTCAAATCATTTATAATTCATTAGTGAAGCTTATAGAGGATCAGGGCAATAAAATTGTTTTATGTGCTGTTCAGAAAGAATATATTAGTATTTTGTTAGAAATTCAACGTGAAAATTACTCTCATGTATTATTTGAAATGGAGTATAACGATCATAAGAAACAATTTGAAAAAAATGCTTATTTCGATCCGCTGACGAATATTTACAATCGACGTTATTTTGATGAAAATGCAAAGAGGATGCTCGAAAAAGCAGCTGAGGGTAATCAGCAATTAGCGTTAATGATGGTGGATTTAGACCATTTTAAAGAAATTAATGATATGAATGGTCATCTATTTGGAGACGATGCATTAACGAATACCGCTAAAACATTGCAAGATTATTTTCAACCCTTTGAATCGATTGTCGCTCGTTTTGGTGGAGATGAGTTTATAATCCTCAGTCAAGTAAAAGAGGGGGAAACGGTGCAAACCTTAGCTGACAACCTTTATCAAACCTTAACGGCTTTGTCACTCACGGTGAATGGTGAAACCGTTCAATTGGAATTTAGTATTGGTGTTAGTACTAATGATTTTGGCAAGATAAAGATAGTGGAAGAGCTTATCCAACATGCGGATGAAGCACTTTACAAGTCGAAGCGTAACGGACGCAACCAAATTACACACTATAACCATTATTGTGATGTGGGAAATGGTATTTAAAGAGAAAGAGGCATGACTTTATAGGAGGTGCCTCTTTCATGTACGTTTACAAGCTACGGTAAGGATTAATTATGCCGTAAAATACGATATCCTCAAAAGTACCGTTTTTACAAGCATGATCCTTTAACGTTCCCTCATACTGCATGCCACATTTCTCCATGATTTTGCCAGAGGCGGGATTGGAAAGAAAATACCGCGCATAAACACGATGATACTGTTTTTCCTTAAAAGCAAATTCAATGATGGCACGGGCAACTTCTGTTCCATAGCCATTTCCCCAATACGGCTCACCAATCCAATAAGCCATTTCTCCATTTTGGTGTTGCTGACGATTCGACAGTCCAATGGCCCCATATAATTGCCCACTTTGTTTGTCCGTTATGGCAAATTCATAGAGCTGCTCTTGCTCAAAATTTTGTTGATGAGTGGAAATCCATGACAATGCACAGTCTACCGTATAGGGATAAGGTAAATTTAACGTGCTTTTATATAGAGCAAAATTATTACACAATGCACTTACTTCAGGTGCATCTGCTTCTGTGAATAGTCGGAGCATGAGACGCTCTGTTTCTATTGTTTTTTCTGCAGCTTGGTCATTCATTGAAATACCCCCTTCAACAATGGTAAAAACGATTATAGCACAATAAAAAGAAAATTAAACCAAATAATGGATATTGTTAATATCATGAAATTAGATAAAAATTTATTGAAAAACGATAAATTATATGGTAAATTGAACAGGATATTAAATAAAAGAGGTGCGTAATATGAAACGGGAAACGCTCTTTTTAAAGATTGCTGTTTTTCTAATGGGGTTGCCGGTTTTTGCCTTATGTATATGGGTGGTGCCACGTGTTGCTTTAGACACAGCTCAGCATTCACCGGTCTTAACCATTGCTGCATTACTTGGCGTCTATGCAACGGCAATTGCTTATTTTGTTGCTCTATATACGACGATCAAGCTGCTAAGCTATATTGATCAAAACATTGCATTTTCAGAGCTATCAGTGACAGCTTTAATTAAAATTAAATATTGTGCAATTGTCATTAGTAGTGTTTACGTGGTTGGCATGCCACTGATATACTATGCTGCGGAAGTAGACGATGCCCCAGGTCTTATACTTATTGGAATGGTCATTATTGGTGCTTCTTTTGTAGTTGCAGTTTTTGCTGCTGTTCTTCAAAAGCTTCTAAAAAATGCCATCGATATCAAATCAGAAAATGATTTAACGGTTTGAGGTGAATACTATGGCGATGATTATCAATATTGATGTCATGTTGGCAAAACGGAAAATGAGTGTAACAGAACTTTCAGAGAAGGTTGGCATAACGATGGCGAATCTATCTATATTGAAAAATGGTAAGGCGAAAGCGATTCGCTTTTCAACGTTAGAGGCGATTTGTGAGGCGTTAGAATGTCAGCCAGGGGATATATTAGAGTATAAAAGGAACGAAGAATAATGATTGTAGGTAAAAGCCGTCGAGCACTCTCGATGGCTTTTGTCGTTTTTTCTTGGCGGTTCAGCCGTATTTAATGGGAACGGGGCAGTTTTTTTATTGGAAAAAAGGCTGTAGAAAATATTGCCATATGGAATATAGTTGTGCTACGATAAAGCTAGGATATTTCGACAGTCAGTCGGTCGATTATAGGGGGTTGTTAAGATGAGGGAAATGAAAAAGGCAGAGGAACGCAGAAATGAAATTTTAGATGCAGCAGATGAACTGTTTACGCAGAAGGGGTTTGATGGCACTAGCACAAATAATATTCTTGAAAAAGTAGGAATTGCACGCGGTACTCTTTATTATCATTTTAAATCCAAGGAAGATATTATGGATGCCCTCATTGAACGTTATACGGAAACGATGTTAACGAAGGCAAGGGTAGTGGCAGAGGATCATAGCATTACGGTGAATGAGCGCATATTGAGGGTTGTGATGGCATTAAATATGCAGAATGAAAATGGTCAGGAAATTATGGACCATATTCATAAGCCGCAAAATGCATTAATGCATCGAAAAATACAGCAGGTGGTCATGAATCAAGTACCGCCATTATTGACGAGTATCATCCGTGAGGGTATTGCACAAGGGATTTATCATACACCGTACCCATACGAATGCATGGAGATGATTGTCGCATATACAAATACCGTCTTCGATGATGATTTGGTGTTGTTGTCAGATGAAGAGCGGGCTGCTCGTGTCCCAGCATTTATCTTCAATGTAGAGAGAATGCTAGGCGTGGAAAGCGGTAGTTTGTTGTACATGATGAAAATATTTGGTCATGAGGGGGAAGACGGGACGAAATAATTGTACTTAGGGTCTTAAAACTGACAAAGGGGTGACCTATGTATTTCAAAATTGTGCGGAATGATATAGCGAATAGTAAGCTAATTACATGTTTGACAACACTGTTTGTCGCAGGTGCGGCTATGCTTGTTACGCTTTCGGCCGTTCTGATTGTTCATTTATCAACCTCTATTGATACATTATTAAAGCAAGCAGAAACACCACATTTTCTTCAGATGCATTCGGGTACTATCGATCAAGCGCGTCTCATTGACTTTGCCGAGCGAAATGAGCTGGTGGATGAATTTCAGATCAACGAATTTCTCAATGTAGATGGTGCCAAGATCAACATGGCAGGCAACACACTTGCACAAAATGTTCAGGACAATGGGCTAACTACGCAAAGTGAGAAGTTTGATTTTTTACTAGACCTTGATGGCCATGTGATTGAAGCAGATAACGGAGACATTTATGTACCTGTAGGCTATATGAAGGACGGCACAGCCAAGCTTGGTGATACAGTGATGGTCCATAATAAGCCATTTACGGTTGCAGGTTTTTTACGGGATTCGCAAATGAATTCCATGCTAGCATCATCCAAGCGATTCCTTGTGAGTGAAGAGGATTATGCAGCGATTCAGGCAGCCGGTACTATTGAATATTTAATAGAGTTTCGTTTGAAAGATTTGGCTGATTTAAGAAGCTTTGAAGAGGACTATCATCGTGCACATTTAGAAGCGAACGGACCTACGATTACTTGGCCGCTCTTCAAAATGATAAATTCCATATCGGATGGTTTGATGATCGCTGTTATTTTATTAATCAGCGTACTCGTGGTAGTCATTGCATTTATGTGTATCCGTTTTACATTGCTAACAAAAATGGAAGAGGATTATCGTGAAATCGGTATAATGAAGGCTATTGGTATACGTGTTACAGATATTCAGAAAATGTATCTTGCTAAATATGGCGTAATAGCGGCATTTGGCTGTGTGCTTGGCTTTATACTTTCCTTTACGGTGAGGGATATTCTTTTAGCCAATATCCGCCTATATATGGGGGATACAGCGAATACATCATTGGTCTGGCTATTCACTATTATCGGTCTGGTACTAGTATTTGCTTCTATACTAATTTATGTACAATTTATGTTGAAACAGTTTCGCAAGCTTTCGGCTGTTCAGGCTATCCGATTTGGCGCAATACAAAGTAAAGGTAAACATGCGAGGTGGCTAAATATTAGCTCCAATAAAAGGCTTCCAATCAATCTCGTTTTGGGTGTGAAGGATGTGCTTTCTCGTAAAGGTTTATATGCCACAATGCTCACTGTCTTCATAGTAGCAACTTTTATTATCATTGTGCCTCAAAATTTATACCATACCATTTCCTCCAAAAATTTTATTACGTATATGGGGATAGGCAATAGCGACATCCGCATAGATATCCCGCAAGGCAGTCAACATGTTCAGCATGTAACAGCTGTGGTCAAAACGCTAGAGCGAGATCAAGGTATTACAGATTATACGATTTTGACAACGAAAAAGTTTACCACCATTACAAATGATGGCGTGGAAGAAAGTCTAAAAATTGAGTTGGGCGACCATACCGTTTTCCCAGTAGAATATGCGCAAGGGAGTGCGCCGGTAGCTCAGGATGAAATAGCACTTTCTGTTCTTAATGCGGAGGAGCTTCAAAAAAAAGTGGGCGATACCATTTTACTTATCATCCAAGGTGAAACGAAAACCCTAACCGTAAGTGGCATCTATTCGGATATTACTAATGGTGGGAAAACAGCGAAGGCAGCATTCTTTGATGATTCCACAGAAAGTATGTGGAATGTTTTCTATGGTTCGCTATCGAAACAATCGGAAGTCGAAAAAAAGGTTGCGGAGTATGCAGATAGCTTCTATTTTGCCAAGGTTTCAGGCATTGATGAATATATTTATCAAACTTTTGGAACGACCATCAGCTCCATGAAGCAAGTATCGAGTGCAGCCCTTATAGTAGCTCTCTTTATGTGTGTGCTGGTGACACTGTTATTTATGAACATGCTGATCGCAAAGGATCGATCTCCCATCGCTATCTTGAAATCGATGGGCTTTACGAACGTCGATATTTCCATACAATATGCGGCACGATCAGTTGTTGTCTTAATGTTGGCTATTTTTGCGGGGACATTGCTCGCCAACACATTAGGGGAATTTCTGACGACCACGGTCATTGCATCCTTTGGTGCAGCTTCATTTAATTTTATCATTAATCCATTAGCTGCCTATGTTTTTTGCCCATTAGCCCTCCTCTGCGTCGTACTTCTAGCAACGCTTATTGGGACTATTAAGGCGGGACAATTAAAAATAATGGATTATATAAAGGAGTAGAACATGAAAAAACTTGTGACTGGTGAACAAATAGTCAAGTCATTTCAGGTCGGAACAGAGCGACATGAGGTTTTAAAGGCTGTATCCATCGATTTATATGAGGGTGAGTTCGTTTCCATTATGGGTCCCTCGGGTTGCGGCAAATCAACCTTACTGTATGCTCTTAGTGGTATGGATAGCATTGATCATGGTCGGGTTTCTTTTGATGGAGTTGATGTAGCAACACTCCATGACAAGGAGCTAGCTGAGCTCCGTCGAACGCGGATGGGCTTTGTGTTTCAGCAGCCCACGTTTCTTAAAAGCTTAAATATCCTTGATAATATAGTATTACCCGCAGTGCGTAATCAGCGAAAAAATGTGGATGCATTAACGGAAAAAGCACAGAGCATCATGAAAAAAGTAGGGATTGCAGACTTAGCAAAGCGTGATATTACGCAGGTTTCAGGTGGCCAGCTTCAGCGGGCAGGCATTTGCCGTGCTTTAATTAGTAGTCCATCGATGATATTTGGTGATGAACCAACAGGCGCTTTGAATTCAACGTCTGCCCAGGAAATTATGGATATTCTAGCCTCTATCAATCAAGAAGGTACAACGGTTATGCTTGTGACACATGATCCGAAAATAGCGGCACGAACGGAGCGTATTCTCTTTATGAGTGATGGTTCTATCATCAGTGAATTGCGTTTACCACCATTCATCGGTAAAGATTTGGATGACCGAATGGCAAAAGTTGCAACGACGATGCGAGAAATGGGTATTTAATAGATGAATTCAAAAATTCGCAGACTTGGCAATAGCCGCTGCGGATTTTTTATTTTTTTAGAAAAAATGAATCGCATTGGCAATGGCGTCCGTCAGTAGTATAGAAAGTAGGTGAGTGCAATGATGGATATTGAACAAGTGATCGAGGAGCATGGGGATTACTTACTAAAGGTCGCCTATTTATATGTGAAGAATAAAGCGACAGCGGAAGATATTGTGCAGGATGTGTTCATAGCCTTTTATCAAAAGCAGGAGCAGTTTCGCCAGCAAGCATCATTGCGTACATATTTAGTAAAAATGACAGTCAATCGGAGCCATGATTATTTACGGAGCTGGAAAAGTAAACGCCTGACATTATTTGAAAAGATTTCGGGCCGCACAACGGCGATTACACCAGAGAAGAAAGTGCTCGAGAAGTCGGTCAAACAAGAGCTGACAGAGGCGTTATTTACGTTATCGGTAGCTTATCGTGAGGTTCTAGTTTTGTATTATTTTGAGGAGATGACAACTGTAGAGATTGCACAGCTTGTCCGATGCCCAGAAGCGACAATTCGTACAAGGCTACAACGAGCGCGTAAACAGCTGGCAACAGCAATCGGTGACTTTGATTGGGAGGTGCTACGACATGAATCAATTTAAAGAAGAGCTATTAAAGGAACTACAAGATGTAAAATTCTCGGGGAAGCGTAAACAACTCATCGCAGAAAAGGCTAGACAGAAAGAAATGCATAAAGTAGGTAATCAATGGACGTACCGCGTCGTACTAGCTACCTTTACTGTATTGGTCATTAGTTTTAGTTATCTTTTATCAGAGCAGAAGGAACAGCGCACCACAGGTCACCAAGCAGCAACTATACAGTCCGATGCCTGGAGCTGGTGGACAATATTCAATTCTGATTACGTTCGAGGAATTTTGTTGTTGGGCTTTTTTATCGGTGCTGCTTATATTGTCAAGCGCGTATTACTAAAAAAAGGATATGGTCTTCCTATTTGTATTGAATGCGGGGAAAGCTGGTCTGAAAAGGAGGCACGCAAATTGTATCGCAAAAATGGAGAAATTGTGTGTCCTCATTGTGGCCAAAAACAGTATCGTACGAAAAAATCCATGCAATTAGGGGGGATCCTTTCAATGCCAATCCCTCTATTCATTATGCTGCAACATGTGTTCCATAATTACTTCATCGGTTTTATTTTCTTCCTAGTAGGGGTGCTGATTTTTCTTTATCAGGTTGTACCATATATCTTTAAGCTACAGGACAAGGATTCTATGAAGGAACCTTTATGGTAATAATAGCGAAGAGAAATTGCGATAGTTATCTAGCAATTTCTCTTTTTTTATTGACAAGCGTTTTTATTTGCTTTATCTTTGTGTTAACTTATTTTTATTATTAGTTAACGTATAGCAAAGGGAGGCTTTTTACATTGAAAAAAGGAAGTACATATCAATATGTGTTAGCGGCATTTGGGGCAGCGATTATTGCTGTTTTGGCACAGGTGACTATTCCACTACCTCTAATTCCAATTACAGGACAAACTTTAGCAGTCGGCATTGTCGTGACTATTTTAGGGACAAGATTAGGCACATTATCTGTTCTATTATATATTTTACTAGGGGCAGCTGGTTTACCAGTGTTTAGTGGAATGTCTGGAGGTCTAGGAATTTTAGTCGGTCCAACAGGGGGATATATTGTAGGATTCCTTGCCACAGCGATTATTATGGGCTTATACTTAGATAAATTTGGTATTACGTTTACCCAAGCGATTATTGCCAATATTATCGGCATGATTATTACGTTATCATTCGGTACGGTATGGTTAAAAATCGTAGCAGATTATACATGGACAGCAGCCTTCTTGGGTGGTACTGCACCATTTATAGTAGTAGGGATTGTCAAAGCGGTAATGGCAGCATGGATTGGTGTGATTGTCCGTCGCCGTCTAGAAAGAGCACATTTAATTGAAGCAATAGCATAGGACATAGGGGGAATTGTTTTGGCAACATTATGGACAGGTGGAAAGATTTACACGATGGCTCAGGTTGGTGAAACAGTAGAAGCAGTCCTTGAAGAAGATGGGAAAATTGTGGCGACAGGCTCAGTGGAGAGCTTGTCGCCATTAGCTACTTCTACTCGACATTTACAAGGCAATGTCATGTATCCAGGTTTTGTAGATAGTCATTTACATATTATTGGTTACGGGGAAAAATTAAAGCATATTGATGTATCGGCTATTACGAGTAAAGAGGCGTTACTAGAGAAGCTTCAAGAGCGTATGTCCAAGGCATCGCCCAAAGAATGGGTTATAGCGATTGGATTAAATGAAAACCAATTTGAAGAGCCCATTTTTCCAACTTTAGCAGAGCTGGATGCGCTTGGTGAAGCCTATTTACTCATCAAGCGTAGCTGTCACCATTTAATTTTAGCTAATTCTAAGGCACTTGCTTTTGCAGGGATTACCCACGCTACACCCTCACCAGAGGGGGGGATTATTGAAAAAATAGATGGTCAGCTCACGGGCGTATTAAAGGATGCGGCGTTATATTTAGTGGTCAATCAGATGCCCCATATTACACCTGCGTATATAGAGGATGCTTTAGTGAAAGCGGTGGCCTCATTACAGGCATATGGTTTAGTGGGGGGACATTCGGAGGATTTAAGCTATTATGGACCGCCAAGCCAACCCATTCAAGCCTACCGTAAAATAGTGGAATCTCAGCAATCTTTCAAAGTTCATTTATTGCAGCATCATACCGTATTTGAGGAAGTAGAAAAGCTGGATACTACTTCCTCGCCTTTCTTGGAGTTCGGTGCCATGAAAATCTTTATTGATGGAGCCTTTGGCGGAAGAACGGCAGCACTACGTCAACCATACAATGATGATCCAGACAATACAGGAATGCTTATTCATACGACAGAGCAATTAACGAAGTATGTGCAGCTAGCTCGTCAATATGGACAAACCGTCGCCGTCCATGCAATCGGAGATTTAGCCATCGAACTGATTTTAGATGTTTTTGCGGCATATCCACCACAGGCTGGTCAGCTTGATCGGGTGATCCATTGTAGCTTGGTCGACGAGGGCATTTTAAGTAAACTAGCTGAATTACCTGTTGCTATCGATATGCAGCCGCAATTTGTTCAGGGGGAGTATGACGCTGAGCTATTGAAGCTTGGAGAGGAGCGTGCTCAAGGCTTACATCCTTTAAAGTCACTTCTTGACCGTGGACTTGTGGTGGCTGGTGGCAGTGACGCGCCGATTGAAGTACCGAATCCATTAATCGGAATCTATGCTGCTGTCACACGATGCAATGTGGGAGAAAAACATGATGGCTATAATCCTAAGGAGAAAATTTCTCGTTTCGATGCGGTCCATTTGTATACAGGGGGAGCGGCTGAAATCATTGGACAGCAGCACAGTCGTGGTAAAATTGCAGAGGGCTACACAGCCGATTTTACGATTTTAAAAGAGGATATTTTCACAGTGGCTAT
The DNA here is from genome assembly GCF_059424475.1 of Lysinibacillus sp. GW247-5R2A. NCBI lineage: Bacteria > Bacillati > Bacillota > Bacilli > Caryophanales > Bacillaceae > Lysinibacillus > Lysinibacillus sp. GW247-5R2A. The sequence goes on along the minus strand of NZ_JBWKZL010000003.1, from coordinate 84,037 downwards.
AGAGCTACTACCTCAAATTGAAGTATTTTGTACGGTGGTAGATGGTAAGATTGTATATGAAAATCGCTGAAGGGCAACCTTGCAGCGATTTTTTTAGTTATTTCCTATTCGCAAAATTATTTACTTGGTGTTCTAAGCTCGTTACTCGTTTTGTTAAGTCCTCTACTTGCTGTTGCATGGTTGGTGGAGGAGGCACAGGTATCGTTGCTTTCATTTTTTTGATCATACGAATCATGCCGAAAAAGATAGCTAAAAACAGGCATAGAAGAACCGTTGTACTTATCATATCGCCAATGTCGAATTTCATGTTTGCGCTCCTTTCGCTACGGGGTATCTAGTTATATACAGGATAGCTTCGAGAAAAGTTTCAAGAAAATGGAGAACGTCACGATAAATACACAAATCTTTTCTCTCCAAGCTGCATAGGATACTTGAACAAATTGCTATTTTATTGCTTTGAGTACTGTGCCGTGGCGGCCAAAACATACGTTAGAAGAGAGCGATTTTAACTGTAACAGGGGTGATTATGTGCACAAGGCAGGACAAGTAATGCGACAGGCTGTTTATAATATTTATATATATCGATTTGACTATGTACAGGTTTTCGCATTAATTAGAATCTTTCAGTTTTTATTAATGATCCCTGTAAGCTCTACGATGTTAAAGCTCATGCTCAGAGTAACAGGATATACACATATTACCGAGCAAAATTGGCAAAGCTTTGTGGCCCATCCCTTTGTCATGATGATGATTTGTCTATTCATCTTGTTGTTCTTATTATTTGTTTATTATGAAATGGGCTTCTTATTTTTAATGGCCTTTCATCAACAAAGAGGAATGCGCTATCGATTTTTTTCTATATGGCAGCAACTGAATCGTAAGGTTGTGTATTTTTTTAGTGTCCAAGTACTATTTTTAATCGTCTATCTTGCTCTATTAATGCCACTCGCTTCTTTCATGCTACCACTCACCTTAACCCAATCCATCTCACTTCCACATTTTTTAACAGAAGAAATCATGAGTAGTCGAGCAGGTAGGCTAGCATATGCCGCAGTGGCAAGTATTTTAGTGATGATCGGTATTCGGAGTATTTTAACGTTACCTATTTTTACGATCCAGCCAAACATTTCTATTTTACGTTCATTCAAGCAAAGCTGGCGATTTTCCAAAAGAGGTTTATTGGAGCTTTTAGCCTTATTGGTCATGCTTTTAACAGGGCATTTATTCGTCATGCTCAGTATAACCGTAATTGGCACGATTCCACTTTATTTAATGGAACGCTTGCTACCAAATGCCGCATTGATGACAGCCGGGTTAACGCTCGCCTTTTTAGAAATGGTCTTTGTGGTGCTCTTTAGTTTATTACAGGCCATGTTTTCACAAGTCATGGTTGCCATTACTTACAATACACCGGTTATAGGGAAAATCAACAAATCGGGTAAGCATAGGAAACGACGTTATAAACCTTTACTGCTCATTTGCTTTGTAGTGTTTGTAGTATTAAGTATGATTAATATCAATTCTTTAGAGAAAAGTGTTTATGCACCTGATACAAAAATTATTGCCCATCGCGGCTATGTGGCTGGCAATGTTGAAAATACGATTAGCGGGCTAGTGAGCGCGGCTAATGCAGGTGCAGACCTCATTGAAATTGATATTCAGCAAACAGTAGATGGTGAATTTGTCGTATTCCATGACCGTACATTGCGGCGATTGGCAGGTAAAAACGGGGTCATTGCTAATATGACCTTAAGTGAATTAAAAACATTAACGATTCATCAAAATGGCTATAGTGATAAAATTGCCTCTTTAGAGGATTGTATCGAAATTGCTAAAGCTTTAGATGTTGCGTTACTCATTGAGTTAAAGGTACATGGCAAGGAAACGGAAGATATGTTACCCAAATTAGTGGAAAAGCTACGAAAATACAAGGTGCTGGATTCGTATTATGTGCAATCTTCAGATGGACAGAAAATGACACAATTAAAAAAATTAGTACCGAATCTAAGAGTGGGTATTGTCTACGCGCTTAATATCGGTCCGATGGAAGAAAGTGTGGATTTTATTGCCTTAGAGGAGTCATGGGTAACAGAGCAGCTGATTGAGGAGCTGAAGCAGAACCCGATGGATTTATTTGTATGGACGCTGAATGATGACCGTTCTTTACAAACCTTTATCGAAAAAAATGTGAGCGGCGTCATTACCGATCATCCTGATGTTGCTCGGGATTTAAGGACCAAGCAAAGTGAACATCAATACTTCTTGCAGCGCATCCTTAACCGATTAAAATTTATCTTTTAAGTAAGGAATGTGCTACCTGTATAATGACTGCTTTCAAAAAAATTTAGCCATATTGTAACCTTTTTCATATGAGGACGACTACTTCTATGAATTCGTGAAATGAAGGAGATGCTTTTTGTATGAAAATGAAGAAGGTCGTACCATTTGCTATGACAGCATTATTAGTAGGGAGCGCAATGGGCGTTCCAACTGCATCAGCGAGCGAGGTTGAGGCTGTTGTGAATACTTCAGAAACTAACGAGCAACAAGCTCAGCCAGTTTTTGTTAAAGTAACTGGAAAAGTTGAAAATGTAGATGTCCGTGACAACGCGACCTACTATACGGTGGTAGAAGGTGAACTGACGAATATTGTGGTTGTCGATAAAGATTCATTAGTATTCGACAATATGGGGAAAGAAGTGAAGCTTCAAAAAGGGGATAAGGTGTCAGCTTACTCTTATGCGAAAAAGCCTATGCTTGCTATATATCCACCACAGTATAATCCAGAAGTAATTATTGTAGAAAAAGATAATATGGGTAGCGTGGAAGTCGATTACTTCGATAAAAACTTAATCGATACAGACAATTATTTGAAATTAAATGTGGGGGAAGACACAAAAATTGAAAGTGTTTCTGGCAAAGAGCTAAAAGCTAGTGATTTAGAAGAGCAGCACTTAGTAGTGTTCTACACAATTGCAACAATGAGTATTCCTGCCCAAACACCACCTTCAAAGGTTATCGTGTTAGATAATATTGAGAAGGAAGAGCCAGTTGAAGTGGACCCAGTGCCAACGCCTGAACCAACACCAGATCATGGTGCCATTGAGGAGATTATTCAAAAAGATTTTTATGAAGTAGAAGGGACAAAAATGGTTCCTTTACGATTAATCGTAGAAAAGCTTGGCTTTGAAGTAGAAGTAACGCCTAAAGGTGCAATTATTTCTAAAGGTGCTGTTTCCTACACAATTACTCGTGGTCAAAAAGAATATGGCTATAATAAAGCGATTCGCCAATTTGACGTAGCACCTGCTTTATTAGAGAATGGTAAAACATATGTGCCGGTTGAGTTTGTTGAAGAATTAATGAAATAAAGACGTTGAAGTATCTAGCAAATCGCTAGGTACTTCTTTTTTTATATTTTCTTCCAATAAAAAATTCAGTACAATAATTAAGAAAAAGTCGCAAATAGAGGAGAATCCTATGAAACAAGCTCTAATCATTATCGATATACAAGAAGCCTTCTTTTTAGACAGCCAACAAAATCTATGGAATGACGAAATGGTCATCAATACTATTAATTCGTTAATTGCATGGGCACGCAATAATGAAGTACCTATTATTTTTATTCAGCATACGGATGCCGAGGATGTAGACTTTGCTTACGGTCAGCCTGGATGGGAGCTATATCATGGTCTTCATCAACAAGAGGAGGATAAGGTGATTCAAAAACCAACATGGGATGCCTTTTATCAAACTGAGCTTGCCCAATACTTGCAGGAGCAACATATTGAGCAATTAGTATTTGCTGGTGCACAAACGGAGTTTTGCCTGGATACAACGATTCGTAGTGCTTTCAGTCATGGCTATCATCACAATATTTTAGTGGAGGATGCCCACAGTACATTATCTAATGATGTTCTTGCAGCACCACAAATCATTCAGCACCATGAATGTATTTGGCACAATCGATTTGTACGAATTCAGCCAGTTGCGGAGTTCCAGCATGCTGATTAACAAAAGAAACTATCAATATAAAGCGTTGTCCTATACGGTCCGCTGTGCCGAACCGGAGGATGCACAAGCCTTGTCAGATTTACGTTTACAATTAGATGGTGAAACGGAAAACTTTGACCGAGCACAAGGGGAGGGATTCATTGATCGAGTAGGATTCGAGCAGCTCATTTCCAATGACCTAGCAAGCCCTAAAAATCTATGTTTAGTAGCAGTCGTTGGTGATCAACTTGTAGGATACTCAAGATGTGAGGGTTCTACATTGATAAGGCTGGCCCATAAGGTTACTTTTGGTGTTGGTGTCAGGAAGGATTTTTGGGGCTATGGCATTGGTAAAGCCCTGATGCAAGAATCTATCGACTGGGCAGATGCTAATGGTATTCAGAAAAGATGGACAATACTATCACACTATTATGATGGGCAGATGGAAGGCATAGGAAAGTTGAAGGAATTTACAGTATGACGAATTTTATGTATATATTTTGTTTAATCGTTTGGGGTCTTAACTTTATTGCCGTAAAAATACAAGGGACCCCCGTTAGTTTAGAATTATCGTTAACCTATCGTTTAGTCATAACAGCTCTATTATTTTTAATACTGGCATGGTTCATGAAACCACAGGGTAAACCACAAAAGCAGGATATTCCTTTTATCATTGTTTTTGGCGTTTGTAATTTTGCATTCAGTTATTTATGTTTGTATTACGCGACGATGCTCAGCTCAGCAGCCATGGTCACGTTAATTTTTTCATTAAAAGTGATATTAACGCCTATTGCTTTACGAATTTTTCTGAAAGAGCCGTTACATCGCCGTGTTCTTCTTGGCGGTATTTTAGGCGTTATAGGAGTGGGTGTATTAATCTATCCAACTTTACATAGTTTTTCTGGATTAGCTGATTTCAAAGGGATTCTCATTGCGTTTTTAGGAACGCTATTGACAGCAATCGGTGATGCTAGTTCTGCCAGAAATGCGAGGCGCCAAATTGACCCGGTTTACGCGAATGCGATTGGCTTTGCTGTTGGTAGTGTGGTCATGTGTGGAATTGTTTGGATGGAAGGACAAAAAATAATGATTCCGACATCCATTACGTATCTATCGGCATTACTGTATTTAACAGTTATTGCCTCGTTTCTGGCCTGGCTATTTTATTTAAAGCTAGTCGAAAGGATTGGAGGAGCCAAAAGTGGCTATATGGTCGCATTATTTCCTGTTATTGGCGGCATTGCCTCTGTTTTGATTGGTGAATCTACAGTAAGCATTTATTTGATCGTGGGCTGTCTATCAAGTTGTATCGGAGCGGCGATTGCCTTAGGCTTTAAAATTCAGCCTATTTTACGATGAACGAAAACCCTTATCTTTTCATAAACTAGATAAGAACGTTTGAAAAGGGTGAGTGAGTTGGCATTCGTTCCGAGAAGCAGAGAAAAAGATCAGGATCATTGGGATATCGATCGTTGGGAAAATGATGGTGGCAGCAGTATAGGGGGGAAAGGGAGGCATATTTGTCTCCCTAAAAATAGTTGAAACCTTTTTCAGCTCTGTTCGTATGAATTAGTAGAAACAGATTAGATTTGAAAAGGGAGAACTGAGATTTTTGAGCCATTGAACAAAACGATTACTTTTAATTATTTACTTGATTGTTATTGCGGATGCGTATTACACAACATTGTATATGGAACCCAAAACACCACCGCAACATCAAACGATCAAAGCAACGGCTATTACCGTGAACATACTACGGTAGCAAGCCAAATAAAAAGAAACGGACAACCCGTCGTTTCAAGCCGATGACCATTCAGCCATTTCAAAAGAAAATGCTGGACGAAATGGTCATGTTCACAAAGAGTTTAGTCGTACGTCCATCAATACTTATATTTTTACGATATCAACAGCTTCGTTGCTGACGCCCTGTCCACTGACAGGGTTTTTTTATGATAAGCATCAATATGGCATGAACCAAGGGGGGAAAAGGACATGACGAAAATGTATTTGATGACCATTACTAAAGGGAATGAGGAGCAGGATTACGAGCAACAGATGAACGAAAAAATTTTTGAGAGAAAGTCAGACCTAAAAGAGTATTTAAACAAAGAAGGCTATTTGAAGGAATCCACCTATCAATATGTGAAAATAACGGAAGAGTCTATATTTGTTGCTGAAATTCAAAAAATTAAACGTAAATAATCGTGTTACTAAAAAATAAATGAAGCAATCTTCGCTCTATTCATATAAAATATGGAAGATATAACATACTTGAAAGAGGTGGCCACATGTTCCCTACTTTAACTACTGATCGATTAGTATTACGAGAAATTACAGAAAATGACGCACAAGCTATTTTAAATTGCTTTTCTAACCCCGACGTATTACGTCATTACGGTCAAAATCCATTAACTAGTTTAGAGCAAGTTAAACAAATCATTAATCGTTTTTCAAAAAACTATGAGGAACAACAAGGTATTAAATGGGGGATAGAACTAAAGGGGCGAGAAGGCCTAATAGGTACTATTGGATTTCAAGAATGGTCAACAGAGCATAAGAAAGCTGAAATCAGTTATGCCCTTTTCCCTGACAGCTGGGGAAAAGGCTATGCACGAGAGGCATTGGACCAAGTAATTTCGTTTGGCTTTCAAGAGATGGCGTTATTGCGGATAGGAGCCATCGTTTTCACAGAAAATGATGCTTCTAACAAGCTATTAACAAAAGTAGGCTTCGAAAAAGAAGGCTTATTAAAGAAATATATGCATCAAAATAATGTGCCATATGATACATTTATTTATTCTCTAATCAATATAGAAAAATCATAACCAACATTCATGACAAATAAAAGGATTGGGGACATACCCCCAATCCTTTTACCTATTATAGTTTAGTTACACTTATATTATTTCACGTTCGGGTAAATCATTGTAGCTGGATCTACATATTCATCGAATTGTTCTTCAGTTAGCAGACCACTTGCGATAGCTGCTGCTTTTAACGTAGTGCCTTCTTTATGAGCTTTTTTCGCAATTTTTGCTGCGTTTTCATAGCCGATATATGGATTTAATGCTGTTACAAGCATTAATGAGTTTTGTAAGTTATGATCAAGCACTTCTTTATTTGGCTCAATGCCAATTGCACAATGGTCATTAAATGATTTCATTGTATCTGCTAATAGGCGAGTTGATTGTAAGAAGTTATAAATGATTACGGGCTTAAAGACGTTTAGTTCAAAATTCCCTTGAGATGCTGCGAAAGCAATCGTTGCGTCATTACCTACTACTTGAGTAACTACCATTGTCATCGCTTCACTTTGGGTAGGATTTACTTTACCAGGCATAATAGAAGAGCCTGGTTCATTTTCTGGAATCGTGATTTCACCAATTCCTGAGCGTGGCCCACTTGCAAGCCAACGAACGTCATTCGCAATTTTCATTAAATCTGCCGCCAAAGCTTTAAGAGCACCATGCGCAACAACGGCTTCATCATGGCTTGTTAAGGCATGGAATTTATTTGCAGCAGAGGTGAATGGTTTACCTGTTAGCTCACTAATTTCCGCTGCAACACGATCCCCAAATTCTGGATGAGCATTGATACCAGTACCAACCGCTGTTCCACCAATCGCAAGCTCTTTCATATAGTCGATATTTTGAAGAATCATGTGCTCGGATTTTGCCAGCATAGCTGCCCAGCCGCTAATTTCCTGACCTAATGTAAGAGGTGTTGCATCCTGTAAATGTGTACGGCCAATTTTAATAATATCTTTAAATTGAGCTGCTTTGTCTTCCAAAGTCGATTTTAATAAACGCAGTCGTGGTAATAAGTAATCTTCCACTTTTAAAACTGCGGCAATATGCAATGCAGTAGGGAATGTATCATTCGAGCTTTGTGATTTATTGACATCATCATTTGGATGAATGCGGTCTGCCTCGCCAGCGTCCTGTAATAGTTGGTTCGCACGGTGTGCAATGACCTCATTAACGTTCATGTTTGATTGTGTACCACTGCCAGTTTGCCAAACAACTAATGGGAATTGATCGTCCCATTGCCCATTTAAAACTTCATCTGTAGCCTGTACGATTGCATTCGCTTTAATAGCTGAAAGCTTGCCTAGTTTGTTGTTAGCGATTGCTGCACTTTTCTTTAAAATAGCCATGGCCTGCACAAGCTCAATTGGCATATGTTCCGTACCAATTTGGAAATTTTCTTTACTGCGCTGTGTTTGCGCACCCCAAATTTTATCAGCAGGTACTTTAATTTCACCCATAGTGTCTTTTTCAATACGATAATCCATGTCAAACAGCTCCTTTAGTATGTAAAAATCCTCCATATATACAGATAAAAACGGATACTCTTAGTCTGATGTAAGAATATCCGTTTGATACATGCTTATTCAAAAAAGAGGGGGATTCTGAAATAAGCAATTTGGAGAAAAGAAATAATCTATTGATAATGATAATTGTTATCAATTAAAATGTCAACCAATTTCTTTGAAGAAATAATAGGCTGAGAATAATTCGCAATAGTAGTGTGTATATTCCCGAATTTGGTGGAAATAAACGTTATGGATTATCTCTTTTTCTTTCCTAAATCTTTAAGAGGTTGCTTTTTAGGGATTTTTTCAAAAATAATCTTCACATGAAATTGGTTGTCGTCAATTTGAAGCACTTCCGTTACTTTGGCTTTACGCCCTTTAATTCGAATATCCTCTTCGATGGTAGGGAGCTTGACGAGCAATTGACTTAAGACGGACGTTTTATTTTCATAATAATGAGTAACAAACATTGTTCTTCTCCTTCTAACATTTGATTGTTACTCAATTTATGAGGGGAGCCTAGTTTCTAGAACTTTTATGGGTGGAAATAGGTGCACAGAGAAAAATTGTTATTCAAACTGCATGTAGGGACCTTACCTGTAAGAATGCTGATTATATTGGGCATAATCATAGAACTCCGTTGAATATTGCAGGGAAATTACACTCTTCATAATTGGAAAGTATCATTCATAGGAAAAACTTGCTGTCACTTAATTTTATGAAAATCAAAAATATGACATAATTTTACGAAATGAAATTGCAACTTTCGACATGTTTTTTATTTATTTCTCGGGAAATACCTCTTACATAATGGCGGTGTTGAGTGGGACTGAGAACGCTCGATTTTGCCCTATTTCTGCTGTGAACTTTCAATAGAAAAATAATGACTTTATGATTTGTTTGACTATTCTTAATTCTATTTCGTAAAAGAGGTAGGGCGATGACGTTTCAGCAGAGCCGTTGTTCGTTATAATAAGAGAAAGGAGGAAATAAAATGTATTTAAAATCATGTAAGATGCTACAGGATACGATTCCCAATAAACAAATGTATCCTTTTAATATCCCAAGCTTGCAGGATTTGCAGGAGTTGGAGTTTCCGACAAATGTGACATTCTTCGTTGGGGAAAATGGTTCGGGAAAATCAACATTACTAGAAGCCATTGCAGATCGGTGCGATTTTAATACGGCAGGTGGTGGCCGCCAAAATCTGTATGAAGTACATAAGGCAGAATCTTCTCTAGGTGAATATATCCGTTTGTCATGGATGCCGAAAATTTCAAATGGGTTTTTTCTACGATCCGAAACATTTTATCAATTTGCCAGTCATATTGATTTGATAGAAGATCCAAGGAGATATAACGCTTTTGGTGGAAAATCTCTACATCACCAATCCCACGGAGAGTCTTTTCTTGCTTTATTTATGAATCGGTTTAAAGGGAAAGCCATTTATTTATTGGATGAGCCTGAGGCAGCATTGTCTCCAACAAGGCAGTTAAGCTTGTTAAAAATTATGAAGGACCTTGAGCATGAGGCACAATTTATTATTGCTACACATTCGCCTATTTTACTCGGTTATCCAAATGCAACGATTTATAGCTTTGACAATGGAGAAATTGAAACGATCCGCTATAAGGATTCCATTCATTACATTGTCACCAAGCGGTTTTTAGATGCACCACAAACTATTTTAAGTGAGTTATTTGATGAGGAGAGGGAATCATGAATCAACGAAAAGGCTTAGTCATGCGAGAAATTCGATTGGATGAAATGGCACAATCCATTGATTTATTGAATTATGTCTTTCAAATGTCGATGTCTATTCATAAGGACCGTCGTTTTGTGAATGCAAAAAGTAGACAATTTAATGAGGGACATGCTATCGGATGGTTTGATGGCTCACATTTAGTATCGCAAATTTTAAGTTTGCCTTTTGAGGTCAATGTCCATGGGAAGATATATGAAATGGGGGGAATTACAGCAGTTGGCACCTACCCAGAGTATTCGGGCCATGGCTTGATGGAGAGCTTGATTATTGAAAGCCTACAAAGTATGCGTAACGAGGGGCAATGTATATCCTATTTATTCCCATATTCGATTCCTTATTACCGAAAAAAGGGATGGGAAATTATGAGTGATATCGTAGAATTTCAGGTGAAGGATACACAGCTTCCGCATTATTCCGGACTCCATGGAAAAATTCGTCGTGTCGATCCGAAGCATCAGGATGTTGTGGATATTTACGCCCGATATGCCGAAAAAACACATGGTGTAATGGTGCGAAATAGTATTGCATGGAATGAGAAATTTCAGGAGGATTTCTGGGAAGAGAAGTTCATTGACAGTGATGTTAACCTTCAGGCTGCTGTCTACTACGATGAAGGAGATGTGGCGCAGGGCTACATGTTTTATCGTATTATGGAGGAAAATTATTATATTGATGAAATCGTCTATTTACAGGAAGAGGCACGTAAAGGGTTATGGAATTTTGTTTCTGCCCATAGTTCCATGATTTATAATGTCTATGGGAAAACGACAGGTAATGAAGCAGTAGCATTTCTTTTAGAGGATAGTGAGATTATTCAAAAGGTCTCTCCTTATTTTATGGCGAGAATTGTGGATGTGAAAGAGTTTTTATTACGCTATCCATTTGTCAGTCAAAACTTTGAGCTTCAGCTAGCCGTAACGGATCGGATTGTCGCTTGGAATAATGGTACATTCATCATCAAAATGGTGAATGGTAAGCTGTCTGTCCAAAAGGTGAGCGAGACATTAAATGATAATGCTGTCCATTTAACGGTGCAAACCTTGGCCACTATGCTGCTAGGCTATAAACGCCCAAGGTATTTAGAGAAAATTGAACGGTTACAGGGACGTGCGGAGGAAATTGCCTTACTAGAGGAACTATTACCCGTAGGCATACCGACATTCATTGATTATTTCTAAGTAGGTGGAAACGGTTATGGAGCTGAACTAATTTTTACATTAGTTCAGCTTTTATTATCAACAAGACACTTCGTATTTGAACAAGGGAGTAACTTTATATACATAGACAAACATCGTTATAGAAGGGGGAATAGAAATGAATTTATTAGTCGGAATAGCTATTGTACTTATTGTGTTTTTCTCTTCAAGTATAATTGAAAAAAGATTGAAATCTATTGAAAAACAAAACAATCGTGTTATTGAAATACTGGAAGAAATAAGAGATAAAAAATAAAGGGATTTACCAATATGGGGATTGTACTTCAAGGAAAGAGTAGAACCTATTGGAATGGAGCTTATATAACATGGATATATATATTGAAAGATTACAAGTGGCAGATGCCGAAGGATTGTATAAATTTGAACTTGAAAACAGAGCATTCTTCGAAGAAACGGTGCCTACTCGTGGAGATGAATACTATAACCCTGAGATTTTTAAAAAAAGACACGAAGCTTTACTTGAAGAACAAGCTCAAGGAAGGTCATATTTCTATTTAATTAAAGATCAAGATAGTTCTATTCTAGGAAGAATAAATTTAGTAGATATTGATAGATTTTTTAAGTTCGGTCATCTCGGTTATAGGGTAGGGCAAGAACATGCTGGAAAAGGAATTGCTAAAAAAGCATTGAAAATATTAATCGAAACAATAACTGAAGAAGACATCAAACAGATTAAAGCGGAAACAACAACAACTAACTTAGCTTCTCAAAGAGTTTTAGAGAAAAATGGTTTTGAGAAAATAACGACTAGTAGTGAAAAATTCGAAATGAACGGTCAGAAATTAAGTTTCGTGTATTATGCTTTGACTATCTCGCCTTGTTAAACTAACTGAGTGCCTTATTTAAAGATTAAAGAGCCGTTTAGACAGCTCTTTTTTATATATTGAACAATGAAGCGGCTTAGCTTAAGAAGGATTAGTTATGGAATAAACTTAGGGTGTGGTAAAAAATACCATGGTTATGTAATATTAAAACAAACAATGCTATAATTCAATTAAATTTGTAAGGATGATAAAAAACTTGTGATAAATCGATATCCCCCAGATTTATCCGCTAAATGAAAGGAGTCAAAGTTTCATGAATAGTCCAATCTAATATTCCCCCATGAAGCCAAAATTCGAATGAAATATCGGGGGATATAAAATGAAATTGAATAGAAATTTTTCTTTATTACTATTAGGTCAATCACTCGCTAATATAGGCGATGTATTATATATAGTCAGTGTTATAAGTACGATTTTTTTGTTGACGGATTCTGCAATTGCGGCATCGTTTGTGCCATTTACGATTGCTTCCACTATGTTCATATCCAGTATGCTGACACCTCTTTTAGTGGAGAAACTAAATCTTAAATGGTTACTTGCTGGGTCACAATTCGCAAAAACCATTCTACTCTTTATTCTAGGGTTTCTGGTAATGGGATTATCAGCAGCTAATTATTATTTTATCTTTTTAATAATAGGATGGATTGCTTTTTTTGATGGATGCGCAAATCCAATAAGACAGACATTGACGCCACACTACGTTAAACCTGAACAGCTACTTCAAGCTAATGGAATTTCCGAAACTATTACGCAGGTCATTCAAGCAGGTATGTGGTTCATAGGAAGTTCATTATTACTGATTATGAGCTCTCAGCAACTGATTTGGTTAGTTGGATGTTTATTTATATTGGCAAGTCTATTACTTAGCCTTTTAGAAAATGTAAACAACCATGGATCGCCGGAGACAAAAGGGAAACTAGAAAAGATGAAAGAGGGTTGGCAAACTTTATTAAATACGCCAGTTTTAAAAAGGATTGCTTGGATAGAATTTTTAGATACCATCGCTGCAACAGTTTGGATAGCCGCTATTTTATATGTGTTTGTCAGCGACGCGTTGAATGTTAATGAAAAGTGGTGGGGCTTTATAAATGGAGCCAACTTTTTAGGTCTGATTTTAGGAAGTGTTTTTTGTATAAAATTTTCATCTGTTGTAGAAAAGAACATAGGCACCTATATTTTTGTTGGCTCCTTTGCAAGTTTCATAGTTACAATAGTATTTAGCATCAACAGCATTCCGATGATTTCCTTACTTCTATCATTTTGTGTAGGGCTTTTTGGACAAATTAAACAAATTCCTCAACAAACAGTAATACAAACCAGTGTATCAAAAGAACAGTTATCAACTGTCTATACCTCATTAGGTGCTATCGGAACTGGAATTTTCGGCATTGGCTCTCTTGTTATGGGAGTAATAGCAGATTTAGTAGGAATTAGAATGGTTTTCGTGATTTCGGGGCTATTACTGGCGACAGTCAGTGTAATTGCACACAAAAATAAGCAATTGTTCATTAGAAATGTTTTGAAACCATAAAATTAAAGAAGAAGTAGGACCATCGATTTTGATGGTCCTTTTTTATTGAACACAATGTACGAACTTGGTGCTATTTATGAGGACCACGCTTTTTTTAGTAGTTGGACACCTAATTTAATTTCTTCCATTGTTAATGCGCTAAAGCCTAGCTGTAGCATCGGTTCTATACGGGCTTGATGGAGAAAAAACGGGCTGGTTGGATAAACTTTTACCCCGTGGGACTCGGCTTGTAGGATTAGCTGTTGTTCTGAGAGGGATGTCTTAATTTTTACCAAAATATAGAGTCCTGATTGTTCACCTAAAACCGTGATTTGCTCCCCAAATTGTTGTTGTAGCTCCTGCACAAGGCAATGCATTTTTTGTTTATAGGTTAGGCGCATTCTTTTAATATGGCGGGTCCATTCGCCTTGGGCCATAAATTGGGCCATTGTGCATTGATGTAGGGTGGATGCATTTTGTTCAAAATGAGCAAATTTTTCTTTATAAGGCTGTATAAGGGCAGTTGGTAATACCATATAGCTTATTCGTATGCCCGGTAAAAAGGATTTCGAAAATGTGCCTAAATAAATGACCCGAGAGGAATCGATAGAGGCAAGGGCAGGGAATGGCTGTTGTGTATAACGAAATTCACCATCATAATCATCCTCAAGAATATAGCCATTCACTTTTTGAGCCCATTGTATAAGTGCTTGCCGCTGTTGAATGTTCATGGAGGCACCGTATGGGAAATGGTGCGATGGGGTGACATACAATAGCCGTGAGTGACAAGTTGTTAAACTATCAAGCTGTGCACCTGCTTCGAAAACAGGTAAGGCCTCAATGTCAAAGTTATGTAATTGAAATGCCTCTCGAGCCCCATCATAGCCCGGGTCCTCCAGCAATATGCTAGGGAAATTTTCCTTCAGTAAAAAACCAAGATAGAGAAGCATTTGCTGTGTACTACTTCCTATAATAATATTTTCATTATTGGTATATAGCCCTCTTGCCTGCAATAAATAGTGGGCAAGCTGCTCTTTTAGCATAGGTTCCCCAAACAGTTCACCATATTGATAGCAAGTGGGTTCCTGTAAAACCTGATTGGCGATTTGACGCCACGTCTTGATGGGAAAGTGTTGTTGATCGACAGCCCCTGCTTTGAAGTTCACAAGGAATGCGGAAGTATCCTTTAGTGGCTTCGATCGAATGGGCTGTGGTTGTTCTTGTAAGAAAACTTGCTCCAGCGCATTCACAAAATACCCTTTCCGACCTTCACCACGAATATACCCCTCAGCCACAAGCTGATCATAGGCCGTTAAGGTCGTATTGCGGCTCACCTGCAATGTGTCTGCCAGCTTCCGAATAGAAGGCAGAGAATCATTTTTTTGCAAGGTGCCCTTCAGAATGAGGGTTTTCATTTGCTGATAAATTTGTTTATATTTGGCCTCTTTGTCGGTTAATAAAAAGATGAAATCGTCCATCATGCACCTCTTCGACATGTTGAAATGTTTGAAACTGTCACTTTTGAAATGTCAGATAATCTACTACCATCATACTAGAATGACAAATAAATTGAAATGGGGAGTGGAATATGAATATTTGTACTGTGACACAGGCAACAATTGGGGAAGTGGTCCCGTTATTTAATGCCTATCGTGAATTTTATGGACAACCGACTGATTTAATACAAGCCGAGCAGTTTATTCAAGAACGTGTGGAAACGGAGCAATCCATTATTTTTCTTGCATATTTGGGTGGGGAAGCAGTAGGTTTTGCGCAGTTATTTCCTATCTTTTCTTCCGTAGCTATGAAAAAGGCATTTATTTTAAATGATTTATTTGTAGCTGGGCATGCCAGAAAACAAGGGATGGCCAAAGCATTAATCGAACAATGCTACGACTATTGCCAGCAGGAGGACGCTCGTTATATGATGCTTGAAACAGCAAAGGACAATGTCAATGCCCAAAAGCTCTATGAAAAAGTAGGAATGAGCATCGATGATCATGTGTATTATTACAGTATTTATTGGTGAAAAACGGGGCTGTCGTTTTTGTATGAAATCTATAATTCACCTGTCGAAAGCCCCCTCCATTTGAGCTAAATGGCGGGGGCTTACGATTAGGCGTGACTCATCCAGCCAGCAAAAAGACCTGAACTGAAAAAGCGCGTAATCTGCTTAAATCCAGCCTCCTTCAATAATTCTTGAATGTCTTGATCGGATAGGAAAGAGATATTCATAATGACTTTTCCCATATCTTCGACTTTTGCTTTTTTATATCCCGCCTCTAAAAAGAAGCTTTGCCAGATTTTAATGCGATCTTGCAGTTCGTTACTAGTACGATCTCCGTAGGCACAAGCGAGGACAAAAGGTTTGCCGGGCTTTAATTGGGCATGAATGTTGTGCAGTAAGTTAAGTTTTTGCTGTCTATCTTCAATAAAATGCAGCACAAGTATACAGCTAGCCGCATCATAGGTGAATGGAGAGGAGGGCAAGGTATCAATGGTTCCTTGAAGAAGCTGAACTCGGCTTTCTATAGCTAATTGCTGTGCTTTATACTGAGCAATTTGCAGCATCTCTTCAGACGGGTCTATACCTGTAAATGTCCAGTTTGGATTAGAGGGTCCCCAAGCGGACAGCTCATTACCGCCCCCAGCTCCTACAACTAGTAGGGAAGTTTCTTGCTCACCTAAATGAGCTCGGAAATAGGCTTGTGTCATGGCGAACAGAGTGTCATAGGCTGGTACAGAGATACGAGTACTTTGTTCATAGATGCGGACCTTCTCTAATAAATGTGTATTCATCGTCATTACCTCCAACATATATTGCATACATTACAGACCTTAAATGTCTGTAATTGAGTATATATGAAATTTAACCGAAGCACAACCAAGAAATCTTTTTCAATTGTAATTAAAGTAAAACGATTAATACTTAATTTTAAAAATTAATAATTTAATGATTATCATTAAATTATTATTGAATTTAAAAGGTCTTTCTTCTACACTTAACGTAATGAATAGGGGGAGAAAATATGATTAATGCAGTTGTGCAAGTGATGTTATTTTCAGTCATTCCGTTTGTTTGGTGGAGTTTTACAGCTAAAAAGAAACAACCTTTCCTCAAATGGTTAGGAATTCATAGGCCCGTTATTGTCGATAAGGGGAAATATGTCATATTTTATATGCTTGCTATTGTCGTATTAGTGGTGCCTAATTTCGCTCTCGTCTTTTTTTACATGGAAGCTTCCATATTAGCGTCCAATCAATTTGCTGGCCTTGGCTTAGCGGGGATCATACCCGCTCTTCTGTATGCGATAATTCAGACCGGCTTATCAGAGGAGCTTTTGTTTCGTGGCTTTTTACTGAAAAGGCTGGCAAAGCCATTTGGTTTCCAGGTCGGCAATTTGCTACAAAGCCTCGTCTTTGGCTGTATCCATGGAGCTATGTTATGGACGGTATTACCATGTCCAATCATCTTGTTAGTTGTATTATCTACGGGTCTAGCAGGCTATGTGATGGGATGGATGAATGAGCGAGTTAGCGGGGGCTCCATTATGACGAGCTGGAGTATTCATAGTTTGACTAATTTAATGACTGCTTGCTTATCCATGTTTCAAATTCTATCTTTTTGACTTATTTGCATTTCTTTGCCGTCACTTGCATAATAGGGCAGAGAAGATTTTTCGTGAAGGGAAGTGCAAACATGTCAGAATGGCCAAAGGGAGTAGCCAATCCTGCTATTCGTGCATTACAGGCAGCAGGCTATACACAATTGAAACAGCTAGAAAACGTTGACCTTTCCACTTTAGCTCATTTACATGGGATGGGACCAAAAGCGCTTGCCGCGATTGAGGCGGCATTAAAGGAAGGTAGGGAGGCACGTGAATAAGCTGACATTATTTTTACTGGCAATGGTGGTCTATTATATAGTCGTTGTCTTCCTCATCAGTAAGCTTTTTATCATTCCTATCATGAAAGTAATGGCACTTGTCTTCTTTATAGGAGCGGGTTTCATCTTTTCACGTAAGATGCGCAGGAAATTGCAGTAGGAGGCATTATGAAAATTGTTCAATTAACAGTCGTTTATTTAGCCATTATTTTGCTGGCTATGGTGCTATCTTTATCAGGTGTTCGGCTATCCTTTTCACTCGGTATAATTGCAGTGTTCGTGGTAGCTATTATTTACCGTCATGTACATATTTTATATCGATCGAACAATATGGAACTTGTAGATAAATGGGTGAAGCGCCGTCAAAAAGAACCAATATTTGCGGCTCTCTATGCATCTGCTTATGAGACGGTAGACGAACAAATTCGTGCTATCGATGTCATCATCCACCATTATAAGCAGCCAGCCATCAAATATAATTATCTATTTACGAAAGCGATTATGGAGAAAAATCTTGGCGCGGCAAAGGCTGCTGCCCAGCAAATTAACAAGGAGCCATTGTCAAGCTATGCCCTATGCTATATTGCAGCGATGGAAGGTCGAACGGCTGCTATGAGAAGCGACAAGCTGACACAGCCCTGGATGCAACCCGCTGTAGAGGCAGTATACGCCCATAGTCAAAAAATCAAGAATTATTCCGCCAATGGGCTGATACTAGCATCGAACAAGCGCGTGGTGTACAAAAGTATGGTTTAATACATAATTTTAGACAAATGGAAAGAGAATTGGGACGTGACTAACTATTTGGTATACTAAACAAAACATGAAACTTATAAGGAGTCGTTAATTTGAAGGTAAATAGATTTCCTACAATTGTTCATAAGGGGACGAATGCCTAAGTTAGTGATGATCAATGAGCACCGACTAGTGGAAGGTGGAGAGGTCCGTCTTACAGTGATTGATACAATTTCCTAAAGTCAATCGTGGTTCGGATAAAGAGATGAAATAGGCTCTTTTGAAGGTGGAACTAGAAGTAATCGTTTTGTAGAGCGAAACGGTGAATGGGTTAAATCATGATCAAAGCCTAATACTAATTATATAGAAAAACAAAACGGAACCCTTTCTCCAAAGATGAAAAATTCGTCTTGGAGGAAGAACAATTGAGTAGAAAAACTAAAAATACAGCATTTCATTGTGAACAGTGTGGGTTAGACGTGACACCATTAAACAATGGCAGTTTCCGCAATCATTGCCCACATTGTTTATATTCAAAGCATCTAGATATTGTACCTGGTGATAGAGCCAATCCATGTAAAGGGTTAATGAAACCTATTACTATTGATTATTCATCAAAAAAAGGGTATCAGCTTGTACATCCATGTACAAAATGTGGTCACCTGTCACGCAATAAAGTAGCTGTGGATTGCACACAAGAGAATCAACTTATTCTATTTATGCAATCTATATAGTCGTTTCATGTTTGTAAGACGTATTAAAGAGCAACTCTTTAATACGTCTTTTTTAACCCTTTTTATTCAATAAAATGCCTCGTACAATCCCCATACTGAAAATACCACAGAGCAAGAACAGAAAAAGATATGCATGCCATTGTTGTAAAATGCGATCGCGTCCCAATGCAATCGTAAGGTCGTTGAAAAGGGAATAAGTAAAGTACAATAAAATACTATTTTTTATGAGACAAAATGTGATGATGCCATTTTGACGCTGGCTATGGGACAGCGGCGGTTTATTTTTTCTCATCATAGGATAGGCAGCTTTCATCTCTAAATAGTGTAAAAGTAAAAATAGCATGAGTGCGATAAATGGTAAATAAAAAATAGCAATTTTTGGCCCAAGCTGTGCATGGTCACTTGTAAAGCTTTGTAAAACGGGAATCGTTGCAGGAAGCTTTCGATATTGAATTAGAGTAGCTGTGAAGCCAGCTAAAAAAATGGTGGCCACGATGACCGTCAGCTGGTGACAAAAGCGTGGTGTTGGTGTTTTTTGTTGTGTTTGCATCCTTGCCCTCATTTCCATCATCATTCAAAATTACAATCTGTTATACTGTATCATAGAATGATTGCTTTTGTGAGAGAGAAAGAAGGATATGATGGAATACTTGTTATTTTTATTCATTGGCATCATTGGGAATGTCATTGGAACGTTAGTGGGTGGCGGTGGTTTAATCACCTTGCCAACGATGATGTTAATGGGGGTGCCTGTCCATTCTGCAATTGGGGCTAATAAAGTATCCAATATGGTAAGTGCATTTTCCAGCTTTTATACGATCTATAAACGTAAGGAATTAGCATGGTCAGAAATGAGACCGGTCTTATTGGTATCCCTAATTGGTGGAACATTGGGTGGACTTTTTGCTTCATTTATGAGTAGTCAAGCATTGACGTTTATCGCCATCATTTTACTAGGCTTTGCGTTAATGATGTCCTTTATGGGTGGGGCAGATTTTGGCGATAAGGAACTCTTTATGATGAATCGAAAAAATGGTCCAATCCTCCTT
This sequence comes from Lysinibacillus sp. GW247-5R2A, assembly GCF_059424475.1. Lineage (NCBI taxonomy): Bacteria > Bacillati > Bacillota > Bacilli > Caryophanales > Bacillaceae > Lysinibacillus > Lysinibacillus sp. GW247-5R2A. The sequence continues at coordinate 64,009 of NZ_JBWKZL010000003.1, read as the reverse complement.
GGGGTTGGTTTTTATGATGGTATGTTTGGGCCTGGCAGTAGTACACTAGCCCTTTATACATATGCGCATGAGAAAATTTCTTATATTAAAGCAGTAGGACTCTCAAGGGTAGGGGTATTCGCCATGTGCTCAGGAGCAGCGATTACCTATATTGCTACGGGGAAAATTGAATGGCCACTGACGTTGATTTTAATGGTAGGGTCTACGATTGGTGCGCAAATTGGTATTGTTTTAGCAAGAAAGGTGAACGCAAATCAAGTCAAACTGCTACTTCGTATGGTAACCATTGTTCTGATCGTACAGCTTGTCTATGATTTTATCCAGCAGCTATAGGAGGCGATTGTCGTGTTTGAAATTACACCGTACCCTACGTTTTCATGGTCATTATCACGTCATAAAACGCTAACAAGCTGTGCCCGTAAATATGGCTATGAATATTATTTTTCCCATAACGGGTGGCTAAGCTACAATGTGGAGCCTTATCATCAACTTGTGTATCGTTTAAAAAAACTACAGCCCATGCCTATTTTATTTGGGCAAATTGTTCACCGTTTTATTGAGCAGGCAATTAATGATTATTTACAAACAGGGAAGCCTCCCACATTAGAGGAGCTGATTCATTGGGCTCGTGGACAGCTGAATGCGGCTTTTATTGATTCTACTCGCCATCTTGAATCATGGAGGCAAAAACCAAATAAATATTATATGATGCAGGAAATTTACTATACTGGCAAACTTCCAACCGATCTAATACAGGACTATAAAGAACGAATTAAGCTTGTTTTTGAGCATTTTTTGAGGAGTGAAACATTTCAACAAATTACGTCACAAAGAGGTTCTTTACGAATTGGGGAGCCCGAACAATTTCGCTCAATGAAAATCAATGATATCCAAGTGTTCGTTGTAATGGATTTTCATTATTTTAATGAGCTAACAGATAAATGGGTAATTGTAGACTGGAAGACGGGGGGCGAGTCAGATGATGATCGCCAGCAATTAGCCCTCTATGCCTATTATGTCCAGCAAAAATATCGGGTGCCACTTGAGCAAATCGAGGTCTATAATGAATATTTACTAACCGGAAAACGGAAGAAATATAGCTTCTCCGATTTCGATATGGACAATATTTTACATACATTTCAGTATAGTGTTTTAGAGATGAAAAAGTATCAAGCCGATATTTTTTCTAACAAGCCTGTGGACTTGGAAGATTTCGAACAAACACAAGAAAAATGGCATTGTCGTGGATGTAATTTTAGAGAATTATGTGCGCAAAAGTATGATGAAAAATCGAGCAAGTGACCAAAAAGTGACCAATTAATTTAAATCATCGAAATGGTCGCTTGCTTCATTTTTATCCTTTTTGGTTAAATGACTATATGTGTTAATTGTCATTTTTATATCAGAGTGACCTAGTTGCTCCTGTATGATCTTAAAATTTACATTCCGACTGACCATAAATGAGGCATATGAATGTCGTAAAGCGTGAAAATTCAACTTTGGTAAACTATACTTTTCAATAATTCTTCTCCAAGCAAGATCTATAGCAGCAGGTTTTGATGGATAACCATCTGATTTTGTAAAGATTAAATTTAAGGGAGTACCATCATCATTTTTTATAGGATTCCAAGCGTCACCCATTTTACTTTTTAGTTCCAAATAGCCATCAACAAATAACTTTAGTTCACGAATTAAACTCTTCGGGACGTTAACTAATCGAGGCTTTTTGTTTTTTTGAGGTAAAATTTTTAGTTTTCTAATTTCAATATCAAATTGAAGGGTTTTATCTACATAGATAGTATTATTTTTAAAATCAAAAGTTTCCAAACATTCACTTTTGAAACAACTAAAGCTGCTGTACGTGACTACATTAAACAATCAGTGGATAAAAAGAAAATTGATAAGTCATGGCTTGATAAATTCGACCAAGGTATGATGACAAGTGGTGATTTTGAAGGTTTGAAAATCATTATTACTCAGCGTAACGCTTAACAGCAGAAGCCCGTTACCTTAATTGGTAATGGGCTTTTATAGTTCGATAGACGTACCATAACATCTTGCTGGTTTAAACTGTGTAGCTTTCTGCTAAAATTCCCTTTTTCTTAATATGCTGATTCTCCTCAAGCTCTACTTTTTTTTACTAATGTTTTCGAAATAAATATTTTAATAAGTGTGTAACAGCTAAAGAATAATAAAAAGATAAAGGGGGTTGAAAGTTGTTGTGTTAAGTTTCCAAAAGCCATGTTTGTAAAATAAGAAATAAATGCCGCCGAAATTAGACATACAAAAGAACCACTAGCAATAATTAGAATGGAAATAATTATTCTGTCATTATTTTTCTTAAATAGATATGCTGATAAAATTATTATAAATATAATAATTGCTAGTTCAATATTATAACTAATCTTACCTAATAAAACGATCTTATCAATTAAAGAAGCTGGAATACTATCAATTGTTAAAGCATAGTTGCTAGTTTTCCCCCTATAAATTTCAATCGCAAAAAATAATAAGTTTAATAAAACAAAAATAATTGAGACTATCCAAGTAAATTTTTTGTTCTTCATTTAATTCACTCCTTGTTTCCTTTTTTTGAAATTAATGTTGAAAAATTACAATTATTATTCTATCATTTAAATATGAATATTCAATCAATTTGAAAAATATAAGGGGGTAGTGATTAATGAGTAAGATTTCATCAATGAAAAAAATACTATTACTGTTGATTCTTGGTATAAGTATAACTTTATTACCGAATTTTGTACAAGGGGTAAAAGCTGAAGAATTAGATTCAGAAAGTAACACTAGTCAAATTTTTGATGAATTCATAAACAGCTTCTTCAATGATACTAGTAAAGTTAACGTGACTAATTCGGTTGGTTTAGATTATACTAAAGAATTTCTTAGTGCTACAGAAAATCTTTATACACAAAATAATTTACAAGAAATCAAACGTTTCATAGTGGACAATAAACTTTTACTTTCGTATGGTACTGAAACAGAGAAGGTTGGTTCAACTGAACTAAATCTTCAAGCAGGGACGCTTAATAATGTGAAATCAGCATCTGGTACACAGTCGTTCTATCATATTGGCTATGATGCTAAAGGTAAATACCAAAAAGAATGGATAACTTATGTGACTGGTAGTTATACATACAACACGACTACCTACCAAATTGTTTCAGCTCAAAATCCTACAATTTCACTTTCTGCAAATTTTGGTGCAGCATTTGCTCCGTATATGGATAACGTAAGCACTTCGGCTAGTATATCTGGTGGTACGGTAACATTTAAAGCTTCCTATAGCATGCTTTCAGGTGTAGTGCTTCCAATATTGGATTATGGTGTTGGACAGACCCTTAACTATGGTAATCAAACAGATCAATTTAAAGCTTATGCAGGTACAATAAATTAATGGTTTAACAATAGCCTATTTTTTAGAGTAACGTTTAAAAAAATTGTATTGAATATTCATACATATTTTAAATTAAAACAGGTCCTCGAATGTGATCTGTTTTTTTATGTGCAAAAAAAGCCACTCTTTTGAGTGACTACTTTTTGAAAATAATATTATTTTAATGCTTCGTCCATTGAATTTGAAACTTCTCAAATTCGGCATCTTTCATATCGCCATTCATTTGTATTAAAAACAGACCAATTGCATGTGTGTGTGAGTAAAGTAAAGGAGACTCTTTGCCTAATTCATCGTAATATGATTTTGCTTTTTCTAATCCCTTTTTATCTTTGAACATAAATAAACGACCACCAGCATCTTCTCCAAGTGACGGAACTAAAATACGTTTACCTTCTTTACGTGTGTCCCCGAATTCTTTATTTTCTAAATCAGAAATTAATGAAGCGGTGTCATTTGAGCTAGAGTTTTTAGATGATCATTTAACGGGTAGTGGGCAGCGTATCGAGTCTCTGATGAATGTAGCTGGCCCTTATTATGTGACGATTGAGCCTAATCGTAAAAAGTTCATTCGTATAAAGGAATTACTTGATTTATCTGACGTGCCCAATCATATTCAAGGAGGCGGTTCGTCGTTTATACATATTAAAATAATCGACGGGGAGACTGCACGAATTTTATAAAAAAGTATTCAAGGAGCTGAGCTTTAAAACAGCTGAAGTGTAGGTAGGAGTAGCTTATGAGTTGCATTCGCAGCTCTTTTTTTATTGAACTTCTGAGCCGTTTAGCTGCATAAGATATGAGATGTTGTATGTTAAAATAATGGAAGAAAGAACCATAAGGGGTGAAGTAATTGTGTTGAGAAAATATTTGAGTATGCTTTCATTGTTATTATTTTCTTTGTTCATTGTCTTTGCCTTTATTACCCCGATTGTCGTGAAGGAAACCTCTGAAATAGCGGATATTGTGGTCATTGCTAGCTGCCCTTTTTAGTCAAAAGGGAAAGCTAAGAATTTTGGCTTTAATTGTTTTCTTGATTCCCGTGCTTTTGCTAGTAGGGTTCATGTTATTTCCATTATTTTACTTACTATAGTAATCCTTTTATTTAGTCGAGATACAGGTTGCTTTTTCCTATTCAATTGAAAGTAATAGGTATAAAGATGTCTCTGTTTTTCCCCTAGTATAAAATCTAGTTATTAAACATATATAAGAAAAGCAGCTAATAGAATGTACAATACCTTTTAAGAATCATAAAGGGGGATGAAAATGGATAAACAATTAACCATGTTTGAACTTTTGATAACTCCTATGAAAAAAGCGCCAGATGAGCGTATAAAAAGTGTTGAAAAGCAAAACGTAGTGGCACCACGTAAGGTGGGGTATATTGTACACAGATAAGATACTATACACCTAACATCACATGATAATTGTATGAAGTAACCCTAAAATGAATGGGAGAGCGGAAAACTGAATTTGCTTTTTTGATTATTTTGTATTAGATTATAGTATATTGATATTTCGAGAGGAGGCAAAAAGTTATGGAAACTGTTTTCAGAATGGCTGCAATTGAAGTAAAAACATTTTTACAATTAGCTGATTTCAATTCAACGGGACCAGTCTGTCGTTTTTTAGAAAAACTTCATATAGAATTCAGCAACCGAAAGCTTTTTGCCTTTGTATTTAATAGATAAAGAAGAACCTTTATGTTTGTTCTTTTTAAATACTATATGCACGTTATGACGCCGGTTAGCTGGCGTCTTTTTGTGTTGTTAAAGATGAATAATTAAAAATAGAGCTTGTGAAAGGGTGAGACGATTGCTTAAAAAGTTAAGGCGATTTCGGAATGTTTCAGTGTGCCAAGCGCTTCTAATTTAAAAAAGATTAATTAGAAGCGAGGAATTTTAATATGCAAAAACAAAGAATTTTTACTTCAGCATTTCTTTTTTTATTTAGTAGTAACTTTTTAACTTTTATAGGATTTGAAATGTTACTACCTATTTTACCAGCCTATTTAATTAGCATACATGCTTCTCCTTTTCAGGTAGGGTTGGTTACTACAGTATTTACAATAGGCGCTATAATCATTAGACCTTTTGTAGGCTATTATTTAGTCGATCACCATAGAAAAGGTTTAGCTATTGGTGCGGGGGTTATGTTATTGATGATAACATTCATGTATCCCTTTTTGAGCACAATTTGGCTCTTCCTATTATTACGGTTTTTCCATGGAGTAACATGGGGAGTGTCAACAACTGCCAATAGTACAATGGCGGTGGATTTAATTCCAAAAACAAGATTAGGTGAAGGGATAGGCTATTTTTCTATTTCAACAACAGTGGGAGCTATCATCGCCCCTAGCTTAGGCATCCTCATCTATCATTCTTTTTCTTTCCAACTATTAATCTATTCTTCCGTCATTCTTTGCCTTTTGGCAGTGATAGCTCTTCAATTTGTTGATTCTGCTGAACCGGTGAAGCATGAGAAGCAGCCATTTCGATTTATAGAAGCGATTTTCGAACGAGAAGTATGGTTTCAAGCATTACTGACTGTTATGACAACGCTTGGCTTTGGTGCAATTATTACCTTCCTTGTGCTATATGGCGAACAAAGAGGGTTAGATCAAATTTTTTTATTTTTCCTTATCAATGCGATTGTTTCCACTTTACTACGTCCATTTACAGGAAAATGGTTTGATAAAACGGGGCCGTGGTCGATTATCATTGTGTCAGCAGTGGTAGGATTTTTATCATTGATTGTGTTATCCTACGCGACAAATAATGGGATGCTTATTATCGCAGCCATCCTATTCGGAGCAGGCTATGGAACCGTTATGCCTTGTTTACAAACATGGACAGTTCAAAAAGTAAGTGAGGCAAAAAGTGGTGCAGCGAATGCTACATTTCTTTCTAGTTTTGATATTGGAGTTGGCATTAGCGCATTCACCTTAGGGCTTTTAGCTGAATGGATTAGTTTAGAGATGATTTTCCGTGTTGTTAGTATAAGCTTTCTTCTTGTTGCTCTGTTTGTTTATAAAGATGCGAAGAGAACGAGAAAAAATAATCATATGTAGTCCATAAAATTTTAAGTCGATGATAGGGACGGCAGGAAATTTTAGGCTGAAAGCAGAAACTAAAAGAGAATCACCATTATCTTTTCATGTTTGGCAAAGGGGGGCGAATGCTATAGAAATATCAAAAGGGGTAAAGGTACTGGAGCTGAACTATCAAGGGTTCATTATTCATCCAACGCTTTTGTGGGATCAAGATATGGCTGTGTTAATAGACGCAGGTTTTCCTGGACAAATGGAGGAATTGCGAGAGGCGATGGCACAGGTTGGTGTTTCTTTGGACCAGCTAAGGGCGGTTATTCTCACGCATCAGGATGTGGATCATATTGGGTGTCTGCCGGAATTAATACAGACATGTGGACAGCAGATACGAGTATATGCGCATGCACTGGAGCAACCGTATATTCAAGGGGAGCTACCATTATTAAAAGATGCGCACTTAGAACATCCACCAAAGGGACGAGTGGATGTGACCTTGAGTGATGGTGAAGAATTGCCTTTTTGTGGAGGCATTCAAATCATCCATACACCTGGACATACGCCGGGCCATCTCAGTCTTTATTTGACACAAAGTAAAATATTAATTGCCGGTGACTCCCTATACAGTGTAGAAGGCCATATTGCGGGTATTCATGAACCGTCTGTATTAGATTTAGCAGAAGCTCAGGAGTCTTTACAGAAATACCTAGACCTCGATATCGAAACAGTTGTTTGCTATCATGGAGGAATAAGTAGAGGAGCTGTCCTTGATCAGCTTCATCAAGTATTATCATAAACAAGAGACCACTCCTAATGGTGCTGCACCAATAGGGGTGGTCGTTTTTATTATTCGGTAATTGTTTCTTCAAACGATTTTCGCCCAGGGCTTACTTTGTTAATATGAATATCAATTTTACTAATGGAATCCTTGGTTAAAGGAATTTTTCCATCCTTCTGTATTTTTTTCCATACCTTTACATTGTCGCGATAGAGATATTCTGACAATCGATAGACATCCGCATCTATGTTTAAGCCTGCCTCAAAAGTGGCCATAATTTCTTTTTTTACTTCACTCTCTACTTTTTTTCTGACCTGGCTCGGTGTCACTTTTCCTTTAAAGCCATTTAAAATGGTGTTAAATTTTAAATATACTTCAAATTTTACTTGATTGTTTTGAACAATTGGTTTGACATTGACATCTAATTTTTTAATATCAACCGTTAAGTAGTCGCGTTCCTCTGAATTGTCCAATTTTACAGTAATTTCTCCTTGCTTCGTTGCATCATTCATCCATTCAATTCCTCGTGCTGTATTGCCTTTAATAAAGCCTTTGAAGGTGTTCTTTGACAGGATACCGACACCCGCAAAAACCGTTTCAGTGCGAGATTCCTTGGCTGTTTCCCAGTCTTGATTGATGGAAATGAATGGGACCTTCATTTCATGATTCGGCTCATTTAAACCAATGACTAGCTGTCTCAAGTTCACCGGCTCTACAAATGATTCTTGTTTCGAAGTATTTTTAGGATTACTCAGCTTGGTCGCAGTCGGTGATTTTTCAAGAATAGGAGATACTAATAAAACCTCCTCGATGGGGTCTTGTGTACAATAGACCCAAATATGATATCTTGTTTCTCGAAAGCGTAGAAACGTGTCAATAATGGGAATAGCATGCTCACTTTCCATTGCTTTTTCTGAGAAAAGGAGAAAGGTCATATGTCCCCAAAAGACTTCTTGGTCCATTGAACGATACAATTTATAAATAGCTTCTTCAATTGTTTTTCCTGTAGCTTTCCCGACTTCAGTTGGTGCAGCTTGTGGATTCGATTGTTCTGTTTTTGCTACATTGGCAAAGTTCATAAGTTGGATGTATGCTATATATTCATTATCCTTATAATCAACACCAACACCTTGCACATAATACATCCGTTGGGGCTCTGTTACATCCCAACAGCCTGACATGAGAAGTGAAGTCGTAAGCATTAAAATTACAAGCATGATATTTTTTTGGCTCATATATCTCCCTACTTTTTAAAGTTCCTATGATTTATTTTGTACAACTAGTAGGTGTATTATAAGTAGATATTATAAGTATGTAAGGAAAACCAAATAAGAAAGTGCTGCTCGCCATATTTTAGCGACAGCACTTCATGATTAATGGAAATATTTTTCGACACGTTGAACGACATCGTTAGCTGAAAGCCCATTCGCATCAATGACAGGACCTTCGATAACTGGATCACTAATCCCCATGACGTCTCGGTCTTGACCGGTAATGATGCAGGCATCACATTTTTTGGCATCCTCTTCATTGCGAAGCTGGATGACTTCATAGCCTTTCGCTTTTAAAGCGTCTTCGATATTAGATAATGATTCTTCAACACCAATAATTCTCGACATAATTTGTCCACCTCCTACAAGTAATGTGCCATTTCATGTTGCGCATTATTCATATTATTTTTTGAAGGTGGGTAATGATTGTACAAGTATAATGGTTGCTAATGATTTGTCTGTTAACAATTCAACATCTCTAAGCTTTGGCTGGAAACGCAAATTCTGCTTTTATTATATTAAAGATGCAAACTCACATTGAATTTTCTACTGTTGCATGATTTTACTATACATAGTCTACAGACAAAGGTGGTGAAGAGATGGGCATTGCAGAAGTATTGACTGTTGTTTTGGTGCTATTAAAGCTAACGGATATTATTACTTGGTCATGGTGGCTTGTTTTATTACCGGCCATCGTATCATTTAGCTTGTATATAATCATAATTGTGGTGAAGCTCATCATGGTATTGGTAGCTGTACTTGTGGTAAAAAAACGAGATGCGACGAGATAAAAAGAAGCGGTGGTAAGATCAGTCGAATAGGACTAAGACTAATCTTACCAACTGATTATTTGCTTAGCTCGTAGGTTTTTATAGCTGGAGGAACAAAGCTTTGACATTTATCTAAAAGCGCTACCGCATGTGCATCTACGATTAATGCTTCTCGATATTGTGATTTTAAAAATTGTTCCTGCTGCATATGATCAAAAAATGAAATTAATAAATCGAAATACTGTTCAATATTGAAAATGGCACAAGGTTTTTGGATGAGGCCGATTTGATTCCAAGTAAACACTTCGAAAAATTCCTCTAATGTACCAGGACCACCAGGTAGGGCAATAAAGCCATCAGCTAGTTCCATCATTTTACTTTTGCGTTCATGCATCGTATTGACAACAATCAGTTCTGTTAACTGCTGATGCGCAATTTCACGCTCCTCTAACAAGGTTGGAATCACGCCAATAACTTTTCCACCTTCTTGTAGCACAGTATCGGCTACTGTTGCCATAATGCCAACGCTTGCCCCACCATAGATAAGGGTAATTTGACGTTTGGCAAGCTCTTTCCCAAGTTGAATTGCGCCTTCACGATAGGCGTCTGAAGCGCCGATGCTAGATCCGCAAAATACTGCGATACTGTTCATTATTGATTCCTCCATATCTGATGAGATTCATTTATAGTATAATTTAATTTGAATAGGAAAGAAATGGAGGAAGAGCAAAAATGGAATTAAATGAGTTCCAACATTGGGTGAAGGACTACTATGAAAGCCGAGGGTGGTCAGAGCTCAACATATTTACACGAATTGGCTTTTTAGCAGAAGAAACAGGCGAGGTTGCTAGAGCTATACGAGCATTAGAAATTGGCCGAGATCGACCTGATGAAATAACACAATCCTATGAGGAAAATAAGCAAGAGCTGATGGAAGAGTTAGGTGATGTTATAGGGAATATTATTGTCATTGCCAATCAATATGATATCCCCCTTGAGGAAATTTTCGTGGCGCATCAAGACAAACTTTTGAAGCGTTATCAGGATTAGGAGGAGCCCCCTATCGATACGCATATTTCAATTTTATATGAACAGTATGATGATTTTACGAATTTTTTAAGTGAAAAAATCCGTAGCTTTAATAACGAGCATTCACTTCACCATCGAGAAAGTAGGCAGAAGGGAGCCGTTCGTCCTCTCCATTTGATCGTTACTGATCAACACCAGCAATGGGTTGGGGGTTTGACCGCAGAAGTGTATTGGGGATGGGTGGAAATACATAAATTTTGGTTTCATGAAGAGTATCGAGGAAAAGGCTTGGGCAGTAAGTTACTGGCACAAGCAGAAATAGCTGCACAGGAAATGGGTGCTAACAGGGCTTTGCTTTCCACCTATTCGTTCCAAGCTCGTACGTTTTATGAGAAAAGAGGCTATCAAGTGGTGGGAGAAATAAAAGATTACCCGCCTGGCAGTAGCTATTATACGATGGTAAAATCATTTGATGCTGAAGAAGGCTGTCTATAAAAATAGGCAGCCTTTGCTAATTGATGTCACCTAAATAAATAGTTGTTTCTAGCCCTTGCACATATCGCTGAAGTTGTGGAATTAATGCTTTCGGATAAAGTTGGAACTCATGGAGCCTTACCACTGAGACCCATTCAGTCCCAATTTGGTGACTATCTGGGTTAGAGGGCTGGTGCAATTGTTCATGGAGCTGACATAGAAAGTAATACTCTACTTGATGAACATCTGCGTCAAAGGCAGCATGCTCATGATTTTTTCCAATATATTCGCGGATAAAAAGAAGTTCGCCAATATGGACAGATGCACCAATTTCCTCGAGGCATTCTCGTTGAAGTGTCGCATGGAATGTTTCACCATGCTCCTGTCCGCCTCCAGGACAAATATAAAAATATTCCTCTGTAATTTTATTTTTGATCAGCAATATGTCACCATCCACGAGGATGATGGCTTTGACAGAGTTTCTTATCATAGGAACCTCCCTAGGTTTGTTAATTTTTTATGATTATGACTAAAATGCTTCATGAATGTCTACCTTAATAAAAAGGGGAGATGAAGCGTGTATTCAATGTCCAATTTTAAAATACTTGTTGAAAAACAGACTGAGATTGATACAATTTATCAAAATTGTGATGATTTAATCCAATCCACGGTCACGCCGAAACTAGATGCTGAGGTCGATCAGTTTCTACAACTCGTTGAACAACATTTGACAGAGCAAGGCTTTAACATTACGCAAACTTCAACAGGCCTAATCGCCCATTTTCATAAGGCGGTCATTAATGTCGATAAACATTCTAAGCATTTGGAACAATGCTTTTTTATCAATTTAAATAGCTACGCAGAGGATCAGGTGTCAATTGTGTTAGACATCTCACCTATTATGCTGCCTAAAATTTCAAATCAGCTAGATGGCTATACGGATATTATTGAGCAAATGACGGATAAGCTAAAGCAAGCTAAAAGCCTGGAGAAAGCCTGTACGAATCCTAAATTCCTTTATAAAACACAAAGTAATAAAGTGTTTCAATCCGCACAGGAAGTGGTGGAACACTATTTTCAATAAAAGGAGAAGCCACCCTCAGCAAAAAGGGTGGCATTTTTGTTTAATTTAGATAAGATGCCCGCTAGCATCCATTATCGAATATATTTTTTTGCACTAAACCACATCATGCTCGTTAACACCAAGAAATAAAGAGGCATCGTCAGCAAGGATTCATTGTGAAGCAAACTCATACCGGATGTGATCACACTGACAAGCAAGTAATAGCCGAGACTAAAGATGGCACCTGCTGTCCCAATGACGTCCTGAAAGTCTACCAATGCTAGACTTAAACAATTAGGAAGGGCAATGCCCGAGCCTAACAGCAAGATAAAAACGGTAACCATCATGCTCATGGCTAGCATACTAATAGGCAATGGTAAAGTACAGACAATCATTAAAAGGAAAGCGCCCATCAACATCACGGAACAACCTATATAAATAATTTGTTGAGGTGGGTGCGTGGCGATAAGTCGCTTAGAGATCATCGCTCCTAAAATCGAGGCCAATGCGACGATGATGCCAAGAAACCCATAGAGACCAGGCGTCATCTGAAAGTGACCAATGAAAATAAAAGGAGCCTCCGCATAATAGCTAAATAGCACACCATTAATGCCCCCGATGAGCAAACCAAAGACAAGAACGGTCGGCGAAGCAAAAATACGTTTGACGACTGGCCAAATCGCTATTCTTTGCCTAGTAGCTGGTTGCGTTGTTTCAGGTAGTCTGGCAAAGGCATAGATGAACAACCCTATACTCATGACCACAAGGACAAAAAATACTGCCCGAAAGCCGAGTGCTTGATCCACCCAGCCCCCAATTAAAGGTCCTACCGCAGGAGTAAACGCAATGACTGCGGAAATTTGTGCGAACATACCATGTCGTTTATTACCGGTTACACTTTCGCGCAAAATGGTTTGCGTAATAATAGAGCCAGTAGCAGCCCCGAATGCTTGAATAAAACGACTGCTGATTAGAATGGAGATAGTGTCCGCATAAAAACATAATGCGCTCCCTATTCCATAAAAAACTAAACCGCCTAACATGGCAGGTCTACGGCCAATAATATCAGAAATCCATCCCCAGCAAAAAACACCTAATGCAAATCCAATAAAATAGATGCTTAAGGTTAATTGGACAGAGCTATTGGATACACCAAGTGCATCTGCAATGTCCGGTAGAGATGGTGTATAAATGGTTTCACTAATTTGTGGGAACGCCACAAGAACAATCATTAACAATAAAGATGGTACTGCCTGTTTTTTCAACATATTGCCCTCCTACAAGCAAATTCTACTTTGTTCGTTACAAGTAGAAAGCGTAGCTAGGGAACCGGCGGGACCATTATTAGAATACGTTCATAAGATAGCATGTTGAAATCACCTTTATATGCTTTAAGTAGGAGTGCATAGTCAGCTTTCTATTATAAACTATTTTATAATTTTTATATAGTAATAATTGCTATTTCTATTAAAATTTAAGAAAAACTTGTACAGAAAATGGAAATTTCATAAGATGGAATAAATATGTTTTCTCCAATAGGTAGTGAAATGGGAAAGCATATCATGACCAGCGAGCAAGCCGCTATTCTGCTGGATGGTGAAGGATAAGAAATGGTGAAGGAGGAAAACCGATGTTTCCAATGTTAGAAACGGACCGACTTAGATTAAGAGAGCTGAAGCAGGCTGATGTAGCTGCCATTTTTCATTGCCTTTCAAATGAGGAGGTCACACGCTATTATGGGCAGGAACCTTTTATAGAAAAACAACAGGCTGAACAGTTAATCAAGCATTTTGACAAAAACTACGAGGAAAAAAGAGGTATACGGTGGGGTATTGAGCTTAAAGAAACAGGAGAAGTTATGGGTACGATTGGTTATCATTTATGGTCTGCCCCCCATAAACGAGCGGAAATCGGCTATGAAATCCATCCACATTACTGGCGTAAGGGGTACACAAAAGAAGCAATCCAGCAAGTAATCACCTATGGCTTTGAACACATGAATTTACAACGTATTGGAGCAGTCGTGTATGTAGAAAATGAAGCATCCAATCAGCTACTGCTGAAGCTAGGGTTTCAGCAAGAGAGAATTCTAAGAGACTATATGGTGCAAAAGGAAAAAGCATATGATACGTTTATCTATTCGTTATTAAAAAAAGAACAACCACAATAACTTCAATTAAAATCGAAAGAACAGTTTGTTCATCTATTGGATGTTTCATGGAATACAAATGAATACTTCAACTAGGGTTTGATATGTAACGATTTACGGAGGTGATGCTAAATATGTGATACAATTGTAGTCATTATTTTAGCAATGCCATTATATGGGGTATTAATTTGGAGTTATTTCTATCCTCAAGAAAGCTTATTATGGGGAAAGTGATGGATGTACAAAGAAAAACAAGAAATAGCAGATGGTGCAATTCGTTATATAAAAGTTGCATCTTTCATCAGTATGATCGGATTGACGCTAGTTTTCATTATTTTAATACTAACTCAATTTAGAAGGTGATTCTTCGTTGGGATTGTCATGTGGATGAATAGGTTTGTTGAGGTAGCAATTATTGATAATAAAGAATTTATAAAGAATGTCAAAAGGCTTAAATTGAATAGCAACTCTCAACAATCGGGTGCTTTCCTTGAATAGGAAAGTGTTTTTTTATAAAGGGCCAGATTGTTTAATAAAGAAATTTTGCAATCTAGAAGAAATTAGTGATTCTTATGTGTGCTATACTTGACTTTGCACATAACATTAATGAAAACTGCAAAGTATAATGTGACATCCTTCATGAACAAAGGAGAACTGAAAATGAGAAAACTCGTTCTATTTCTGCACGCATCGCTTGACGGTTTTGTAGAAGGGCCAAACGGTGAAATGGACATTGGCTGGGTTTCCTACGATTCTGATTTGGAGAAACACGCGAAAGAGATTCTGAGTACTGCCGACACTGTCATTTGGGGACGTGGGACTTATCAGATGATGCATAGTTACTGGCCATCTGTGCCTTCGAACCCATCAGCTTCGGAGTACGAACGGAATCATGCCGAGTGGATCGAAAAGACAGCCAAAATCGTTTTTTCCACGACGCTAGAGAAAGTCGAATGGAACAATTCCAAACTGGTGAAAGAAAATGTCGAGGAAGTGATCAAGAACCTCAAACAGCAGCCAGGTAGGGATATGGTCATCCTAGGAAGTCCTAGATTCGCACACTACCTTATGCAGCTTGATGTAATTGATGAGTATAAAATTACGGTTTCTCCCGTCCTGGTCGGAAGCGGGTTGCCGTTATTCCAAGGTCTCAAGGAGAAGGTCAATCTTAAACTTATCGAAAACAAGACATTTGATTCTGGAGCCATAGGTCTCGTTTACCAGACGGGTAGATGACCTTGTCACTTAAAATAGATTACGCTAACTTTTTAAACTAACCTCAATTCCTTTTTAAGTAACAGAGGAACAATGGAAATTGTAATTGTAGTATCATGAAATCAAGTCTTCCATATAAGGCGCGATTGTGGAGCAACACAGGTAGAAAATAATCAAACTTTTTTTATAAAAACCTAACTTAAAATTAATTGTAGTATACGGGGAGCGACCATGGAAGGGTATCTCCGCTATAAATCGAATCCTTTAATACACTATTTACTCAATTAAAAGGCAATTAGAGAAATGAATGTAGATTTGAAATAAAGTCATGACGTTAATAAATCGTTTTAAGTAAAATCCTGTGTTGGCATGCAGGATTTTTTATTGTTCCACAATCGGGCCAGATTGTGGAGTAACAACCTCCTTTTATGAAATGAGCTAATGTTTACTGTGTATATTTGTAAATGTGGTAATAATATGTTGGTAAAAGGAGGGGAATTAATGAATTTATTTAATTTTGCGATAGCGTTCCAAATTCTGTTGTTTCTTTATTTTGAAGTAACAACCCTTGTTAATCTTTATCCGTGGAATGATTTATCAAAATACTCAACAAAGGAGAAGTTCATTGAGGCTACTGTAAACGGAATTATTATCATTCTTTGTATAGGATTGTTTCTTACACAGATAAAATGGCTAATGATTATTTCGGTGGTCTTTTGGTTTGTATTCTTATTTATGCAACTTCTAAATTGGTGGATGCCTTATCTTACTGGGAAGTATTTAAATCAATTTCCAAAAACTCTGTATGAAACTCATTTTAAAAATACACTTAAATTATTACCTCCAATAAAAGATCATATTATTCCAGACCTTCAACATAATGTTTTACAATTAATATCATTGATAACATTCATTTTAAGTGCATTAGTTATAATCACTTGACATATTCACTTTAACCTTGTAAATCGGTAACATTGCGATATTTTACATTTTAAAGTAACGGGCGCTTTTCTGTAATAAGGAAAGCGTCTTTATTCGTGTGAAATGACAATTAATGGAATAAAATACGATAATTAAATTGGACATGGCGATTGTGAAGAGAAGTACTTAAACTAACGGAGCAATTTAGTTGAAGAATCTTTGATTCATACGGAAGTGATAATTGTAAAAGAGGCTTATTTTTGTTGACTAGCCTCTTGAATTATTGAAATTCTATCAAAGAATCTATTGATTATTACTACTGTCTGTATGCTCTATAATTTTCTTCTTCATTTTTTTTACTTCTGTTTGACTATAAAAATAAAATAACAGCCAAACAAATGCAAAAATTAATACATTGAATAGCAACAACAGGATAGTTAGTGTTATCGAAAATGTAGGGATCCATTTTAAAGAAAAGGCAACAACTATAAAGGTTCCTATAGCTATAAAAAAATGACAAGCACTTTGTTGTAAGAATGTTAAACGTTCTATTCTATAGATGTAAGAAGGGAGTATACATGCAATTCCAACAATAATTGATCCTAATACTTGTTGAGGAAAAGTAGCCATAACAGCATCTAAAAATAACTCTCCTTTAAACCAATATCCAATAAGATTAACAATAACAAACACTGTACATCCCATACTTATACCGAATCCTAAACTCTTGAAAATATTCATGTTACTATACCCCCAAACGCTCTTTAAATGTTTTTTTATAATTACGAGAAATCACTTCTTTTATCCCTAAAATAAGTTCAATTTCCATTGTTCCATTAAAGGAAGCTTCAATATTTCTGATTTTTCTAGGATTAATTATTGCTGATTTAGAAATCCGGATAAAATCATCACCTAGCTGCTGTTCTAACTCATATAAAGGTTTACTCATAACAACACGATTACCATCGTCGCTATATAGTACTAATTCTTTTCCTTCTGTTCTAATAACAATTACAGTATGAGGTTCGATAATATGTACTTTATTGTTTGCAGTCCCTGTTAAAATTGGTTCATTTTCTTGTTGTAAGAGCGAGATTGCAGCCTGAATAGCTGGTGTTAATTTGGATACGCAGATTGTTATATAGGGTTCATTTATTTGTGTATCAATTTTTATTTCTATCTTCATCTCTATCACCTCTCTCTAAAAATATAGCATAAATTACGATTCGAATAATGCAGGTTATATGGAATAAAAAGCATTTTACCTAACAATAAAGACATGTTACTCGTAAAGTATTGTTGCAAAACTTTTATGTCGTTATATTGGGCTTTAACAAAAGTAATTTAAAAATATAACTCAAGGAGGCAGCTAGTATGAACGAGATAACAACGCTAAATGACCGAATTAAGACGGGATGGATATTAGTAAGCATATCAAGTATGTTAACAATAAGTATTATATATTGGTATATAAATAATCCTAAGAGGTTTATTGAGAATGGATTAGGATATTCCCCGGAAATGTTACTTCATTTACCTATGTGGTTTTTCACCTTATTAATTTTTCTGGGATATATTTCCTATACAATGTTTGCAATTCCTTATGTGAAAAGAAATTTATTAACATTTTCTTGGCTTAAATTAATTGGTATATGGGCTGCTATTGTAAGTGGAATAGTTGAAGAAGTTGTATTTAGACATTTGCTCATGGATTATCTATTATCTATTGGATTTCCATATTTTTCACAAGTGTTAATCTCAGGAATTACGTTTGGGGTTGTTCATGGTGCATGGGTATTATTGCAAGGAGAAGTAAAAATTGCAATTCCAGCCATTCTTTCAACTACGATCTTAGGTTGCCTTCTTGCTATGCTCTATATTTATACTGGAAGGAGCACCCTTGCACCAATTATGGCTCACGTTTTAATCAATATGGTAATAGAGCCATGGTTAATGCTATCTGCAATTTCAGGGAAATGGAAAATAAATAAAAGTTGTGGATAGATATAAAAAGGTTATCGTCTATTGATGTTAAACCGAGAGAAGTTGCTTTAATAGTAAAACCTTATCAAGTAACGAGGGATTTAGGTGAATAAAGTTCTTCAACAATCAGGCGCGATTCTGTAACAAGAATCAGCGCTCGTTTTCATTAAAAGGCCATATTGTTGAAAAGAAAGAATATGGTATAATTACAATGTCTAAAGATTTCCATATTATCGTTTTTTTAGACATTATTTTGTTAAGGAGGCGTTCATTATGACAAACAAAAAAACTTTTTTACTGAAGAACTTAAAGGGGATAATGCCTAACTAACAAAGTTTACTTAGCGTATCCCCGAAATTTGAAAGGGGAATATTTATGCTTACAAGTAATGTGAAAATCGAAGAATTGAACGAAGAGAACTGGTATGAATGCTGTGAATTGAAACTATCCGAGAAACAAACAGAGTATTTGGAGTCAAACGCCAGGTCAATTGCCCAATCGAAGTTTGAACCTTCATTAAAACCTTTTGCAATTTACTATGAAGATAAAGTAGTGGGTTTCCTTATGTTTAACACTGAAAAAGAGGAACTTGATGGATATTGGGTATTTAGGATAATGATTGATGAGAATTTTCAAGGTAAAGGTATAGGGAAAGCTGCGACAAAGTTAATGATTTCAGAGATGAGTAAGTTGCCAGATGCAGAAAAGATTGTTGTTGGTTATCATCCGGAAAATCGGGAAGCACATCACCTATATGCCAGTTTAGGATTTATTGATAATGGTGATCGATTTGGAAAGGAAATGGCTGTTATCAAATATATAAGCAAGTAAAATAAAAATAAGGGAGAGCCTGTTTTGGGTTCTCCCTTTCAAAATTAGTAAATAGACTACTCAACAATCGGGCGCGATTCTGTAACAAGAATCAGCGCTCGTTATCATTAAAAGGCCATATTGTGGAGCAATACCACCCAAGAAATAGTCTTATGGACCGACCTAGATAATTGTGTTTAAAGGACAGTCTAGCTTACATACTAAGCTAACCAACGTTTGATAAAATGCATTACCCAGTAACTTCTTAGAAGAAACTTAGGTAATGCATTTTGTGAGTATGTCTATTTAGTAAACAATCGTATGTGGTTGTTCATATCTTTTTCTGAAAAGGACTGTTGTAAAATAGTATTTACCTCACTTCAAACCGGGGTTAGCTTTTTTTAACTGTAACAAGAAATCTTCTTTCGTGTTAGTACTTTGTACATCTTTCATATAAAACAAAATGGAGCTGCTATCACCAGGTTCCCGCATGTCTTCGACGACCACATAGGTAATGGGAGCGCCACTTTGTTTTATTAAATTTTGCAATTCAAAGAAACGGTCCAATTCATTTTTTTCAAAGGTAGCCATTTCAATTGGAGTAGCAGTATATAAATAAAGAGCATGCTTTTCCGTTTCATCCGAAAAGCGTATGCTGATCTCCTTATTAGTATAGTCTGGACCTTGAAACCCGAGGTCTTCAATTGCTGGAATCACTTTATCCAATTTGTGCAATGCTTTATCCGCTTCCAAGGCACTTGCATGATTATCTGTTATCGTATCTGAATAAGGATCTAGTATGATTTTGAATTCTAAATGTTGATGATTTTTTGGAAAGACAACGTATTCATAATCAGAACCAATCCCTGTTCTATATAATTGTTTAATCTCTACATCATAGCCATATGTATCTTCTGCATACTTTTTAATTTTCCGTTTTTCAGAATAGTCACTAAAATATAACGCGATACTTGCGATCAATAATACCAAAACCCCAAGTATAGTTAAAAGAACTTTTATAAAGGTATTCATTCTTTCACTCCGTGCTTTAAGCATATTTATTGTAGTTTAACAATATATTTTTGATTTTATCAAAAAATCTTGGTAGTAAGAATGAGTCTTTAAGCCTAATGAATTATTTGTTAGGGTTGATTCATTTTCTGGTTCCGTGCTATATCAAGAGAGGTGAATGGGTTGGGTTGATTAAAAGAAAAAAATAGGATTTACTATTAATCTTGATGTGAGCTTATGAAGAGTGTACCTAAGTTAACTAGGCAGGTTAGTTCAATAAAAAATTTCAGAGAAATAGATGAATTAATACTAAATTACGGTAAAATAACTAGTTGAATAGTTTGTTTTTTACATAGGAGGATTTTATTTGAAAAATTATCAAAAAACGATTATCATATTTCTTCTAATAATTACGTTGCTAACACTTACTTCTTGTACACAAGCTGAAGAATCGAAAGCAAAGCAAGATATTGAAAGTATCGTTTTATCATTCGAACACCCACAAACAGGTCAAAAATTTAAAATAGTCAATGCCTATAAACTTTATCAAAACTTTGCAGATAAAGTTGAAATTAATCCAGAACAATCACAATTGGAAATTTATAATGAAGAGGTAATTAAACCAATATATAGTGTTTGTTTTGAGAATGGTGAATATCCTAATATGGCAGATGAAGTTCTAAATGTAGCTCCCGACCTTTTAACAGAAAATCAACTATTAAGTGAAAAAATTGATAGGGAAGAAACTGAAAATATTATTAAAGAAGCTCTTTTAAAATCTTCTGACCTTCTTCCATCTGGAAAGGAAACAACTGCATGTGTTTTTCCTGCTACAAATACAAATATACTTATGACTACAGTGGGGGCAGGAAAAATAATAGTACTTTACAACAAATATTATAACGAAGATGTTTTAAGGTCTAGCATGGCTCACGAATATCATCATAGTGTTTGGACAGAGAAGTACTTACGTAATTCTCCACCTTTTACTGTTTTGGATAGCCTAATATTTGAAGGAAAGGCGTTTATGTTTGAAAAGTCAGTTTATCCTGATATTTATATTTATCCAATTTATTCAACATTCAACAAATATTATTGGTCAAAAATTGTATTAGATCTCGAAAAGCATAATCTTAATCGGTCTTCCGAAATTATTCTGGGAGGTAATGGCCTTCCTAATCGTTATGGTTACAGTGAGGGCTATAAAATGGTAAAATCCTATCTTGATTTGCACCCAAATGTAACCCTAGAGGAATGGACTGCGCTAGGTGCAAAAGAAATTTTTGAAAAAGGAAACTATCTTGAAAACTATAAATAACAAATCAAAGCATGAATTGACATATATTCTAGGGGTAAATATATGTTATTGATTAGTTAAAAATCATTGAGTTGCGTACGCAGCTTTTTTTTTCTTATAGAACTAACAGGGTACAGGTTGCTTTAGTTTAATAACGATTTTCAACAATGGGGCGCATTAATTTATGACCGCGTTTTTTCCTTTTAAAGGGTCATTTTGTTGAAGAAGACTCTTTAATGAAGAAGATGAAAATTTCCTCGAGCAAATCATTGACAATAAAGATGGATGGTTTTTTGACTGACTTGGTTGAAAGGCTATCTGGAATACAGAGTTCACGGAATACGAGGAGGACTTGTAAAATGAAAAACAAACCCGGGATGGGATTCCCGGGTTTGTTTTTACTTATTGGCAACTATGACCAATTTACCTGTATCCAGTTCTTTTTCGAATTGAGCAGCTTCCGATTCACTTAATCCGACAGAAGCTAACTCATTGCGGAGTTCATCTCCACGGGAATTCACCAGATTCTTCATAGAAGTCAGGAACCCTTGCTCGCCAATGCCAGCTTCTTCTGTCCCGAGTGCTTCGTTAATATCATCTTCACGTTCTTCATAGTGCGCAAAGATGTAAATGTTGTCTCGAAGATATCCTTGCGCTTCTAATTTCTCCACTTCTTGTTTCGCCTGTACTACGTTTTCTACTGTCAATTTGACTGTCATTATTTATCCCTCCTATATATGTTCACATTCAATCTATTCCACTAAATTGAATGAATTAAACATCTTTTTAGTTTTTAATTATGTAGAGTGGCATGAACAACTCGAAAACATTGTAAGTTGCTATTCAATAATTGGGCACTATTCTATTGAGGGATTGTACCTTACTCAAGAATAGGGCGCTTCTCTGCAACAAGAATTGCGCTTTTCTTCATGAAGGTCCATATTCTTGAAAAAATGAGGAGGTTGGATATGAATGAAACTGTGAACAAACCTTAGCTAACAGCAGCAGAAAAAGATTTGAACGTCAATGTAGCTTCCATCACTTTTCCATTATATGTATAATTGAGGTATATTAATTTTTAAAATGATGTTAGGAGGGAACAAATGGGAATTTATCCTGATTGCCCTGTTGTTGTTAAATCAATAGAGATTGGTGGCCTAACAAAATCGCAGCTTATGCAAAAGTTACGAGAACATTCAATCTCGATGAATCAATATGGTGAGCAATTATTATCTGATAATCAATTTATTACTTCTAAAACAAAGTACAGACTAAATACTGTTGAACTGGCTGTTAGGAATCTTGGTTTTCCTGATGGAGCTACTATGCCTCAGCTAATAAAACAAGCGAATAATCTTGGTTTGGAATTATGTCCACTTGAGGTTGGACCTTATTTAAGACTTGAATATTTAGACCAAGCTGAGGGCGATTTAGGGAATTCTCTACAACAACAGCAAGCTCCTTCTGGGTCCATCACAATAGCATCAGAGATAGTACGTGATGATGATGATTTTCCTAAAGGATTTTACCTTAGAAAAATAGCTGGCGTGCTATGGCTACGTGGTTATGTTGCTGACGACTTGCATAGTTGGAATCCTGATGATCAATTTATCTTTAGGAGAACAGAGAAAATGTAAAGAAGGGGAAATAAGAATGATTGAATTACGAAAAATAACCGGGGAAAACATAGAAGAAGTCATAGCACTTGAGGTTGAAGAAAAACAGAAGGACTTTTTAGAAACTACGAATCTCAAAAGCTTTGCGGATGCTCATATGTTGAACACAGACGGGATACCAGCGACTCCCGTTGCCATTTATGTCGATGAAGTTGTGGTTGGGTTTATGATGTATATTTATGATACGTTAGATCATGAATCATTTGAAAATAAAGATTTTTACGGAAAGAAGAGCTATTTTATATGGCATATGATGATTGACAAAAGGTATCAGGGGAAAGGATATGGCAAACTTGCCTTTGAAAAAATGTTGATGGATATTGAAAAGAGGCCATATGGGGAAGCAAAGTATGTAACGCTCTTTTATCATACAAGTAATGCCAAAGCAAAAACATTATATGCTTCCTTTGGTTTTGAAGATACAGGCATCATTCAGGATCATTCTATGTTGGCGATCAAGCATTTGGATAAGCAAATAACCTTAGCTTACTGAAAGTAATGAAGCGTCTCGACCCCTCACCAAAATTAATAGTTATACCCCAATCGGATGCTTTGAAATAAAAAAGCATCTTTCTTTATGAAAAAGGCTAGATTGTGCTTTATAAAAAAAGTTTCGCTGACCCATTAACAATATTTATAACTATTTCAGTCTAATTACCGATAGCATTTTAAGTGATTTTCCTTTATTGTTAATAGGTCGTATAGACACTATCAGGAATATCCTGCAAATATTGAAATGATAGGTGGAAAACAATGAATTATCAAGTTTTATTATATTACCATTACACAAAGATTGAAGATCCAGCTGTGTTTTCAGCAACGCACTTAGAAATGTGTAAAGAGATCGGTTTAAAAGGTCGTATTTTAGTAGCCAATGAAGGCATTAACGGTACTGTTTCAGGTACGATTGAGCAAACAGAGCAATACATGGCAAACATGCAAGCTGACCCATTATTTGAAGGCATTGTCTTCAAAATTGATGCAGTGGATGGTCATGCATTCAAAAAAATGCATGTACGTCCTCGACCTGAGTTAGTAAACTTAGGCTTAGAAGAAGACGTAAACCCGCATGAATTAACAGGTCGCTACCTGTCACCAGAACAATTCCTAGCAGAAATGCAGGATGAAAATACAGTCGTATTAGATGTGCGTAACACGTATGAATTCGATGTCGGCCATTTTCGTGGTGCGATTCGACCAGATGTGAAAAACTTCCGGGATACACCAGAATGGGTACGTGCAAACCGCGAGCTATTCGAAGGGAAAAATGTGTTAACATATTGCACGGGTGGCATTCGTTGTGAGAAGTTTTCAGGTTGGATGAAACGTGAAGGCTTTGGTGATGTAGGCCAATTACATGGTGGTGTTGCAACATACGGAAAAGACCCTGTTGCGAAAGGCCAATTATGGGACGGACAAATGTATGTATTTGATGAGCGCTTAACGGTGCCGATCAATCAAGTAGAGCATGTCATTATTGGTCGTGATCATTATGACGGAGAGCCTTGTGAACGTTACATTAACTGTGCAAACCCTGAATGTAACAAACAAATTATTGCATCTGAAGAAAATGAAGCCAAGCATCTAGGTGGCTGTACAATTGAATGTACAAAGCATGAGCGCAACCGCTACATCGTGCGTCATAATTTAACAGAAGAACAAGTAGCCCAAACGATTGAGGCTTTACAAGCATAAGCATGAACAACTTGTTAAACATACAAAACAATATTAAATATCTTTCCCTCTACTAACAATATAGAGGGACTTAAAACACTCTGTGTAAGTGTTCGAACTATCCATTTCAAAATGGGACTAGTTTGCTCGCTTGCATCGGGTGTTTTTTCTTTTGTAGGAAAAGAGTAAAGGACTGTAGCTGTTTAGAGTAAATGATCACAGGGTATTCAAAAAATGAAACCGCAATTAATTGGTGCAAGCTCACAAAGTGTTTTTAAAATAATTTATATAGGAGATGAATGATAATGGCAAACTCACATCTAACCGACCCACGTAAGAAATATCATACGGAAAAATTCCCAGATCAAGAACAGAACACTCCAGCGCTACAGAATGCAATGAGGCCCAAACCTGACTGTGGAGAAGAATCATATAAAGGATACAATCGTCTGGAAGGGCGCAATGCCTTGATTACCGGAGGCGATTCTGGCATTGGTCGTGCCGTTGCTATTGCCTACGCTCGCGAAGGAGCAAATGTGGCCATTCAATTCTTCCCAGGCGAAGAGGAAGATGCCAACGAAGTCAAAGCTTTGATTGAAAAGGAAGGAAGAAAAGCACTACTGCTACCGTATGATTTACGGGAAGATGGTACTGCGACAGAGATTGTTACAAAAACAGTGGAAGCCTTTGGTGGATTGGACCTGCTCGTATTAAATGCTGCGCAACAAATCGCACAACCATCTCTCAGTGACTTAACAATCAACCAAGTGCAAGACACTTTCAAAGTAAACATCATCAGCATGTTCGAGACCGTCAAAGCTGCTGAGGCACACATGGAGCCAGGAAGTGCAATTATTACCACTACATCAGTTCAATCTTTCGATCCGTCCGCATCTTTAATGGATTATGCCGCTACAAAAGGTGCGATAAGCAACTTTATGGTTTCCCTGTCCTCGTACTTCGCTTCTAAGGGTGTACGTGTCAATGGTGTCGCACCTGGTCCGATTTGGACACCGCTTCAGCTGGATAATGGGAAATTAGAAGGAGAAATACCTGAGTTTGGTCAAAATACTCCTCTCGGCCGTGCGGGACAGCCAGTAGAGCTTGCGCCCGTGTATGTCCTTCTGGCCTCGGATGAAGGAAGCTATATCACCGGTCAGATATATGGAGTGACAGGCGGCAAGCCAATAGATTTGTAAGCTTAAGTTTGTGATAAATAGACTCCCTCGGAATCAGTGATGTTCACTGACTTCTACTTTACTCGGGCACGGGATGCAAAATGAACTTTCTAAAGCTAATTAGAGTAATACCATGAATTTAAACTTCGTCTCTTCTATAAGACGGAGTTTTTATTTTTTTGGATGGAAAATTTAGTTATCATTGGAACTTAACTTATACTCACCCTTAGATCATTCTAGCTTATTCAAATTCACTAATGTCAGTTTTTATAAATGAGGGGAGTAACTTTTGAACATTTTCTAATGTTGAAAAGCGATTTTCGTTTGAAAAAATGTCTGTACCTATGAAGTCATGACTAAATAAAAAGGTAGTTGTGGGTTCGTTAAAATGAATACAAATAGTCTCTTCTTTCGTAGCATTCATCCCATCTGTGCGCTTAGCGTCCCAAATTTTACTCTCTATTGTAAAAGTATTTTTACGATTTGACCAAAAAGTGCTCATATTATCATTATGCTGCCAAATCATGATAGGAATGAGGCGTAATAGTTCTTGACGATTTAAGACGGTCATCATTAAATATGTGCTGTTTTTGGATTGATAAAATACTTCAAAATGTAGCTGCACATCATGTAATCTTTGTTTTAGCTCTTCTGTAACTTTTCGATCGCTTTGCTTGAATAAATAATATAGTGGAAATGGGGCTAAGCTTTCTGTAAATAAAGCAAGTTGCTCCTCTGTATAGTCTGGATAATACATCTCACCAATATGAATAGCGTATTGGATGCCCTCATTTATAAAAAAATGATAGCGCCCAGTTGAAGGTGCATTTTCATAATAGTTTTTTGGCAAAAAGCCAATTTCTAAATTCATTATCATCACATCCTTGAATAATAGTATAAATCGAATTCGGAAAAACCGCATTTCTCCATGTGTCATGATGAATTCTTTCATAAGCGAAGACAAAGTTTGGAGTGGCAAAGATTCCTCCAGGTGCTCGAATCCCAGAGCATGATTATGCGACACATGATGAGGATGAGTATTGTTATGTTGTAAGTGGGTCTATGATCGTAACTGTAGATCATGTAGAATATGTCATTACGGCTGGAGATGCCACCTATATAATAGCGAGGGAAGCTCATGTGACGACAAATAGAGCGGATGAGGTTTGTGAAGTAGTATGGGCATTAGTGAAGCCTGAATAATAAGGAGTATAACACTAGTGATTTGATAAAATCTGGATTATGTTTCCTGACGCAAAACCCGCGGACATATGATAAACACCCTCATAGTTGTAATGATGAGGGTGTGGCTAATTATTTGACCAATGCTAGTAAAAACTGGTCTCGATCCGTTTCTTTCTGCATCTTACTATCTACTAACATTGCACCTGATTGAACTTTTGTCCTATCATTGTCTACAAGGAATTGCATATTGACCTTTGCAACTTTATTATCAATGGAGCAATCTCCTTCGAACTCGACTACATCCTGTCTTTTTTGTGTTTCAAAGTAAACCCAATACGGATTTTCACAGGCCGCAGCGAAGCCATTTTCTAAAGTTTTTGTACTATTTTCATAAGAATAGTTTTTTACATATGTAATATATTCATTGTCTGTAATATCCTTTTGTGGACCATAGAAGTACCAAAACACCCCTAAAATACCGATGGGTACAATCCACAATATATTCCTTTTACTTAATTTCCCCATACCTTGCCTCCCCCTTTATGAGAATATTTTAACATCTTCCTCCGCATTTTTGCTAGCCTACGATAATATTTTCTAAAGTGAGAGTGTTTTCTGTTGATTTCACATATTTTGAATTCATACGTTAGATATGATAACGTTAGCTGGTAGAATGATATGCTACTACTAATGGTTGGATTGAGGAGGTTTTTTCATGCATAAAAGAAGACGTGGCTTTCTCGTATTTCTTGTGCTGATTTTAATGGGTTTGCTCTTTTTTATCGGTATGAAGATGAGACCAGCCACACAAACGACTAGAAATTCGGAGTCACCCCCAGTCCAAGAGCATAGCGATACTGCTACTGAGGGCGGCGATACCGGAAATCTTGACGTAGTCATTCAGGAAATTGTCAGCCTAGCGGGAAAAGGGAAAGTTCCTGATGTGCCATTTACCGCAGGGGAATCAGATAGCCGTGCGGTTCATCAGCAATGGGGGGACCCTCAGCAAGTAATGGAGACCACTAATGCACAGTACGAGGATTTTCTTCAACGAGAGATAACGATTGGCTTTCAACGTACAAAAGCTTTCGATATCCGTTCGTTTAAAGCAAATATAAGGACTATTCATTTAGCAGATATAAAAAATAAGTTGGGCGAGCCTGATGAGGTCCGCTATTACCAGGATACAAAGACCGATCAAATTATTTTGGTGTATCAAGTGAACGCCAACTATCAACTTAAGTGGATTTTGCCAAAGCCGACTGACAATGATGCCAATCCTGCTGTTCATCATATCTCTGTTTATACAGAAATAACGGATGAGATAGCAGAGACGATTAACCAGATGACATTGGATGAAAAGCTTGGTCAAATGATGTTTGCGGGTGTTTCAGGCACATCCCTTCAGCAAGAGACTAAAAGTTTGATTCGTGATTATAAGGTTGGAGGATTGATTCTTTATGCCAATAATCTTGAAACACCACAGCAAACGGTCTCACTGATGAATGATTTGATGACAGCGAATGGGACTAATCGACTGCCACTATTCTTGGGAACTGACCAAGAAGGGGGAAAGGTAGTCAGATTGCCAGGACCGTTAAAAAATTTCCCGACGAACCAAAAGATTGGGCAAATCAATCAACCGCAATTCTCCTATGAGGTTGGAAAATTGTTAGGGGAACAATTAAAGGCATTTGGCTTCAACCTAGACTTTGCCCCTGTCATGGATGTGAACAGCAATCCGAATAATCCGATTATTGGGGATCGCTCGTTTTCTAATAAGCCTGAAATCGTTAGTCAATTAGGAATTCAGACCATGCAAGGTTTAGAAAGTCAGCAGGTGATTCCAGTCATCAAGCATTTCCCTGGTCATGGGGATACATCAGTAGATTCTCACTTAGAGCTTCCTAAAGTGTCGAAAAGTCTAGACGATTTAAATAAGCTGGAACTTATTCCATTTAAAGCGGCCATTGATAAAGGTGTTGATGTGGTGATGGTCGGCCATATCTTATTACCTAAAATCGATCAACAATACCCTTCATCGATGTCGAAGGAGATTATTACGGGGCTATTAAGAAATCAGCTTGGCTTTGATGGGGTTGTCATGACCGACGATATGACGATGAAAGCCATTACGAATCATTTTAGTATCGGGCAAGCTGCTGTAGATTCTGTGAAGGCGGGAAATGATATTATTTTAATAGCCCATGAATTCGCCAATGTCACAGCCGCCATAGATGCATTGAAGGCAGCTGTAGAGAGCGGAGAAATCTCAGAGCAGCAAATTAATGACAGTGTCCGTCGAATCATACAGCTGAAAGAAAAATATCAGCTTGTCAATCAGCCAGTATCAGCAGTGGATCTGAACAAGCTCAATGCTCGTATGGACCAGTTATTAAATACGTATATGAAATAAGAGAGAAGGGGACATACATATCGATATGTATGTTCTTTTTTGTGAATGATAGAGAAGGGTGAAGGCATGGATAAGGAATTCAAATTAGCTAGCCAATTACTAACTTTACTAGATGCTGAGCAAAGATGGTTTACCTTAGCAGAGATTGAACAAAATCTACATATTTCTGATAAAACGATACGCAAGTTAGTGGAGGAGATTAGTACGCAATTGCCATCAGCGATGACCATTGACGTGTCTAGAGGAAAGGGCATTTTTCTACAACGTGATGGCCGCAGTACAACGGTTAGTGAAGCGATTGCCAGCATGTTCAGGCAAACGACCTTTTATCGACTTATGGATGTATTGTTTACAAATGAGGAGCAGTGCTCAATGGAGGAGCTTGCAGAAGCCATGTTTATGAGCGCCTCCTCTTTGAAGAAATTGATTATGCAATTAAATAATGATGATTTGAAGCCATATCAATTACGAATTTCATATTCGACGCCAGCAGTAAAAGGAAATGAATTGAATATCCGCTATTTTTATTGGAAATTTTATGGGGATGCTTACGAGTTTACGGGGTGGCCATTTACGAATAGTGACTTTGAGGAGATTCAACAATTAATCACCACTATAGAGAATGAAAAAAATATTGTCTATTTCATCAATTCCAAAAGGAAATTATCCTTTTTAGTAGCCATTGTTCTGGAACGAATAAAAAAAGAGAACTATGTAAAAATGATTGACGGTCATTACCTATGGGAGAAAGGTATTTTCTATGGGTCTGTAAAAAAACTTGCGAAGACACTGGAAGAAAGATTTTCAATTGAAATGCCAAATAATGAATTGTTTTTCCTGCAAGCTCTATTTAGTCTAAGCCAATATCATTATTATGAAGGGTCAGAGATGACACCACAGAAAGAAATCGAATTATACAAGAATAGAGAAGAAGATCAAATGGTCCAGCAGCTATTAGCTTTATTGTCCGAGACTTACCCGAATTTAGATAAGAATGAGCGGTTTATTTTGGAAGTATATGAGTTCCTTGACAAGCTTTTAATCGATAATGCTATTCCTGAATGGATGCTGATTTCAAAAAGTAATTTAACCGCGTATGTTCAACATGAGTGTCAGCCAATTTATCAAGATATGGAGACGTGTCTGCACAAGTGGCAATCAACCTATCCTACTGTTCGATATAATGATTATCATCTAACAAAATTAACATTACTTGTTCGTTCTGGCCTTAACTATAAAAGTAAAAGAGCTTTTTTGGTCATTGGAGAAGAGTTTTCAATCCG
Organism: Lysinibacillus sp. GW247-5R2A; assembly: GCF_059424475.1. Taxonomy (NCBI): domain Bacteria; kingdom Bacillati; phylum Bacillota; class Bacilli; order Caryophanales; family Bacillaceae; genus Lysinibacillus; species Lysinibacillus sp. GW247-5R2A. The sequence continues at coordinate 33,368 of NZ_JBWKZL010000003.1, read as the reverse complement.
CCATTATATAGCGAATCTAATAAAAAATGAAATAGGGGATCAACTGATTATTAATACGTCCATTTTGAAGGGACTTACTGACGAAATGGTCCAGCAGCAACATATTGATTTTGTTATTAGTAATTTCCCTGTTGACCTAAAGACTGTGCCGGTTGTTATTATTTCAACGATTCCTTCCAAAAGAGATTTAGATAATATACGGAGAGAATTACTTCAGTAATTTGGTCAAATATTTTCCGTACGCAACGTAATAATATGGTCTAGTTGGTCATCGTAAAAAAATCTTATACTCATAGTAGTTTCTGGACGGATTCCTTTTAAGAGGAGTCGGTTAGGAAATGGCTATGGGTATTTTTTGATGGTAAATGAAAACGGTTACCTAATGGATTGTAGATAAATTTTATGATTTGGAGGAATAGAGATGAGTAGGCATTTAAGTGCAAAAAAGGGAGAAATAGCTGAAAGGGTATTACTTCCTGGTGATCCTTTACGTGCAAGGTTTGTAGCGGAGCATTTTTTAGAAAATGCATTTTGCTATAACGAAGTAAGAGGGATGTATGGCTACACGGGGATGTACAAAGGTGTGCCGATATCTGTTCAAGGGACAGGGATGGGCAATCCATCGATGAGTATTTATGGAACTGAACTGGTAAACGATTATGGTGTGAAGCAAATGATTCGTATCGGCACATGTGGTGCGATGCAAAAGGAAATTAATATCCGGGATATCATCCTCGCCCAAGCAGTATCCTCAGACAGTAATTTGACGGAGAAAATTTTCTTAGGCAATAATTATGCGCCTACAGCAGATTTTTCTTTATTAATGAAGGCATATCAGCAGGCACAAGGTAAAAAAGGAAATGTCTTTGTAGGCAATATATATAACTCGGATGAATTTTATCGTGAAACATTAGACAGGCTTCACAAGTTTATGGAATTCGGTGTGTTAGGGGTAGAAATGGAAAGCACAGCGCTCTATACGCTAGCGGCTAAATATGGGGTAAAGGCATTATCCATTTTGACGGTAGGTAGTCAATTACTAACAAATGAATGCTTAACACATGAGGAAAGTGAAAAGTCCTTTTATGAAATGGTGGACGTTGCTTTGACTACCATTATCGATGAATAGTGCCATGTAAATGGGAAGAACAGCAAGAAATGATGGTTGCCATTTTGTCTGGATAGCAGTGGAGGATATTGATGGTGGTAGCTCCATTGCTATGGCAGATTAAGCCAATATAATATAACGCCCGAAAACGTCTAGGCTGATCCAGTGGACAAGCAAGGGTTCGTTAAATGTTGATGGTACACATGGGAAGATACGGAGGGGAATAGATGCATTATTTAATTTCTATTGTAGGATTACTGTTAGTTCTATTTTTAGCATGGGTTGCGAGTAATAATAAGAAAAAGATTAAGTATCGTCCAATCATTGTGATGATAGTCATCCAGCTTATACTAGGATTTCTTCTGCTTAAAACAAGTATCGGAGAATTACTAATTAAAGGATTTGCGGATAGTTTTGCAAAATTACTAGAGTATGCAAACGAAGGGACTAATTTTGTATTCGGTGGGATAGCTAATGAAGGAGCGCATACTTTTTTCCTGTATGTGTTAATGCCAATTGTTTTTATGTCTGCAATAATCGGAATATTGCAACATTATAAAATCCTTCCGTTTATTATCAAGTATATTGGTCTAGTACTAAGTAAAATAAATGGAATGGGAAAACTAGAATCTTATAATGCGGTCGCTGCAGCTATAGTAGGACAAAATGAAGTATTCATTTCGGTGAAAAACCAAATTGGATTTTTACCGAAGCACCGTCTCTATACATTATGTGCTTCTGCGATGTCAACTGTATCGATGTCAATTGTTGGCTCCTATATGACGATGCTAGAGCCCAAGTATGTAGTAGCCGCCTTACTATTAAACTTATTCGGAGGTTTTATTGTGGCCTCTATCATTAACCCGTATGAAGTGAAGGCGGAGGAAGATATAATTGAAGTGCAAGAAGGCGAAAAGCAAACATTTTTTGAAATGCTAGGCGAATACATTATGGATGGTTTTAAAGTAGCCATTATAGTTGGCGTTATGTTAGTAGGCTTTGTTGGGTTAATTGCCCTTATTAATGGTCTGTTTAATGGCATATTCGGCATCTCGTTCCAAGGTATCCTAGGGTATGTTTTCGCGCCAATTGCCTTTCTTATGGGTGTACCTTGGCATGAAGCAGTTAATGCGGGTAGTATTATGGCGACAAAGCTTGTGGCCAATGAATTTGTTGCTATGCTGGACTTCGTTAAAATCCAAGATAGCTTTAGTGAACGTACGGCAGCCATTGTATCTGTATTCCTTATATCCTTTGCAAACTTTGGTTCCATTGGGACTATCGTAGGTGCCGTAAAAGGGCTACATGAAAAGCAAGGCAATGTGGTTGCGCGCTTTGGATTAAAATTACTCTATGGCGCTTCATTAGTCAGTGTTTTATCGGCAATCATTATCGGTATTGTATTTTGATTGCCAAACTATAAAAATAATGAAGGCTTTAAGACGAGACGCACCTTGATAGTTTAGCTATTAAGGTGTTTTTATGTTGGCCGTGTACGATTGAACATAGAAGTGTTTAATACTTAATGAATATGTAAGGAATGAGTAAGAAAAAAGTGATGTTTGACAGCTACAATGAAAAAAGATTGAAAGATTGATGAGAAGATAAGGAGGCTATAGGAAATGGGCATGATGATAGGGATTATGACTGGTGCAATAATAGGGGTTGTTTTATTATTGATCAGCTTCATATTATTTTGGATAGGGAAGAGAAAGCAAGAAGAAAACCGATATGCAATATGGGTGATGGTTGCAGGTTTATTAGCATTATTCACTTCTGGGAGCAATGCTTTAAATTATTTCTTATGAGGGAGTGGGACAAAAAGGGCGGTATCTATGTATCGCCCTTTGATGTGTACCACTTAAAATGCTCTATTATTGAGGGAATTTAAAATGTACCTTCTGTTCTTTTTCATCCCAAATAAGATGTGCATTGAAGGTTTTTTGTCCCTTTTTAAACCCTTTGATCATGTCTGTTTCACCAGTGGCAAGTAGCTTTCTTACATTTGTCTGTGAAATGGTTTTACTGAGAATTTTCTTTGAAACTGAAAATTTACAGTTGGCAGTTTTATAGTTGGAACAGCCGTAAAAAGTACCATGATCTATGATAGAGCCATCGCAAAGAATACACTTTCCGACAACGGTTTTTTCTTTTTTATATTTCTTTTGATAAGGATTATTGGCACTGATTTTGTCGACTTCCTTTTGATCGAATGCCCATACTTTTTCACGTTCATGCGCATCTGTAATCAATTTATAGGTGAGCTTTTTTACTTGCTCCATAAAGGCTTGAGGAGAAGCATGTCCTTCACCAATTTCAGATAGTCGCTGCTCCCATTTTGCAGTCATCGAGGGTGATGTCAGTAGGCTGTTTTCTCCTAGTGCTTCAATTAATAACATACCTTTAGATGTAGCAAATACTTGGTTTTTCTTTATTTCAATATAGTTTCTATCTTTGAGTGTACCTATAATGCCGGCTCGTGTTGCTTCAGTTCCTAGTCCTTCCGTTTTAGATAAAACCTTTTCTAGCTCAGCATCATCTAGATGTTTACCGGCTGTTTTCATTAATGTAATTAAATGACCTTCTGTATATCTATTAGGTGGCTGTGTTGCCCCTTTTTTAACGGTAGCTTGAGCCACAGTCCCGAGCTCATTTTCATGAAGAAGTGGAAGCATTTCTTCTTCTTCTTGAGATCCATTTTCTTTAGATAGATAAATGACTTTACGCCAACCCTCCTCGATTTGCTCCTTCCCCTTCGAAATGAACTCAGCTCGTTTATCGACAAGCGAATGAATCGTTGTGTACGCAAAAATGGCATGGTTATAATGTGCTGCAATGACCTGTCTCGCTACTAAATCGTAAATCTTCTCTTCTTCCATGCTTAGCTTAGCAGGATTAGGTATTTGATCTGTTACAATGATCGCATGGTGATCCGTAACCTTCTTCTCGTTAACATATCTTTTGTTATGCATAATTGAGTTTGTTGGGGGAGGAAGAAGGTTTTTATATTTATCTATTTTGCTCAAATTGTTTAATATAGTTGGTAGTGTTTTGGCTTCCTCACTTGTTAAAAATTGCGAATCTGACCTTGGGTATGAAACTAAACCTTTTACATAAAGCTTTTGTAAAATATCAAGAGTTTTTTGTGGCGAATACTTATAAGACTTATTTGCTGTAGCCTGTAACGCGGACAAATTAAATAACAGAGGCGGTGCGTATTCCTTCGTCTCTTTATTTATTTTCGTTATTTCTACATTTTTATGTAGACAGAAATTAGCAATGGCTATCGCTTGTTTTTCCTCCGATACTCTTGACATATTATTTTTATGCCATTTTGCTTTTAGCATTTTACCCGCGAAATGAAAGACTGCTTCGACTTCCCAAAAAGGTTCTGATTTAAAATTCGCGATTTCATGTTCCCTATGAACTATTAACGCAAGGGTTGGGGTCTGAACTCTGCCAATGGAAAAGACATCCTTGACACCGTTTTTCTTAAGTAGGACCGTATATAATCTCGACGTATTCATGCCGATTAACCAATCTGCACAGGAACGACTTAATGCTTCGAAATAAATATCCTTCGTTTTCGCTTCGGGTAGTAAATTGGAGAAGCCATTTTTGACCGAGTTTTCAGTTAAGGACGATATCCATAAACGTTTCATCGGTTTGTTTACACCACATACCCTTAAAATGGTACGAATAATTAATTCTCCTTCACGCCCTGCGTCTCCACCGATTATAATTTCTTGAATGTCTGGTCTTTTAACTAGATTTTTGATGATAGTAAATTGTTTATACTTAGATTTAGAAACTTTATATTCAAATCGATCGGGAATAATGGGTAATGTTTCCAACTTCCACTTTTTCCATGTTGGATCGTATTCTTCTGGTGTTTTTAATTCACATAAATGCCCAATTGCCCAAGTTATAATGGCTCCATTGGGAAAATATGAGTTGGCTTTGACTTCAAAATATCCTGCCTTTTTAGTAAAAGAAAAGGGAGAAGCTAACTTGGCAGCCTGATCTGGTTTTTCTGCAATTACTATTTTCATCTATCATTCTCCTGTAACTAAACATTCCAACTCTTGTCATATCATTATAAATTAATATTCAGTATAACGGTTATACCAAACATTTTGTCGATCTATTAGAAATTTATTTTGAAGCCCATCTTGAAATAGTGGTCTGTTATGAAAATAGAAGGAGAGGGGATTTATTTTCCCTTCTTTTTTCGTTTTGGACTGTCACCAATAATCCATGCCAGTAAAAAAATGACCTATTGCACGAATTTTAAAAGATGAATCGTATTAAGAAAAGAAGGAGGCTCGATAGGAAATATGAAAAAGTTTGCTGGCTTATGTGTTCAAGAAATTGTTCAAACATATAGTGACACCTTAATTCGTATTGCTGTGCATCAGACAAAAAATATGTCTGAGGCGGAGGATATTGTCCAAGAGGTTTATATGACTCTTATGAAACAGAGAAAGCCCTTCGATCATGAGGATCATTTAAAGGCTTGGCTCATCAAAGTAACTTTTAATAAATGTAAGGATTACTTTAAATCTGCTCGTATGAAGAAGACGGTACCCATTACCGAAGAAATGTCCTTTATCGCCAAAGAGGAGCAAATGGTGCTTACGGAAATTTTTGAGCTGAATCCAAAAGAGAGAGTCATTGTTTATTTACATTATTATGAAGGCTACACAACTGCAGAAATCGCCAATCTATTAGGAATGAACGTCAACACGATCGGCTCGAAGCTAAGACGGGCACGAATGAAATTGAAAATCATATTAGAAGAAGGGAGTACGGTCTGATGAATGCTTATAAAAACATGATGAAGCAGATTCATGCTTCCGAAGAATTTAAGATAAAGATGGAAAACGAGATGATGGAATTTCAACAAAAAGAAAAGAGGGTCTTTATGAAAAAAGTACGAATAAGTGTGGGAAGTTTAGTTGCCTGTGCAGTAATAGCGGTAGTCGCTTCTTTAGTCAATGTAAACAATGACACAACAATCGATTTAACAGATAGAATGGTGGTGGATCAATCAGCTCCTGCGGCAAGTGCAGTAGTCAATATCGAAGGAGTGATTACCGAAGTTGGAGAAGATGGACTGAGCTTTACGTTGGATAATGGCATGGAAGTAGTCGTTACCGATGAGACGAAATTGGGGATAGATGGTCCAACCGCACCTCCTAAGGAAGAACAATTTTTTGAGCCGACATTTAGAGTAGGCAATCTAATAGGCGGTTTCACGGAGGATAAGACAACTGAGCCAGTAACGGCGGCTGTCATTTATACGAACTGGAATTTTGAGAAACCTATCCGCTGAGGAACAGCGAAAATAGCCCCTTTAGATATCGATCTAGAGGGGTTTTAATCATTCAAGCTGCAACGAATATTAGGCTAGGCCACCATTAACGAAGAGTACTTGGCCGTTGATCCACCGTGCTGGGCCAGCTAAAAATGCAACGACTTCTGAAATATCATTAGGCTCACCTAGTCTTTCTAATGGCACGGCATTTGCTAAATGCTGAATTTGATGTTCATCTTTTCCATTTAAGAAAAGAGGGGTTGCAGTGGGGCCAGGAGCTACTGTATTAACAGTAATATCCCTACCTCTTAATTCACGAGCTAAAATCATGGAAATGGATTCAATTGCTGCCTTACTGGCAACATAAGCGCCATAGTTTGGAAACTGGCTACGAGTAACAGAGGTTGAAAAATTAATAATGGCGCCTCCTTTGCTAACTCGTTGTGCAGCTAATTGAGAGACAACAAAGGTACCTCGAATATTTGTCCGATGCATCCTATCTAAATCATTTAAATCTAATTCGGCTATTGGGCTAAGTAACATGATTCCAGCCGTATTAATGACAACATCTATACTTCCAAAGGCTTTTTCCACCAGCTCAAAGGCCATACTCATTTCAATTTCATTTGCTACATCGCCACCGACAGATATTGCCTGACCTCCACGCGCCACAATGGATGCCTCTAATTGTTTGGCATTTGTTTTACTTGAAGAATAGTGAATACCAATGGCATAGCCTTCCTCTGCTAATTTTTCTACGACTGAACGGCCGATCCCACCAGATCCACCTAATACTAAAGCAACGCGTTTATCCATCTCTTTTCCCATAAAACAAATCCTCCTAAGCATATGTTTGAGTTACAAAAATTAAATTTTGTAACTTTGTTGTTTTATAGTACACGTGTTATAGTTACATTGTCAACAAAATGTAACCACGAACATGGATTGGGGAGATGAACATGGCCATTCTTTCAGAAGAGAAGATTTTTTCAACAGCAGAGGCAATTATTCTAAGTAAGGGTATAAATAAAACAACATTATTAGATATTGCGAAGAGGCTTGGCGTAACTCACGCGGCACTATATAAACACTTTAAGAATAAAGAAGACTTGTTACAGAAGTTGGCTCTTAAATGGTTGGAAAATACTTCGCGACCCTTATTGGAATGGAGTCCTAAAGAACATGAGGATGCTGAAACGGCTTTACATGATTGGCTATGGTTTCTTAATCTGACAAAGAGAGATCTTTATAACAATCATCAGAAAATGTTTTTATTGTATACAAACTACATCGAAACCAATAGCAGTCTTGTTAGTAATCATTTAAATCATCTGGCTAAAAAGGTGGAGGAAATTAGCGGGTGGGAAAATCAAGGGATGGCCGTTATGACAGCATTTACGTACTTCCACAACCCTTATTTTGCTGAAAGATGGAGCAACAGTGACCATCAAGCATTATTTGAACAGGTATGGTCCGTTGTTTGTAAATCTCCATCCAATGCATAAGACATGTACAGGCAAAATAATACGTAGTGAACCAATAAAGCTGGCATATAGGAAATGCCAGCTTTTAAGATTGCTGAAAGGGGTTATCCAAGTAGGGTCCTTTAATGGTAATACGCATTAACTGAGTCGCCATAAATTTTGGCGTATAGGGCATATCATTTTCTAACCACCAGACGATTACCTCCAGAAAGGCAGCGGCATAAAAACGGATAGCCATCTCACGCGGTACGGTTAATTTTTGATCATCAGGCTCCATCAATTGAATGCCACTTGATACAAAATCGATAATTATCTTTTTTAAGCCTGCAGAAAAATAAGGGATATCTTTTTCTGTGAGGTAGACTTTGTAAAGCTTACTATTCAGCGCAATTTGTTCAAACAAATGCATAAATGTCTCATGAGGCTGATCATAATGAGGTAATAAATCAAAATCTCTCTTCTCTTCAAATGTTGGGTGAATACTTCCTACTAATTCATGTAAGATTTCCTCAGAGCTCTGGTACAGTAAATCTAATTTGTCACGGTAATGTAAATAGAAAGTGGCACGGTTCAAGGTTGCTCGTTGAGTAATATCTTGCACAGTAATCTTCTCATAGCCTTGCTCATCAATTAATTCCACAAGTGCATCTCTCAATAGCTGGCGTGTTCTTATAACGCGAGGGTCCATCTTTTTCGACATTTTTAAGCTCCTTGTATTAAATTTATCGTTTACACAACATAGTAGCCTTACATGTTGTCAATGCATCAATTCATGCTCTTATGTTGTTTGCCCTTTTTAAACAGACAGTTATAATTATATTAACGACACGGTGTCGATAATACAACTAGTTGTTAACGTGTTCACGAATTATTCATTTATCTGATTCAGCCATTTTATATCAAGCATACGGAAATGTCCCTTTTCAATGGGGGAGGATGCATGCTTGTGATGCTCTTTTTAAAGGGTGTTCAAACATCTGCTGAATCAAAATGAAGCCTTTAGCTTTTATCACGGATTCAAAATATCTGGTGGCATTTGCACGGAGGGAATGGATTAATAAAAGAAAGGGAGTTTTATAGATGGGACGTTTAAATGGGAAAGTAGCGATTATTACAGGAGCAGCGATGGGCATGGGCGCTTCAGAGGCAAAACTATTTGCACAAGAAGGGGCAAAGGTGATTGCAACAGATGTGCAAATCGAGCCATTGAATAACTTAGTGAAAGAAATTAAAGAAAATGGTGGAGATATTATTGGTCTTTCCCATAATGTAACGTCTGAGGACGAGTGGAAAGCCGTTATTGCAGAGGCAGTGAAGGCATATGGTAAAGTCGATGTACTAGTCAACAATGCAGGAATTTCATCACCCAAAACGATTGCCAACATGGAAATGGACGAATGGAATAAAGTAATGGACATTAACTTAAATGGCTGTATCATTGGTATGAAATATGTGATTCCAGAAATGCAAAAGGCTGGTGGCGGTTCTATTGTCAATATTTCTTCCATTGGTGGAATCGTGGGAATGGCTGGGACAAGTCCTTATACAGCAGCAAAAGGAGCACTTCGTGTGTTATCTAAATCGGCTGCGGTAGAGTATGGGAAAGATCATATTCGTGTAAATTCTGTTCACCCAGGCATTATCGTTACGCCTATGACAGCGCCAACGATGGAAGAAGGGGGCGCTTTACCTTTCTACAAAACCTATACACAGCTACCATACTTTGGTGCACCAGAGGACGTAGCCTATGGAGTAGTCTTCCTTGCCTCTGACGAATCACGCTTTATGACAGGCGCAGAATTAGTCATTGACGGCGGTTGGACGGCAATTTAAACGAAAATAGCTTGGAAAAACTAGGTTTCACTAATTACATGTGATCCTAGTTTTTTTTGTGTAGGAGAGATAGATAAAATTATCCCCGGTTCAAGCATACTCGTAATGAAGTTTTACATATGGCAAAAAAGTGATGCAGCTATTTTCTAGAAAAAAACCTGTCCAGCAGCATTCGTCCTCCTACTCAAAACCCTCCTTTCGCCTGCAAATTAGCACAAACACCGAGGATGTTTGTGCATATCATAGTGGGGAGTAAGCGTTTTCCTCTTTATATAGAAGAAAGTCAAAACGGAAAATTTCACGAATCTGTGAATATCACGAAAAAAAATTCATAAAAACCTTAACTATTTCATACGAAATCCGTATAATAAATCAAACAGTACGAAAATTGTCCATATTTCTCAGTAAATTGCGCGAATTTTTTAAATTGTATTGACGTAGGAATCGATAATTTGTACACTGTGTACAGTCAATTGTTTTTTGGAGGAATACAATTAATTTGAAAAAGTTAGGATTTGATAGATATGATCGTGTGTAAATTTGGTGGAACATCTGTAGCAAACGCAGAACAAATTCAAAAAGTAGCAAATATTGTGAAATCTAATCCGGCACGTAAAATCGTTGCCGTTTCAGCACCAGGTAAACGATCTGGTGACGATATAAAAGTAACCGATCTATTAATACAATTAGCAACTGCCGCGTTACAACATGAAGATACCGAAGACAAATTGCATATTGTAGTCGATCGTTTTCGAGCAATTGCAGATGGTTTAGGGTTAGATAATGCCATTTGTGACGTGATTGCGGAAGATTTACGGGAACGTGTACAAGGTGACAAAACAAACGTGGAATTATTCATTGATAGCATTAAAGCAGCAGGTGAGGATAATAACGCCAAGCTTATTGCCGCTTATTTTAATGCAATTGGAATGCCCGCACGCTATGTAAGTCCTAAGGATGGATTAGTGGTCAATGATTTGCCTGAACGAACATTTGCTTTACCCGAAGCGTATGCTAATTTAGCCCCTTTAAAACACACAAAAGAAATTATTGTGTTCCCAGGGTTCTTCGGTTACACTAAAGCGGGCGTATTGCGGACATTTGACCGCGGAGGCTCTGATATTACTGGCTCCATTTTAGCAGCAGCTGTTGAAGCGGAGTTATATGAAAACTTTACGGATGTGGATTGTGTGTTCTCTGCGAATCCGAAGGTCGTCAATGACCCAGTGGAAATTAAAGAAATTACGTATCGCGAAATGCGCGAATTATCATATGCAGGCTTTTCAGTGTTCCATGATGAAGCATTAATGCCTGTCTACAAGATTGGGGTGCCCGTTAACATAAAAAATACAAATAATCCATCAGCCCCAGGTACTCGTATCGTACCAAGTCGTCCTGCAACAGGTCGTCCCGTTACAGGTATCTCGGCAGACAGTGGTTTTTCAACTTTATATGTCTCTAAATATTTGATGAATCGTGAAGTAGGCTTTGGACGAAAGCTACTACAAATTTTAGAAGATGAAAATATTTCTTATGAACACACACCTTCTGGCTTAGACGATATTTCAGTCATTATGCGTTCGAATCAGATATCACCTGATAATGAAGAGCGTATTATTAGTCGAGTGAAAGAAGAGCTACATGCTGAGTATGTAGAAATGCGTCATGGTTTTTCGATGATCGTGATTGTTGGTGAAGGTATGCGCCATAACACAGGTTTAGCTGCGCGTGCTGCTACAGCGATTTCAAGAACTGGCGCAAACATTGAAATGATCAATCAAGGCTCTTCTGAAGTAAGTCTCGTTTTTGGAGTACTTCAGGAATTTGAAAACCGCATTTTACAGGCGTTATATGAAGAATTTTTTGCCCATGCGAAAGCTTAATGACACAATTATCACTAATCCAAGGGTTTCATACTTGGATTAGTGTTTTCTTTTTCCTAAGAATACGGTAAAATCGAGGGCGTACATAGTTAGGAGGGTTTTTCGTGAAGAATTTAACGATTGGTATGCTTTTTTCGGTTGTTGGGATACTTTTTGTCTGTTTAACGATTATGGATATTTTACCGTCATCGACAAAAACAATGAAAGTAGTTTACATAGCTATTGGTTGGGTCTTTATCATCATTGGCTCCGTAATCCGCTTTAAAAATCTTAAACAAAAGCAGTAACAACACGTCAAAATGGAATTGTGGCAATAGGCAAACTTATGATACAATTTCAAAGAAAATAAATAATTTGAGTATTATGAAGTTGTTATTCTGTACAAACGTTCAGAAGGTTCAAATTTTAATAAAGAATCGACAGTACAAATTCTTCTTTGTAAGAATTTGTTTTTTTATGTTCATAATCTATTTATCGTCAGGAGGCGATTGAATGCCCATACTTACAAAGGATCATATTCAAATTTCTGACCAATATGTAGCACTTCAAGCGGTTTCACCTATGAAGGTTGTATCCTCTGCCATGCATAATCCAGGCTTTGGCTATTTTACTCATCTGATGAATCGGACTGTGCCCATTACGTATGATGATCGACAGCCACATCGTGATTTACAGCATTTTTTGCAGGCGCATGATTTTCCAGTCGATCACACAGTGGCGATGATGACGGCTGTCCAAGCCAAATTTGCGACCATTCGTGATTTTACATATGAAGGTATTCATCTAGTCATTATGATTACTGCAGGTCTAGGCAATGCCGTAGATATTACACGTGCTTTTCATCGTATGGAAAAATATCATGCAGGAACGATTAATACATGGGTGCTTATTAACGGGAGATTGTCTGATGAAGCGTTATTTCAGGCTATGATTTCGACAACGGAGGCGAAGGTGAAGGCGTTAGCGGATGAAGGTATAACTGATCCTACAACAGGCACGCAAGCAACCGGAACATCCACTGATAGCTTACTCATTGCTGCTACAGAAGAAGGGGACTACCATCAATATGCCGGTCCTATCACAATGCTAGGCAAGGTCATTGGCTATGGTGTCTATGAAACGATGCGTGAGGCTATTCGTAAATACAAAAAGGATAAAGAGGAGAAGGCGTTATGATTGCCATAGTGATTGCCTGTATCATAGGAATTATATTCGATATTTTAGTAGGAGACCCTCCGAAGCTTCCACATCCCGTGCGATGGATTGGTAAGCTGATTCAATCACAAACAGCTTTATGGAATCAAGGCAAATGGCGGAAACTGCGTGGTATGGTGATGGCACTTGCCGTTGTAGGGACAACGATGTTTGTGGTCACACTTATTTTACTACTCAGCTATCAGGTAAGCTTGATTGTTGGCGTTTTAGTTGAAGGGCTTCTAATAGGTATTGGGCTGGCACAACGTAGCTTAAAGGAGGCGGCACTGGCAGTTTATGAGCCCCTTGTAAAAGGTGATTTTGCGGAAGCACGCGTCAAGTTATCATGGATTGTTGGGCGTGATACCGAAAAGCTGGGGGAAGATGAGATTGTGCGTGGAGTAGTAGAGACCGTTTCAGAAAATACAAGTGATGGAGTGACCGCCCCACTATTTTATGCCTTTTTATTTGGTGCTATCGGTTTATGGGGCTACAAGGCTGTCAATACGTTAGATTCCATGGTCGGCTATAAAAATGAAACATACAAAGAGTTTGGCATGTTTTCTGCCAAGCTTGATGATGTCCTGAATTTTATTCCAAGTCGTATTACGGGCTTTCTTATCGTGCTAGGTACAAAAAATGAAACGAGTTACTCATTTGGACAACGAGTAAAGCGCTGGGCGCAAGACGCTAAAAAGCATCCAAGTCCCAATAGTGGTTATTTAGAGGCGGCAACAGCAGTGCAGCTTGGCGTCCAACTAGGTGGGAAAAATACGTATCAAGGCGTTGTTTCGCATCGGGCGATTATGGGAGAAAAATTAGTTCCATTAACAAAGGAACATATAATGGCATCTATTATTCATATGCGTATTGCCATGGTGCTCTTTACGCTTGTCATGTTAGCAGTGGAGGTGTTCATTTATGCTATTACCTAATCACGGAGCAAATCCGCAAAATGTTTATCAGCAATTAGGTTTAACGATGCCTGAAGAGGTATATGATTTTAGTGAAAATGTCAATGCGGCAGGACCACCATCCTTTGTCGAGGCACGTTGGCGTACATTTTACCCGCTCATTCAACGCTATCCAGATCCAGATGGAGAGCCTTTTCTATCAAAGGTGGCTGCTTTTCATCAAGTGGCGAAGGATATGGTTTTACTAGGCAACGGGGCGTCAGAGCTCTTTAGTGTTATTGCAAGACGCTATGCGCAAAAGCGCGTCATTGTCGTCCATCCTACTTTTTCAGAATATGTGCGAACATTGCGAGCCGCAGGTGCTATTATTATTCCGATTTTGGTGACAGACTTTACCCAATATACATTGCCAATGGAACGACTTAAACAAGAAATGGTGGAAGCGGATGCACTCTATATTTGTACACCGAATAATCCAACAGGTGTATTGCCAGAAAAGGAAGATTTACTAGTGTTATTGGAGCATGGTCGTGCTGTCAAATGTGAGCTTGTCATCGATGAAGCCTTTATGGATTGGGTCGATGAGGCGAATTCTCTCATGCATGAAAGTATGGAAAATTCACATGTCCTCGTTGTGCGTTCGATGACTAAAATGTACGCAATACCTGGCTTACGTCTTGGCTATTTAGTTGCTCATGCCTCTATTGTCAGTGAGCTAAAGGACATGCTGCCCCATTGGAATTTAAATGCCTTTGCACTGGTCATTGGTGCAGGCTGTTTGGATGAGCAGCAATATAGTCAGCAGGCAATTGCCTATGCGACAACACAAAGAGAGCAGTTGCATCGTTATTTACAAGAAAAAGGCTGTGTTGTCACTAATAGTGTGACGAATTATGTGTGCTTTTCATTGCCAAAGGGACAGCAGGGGGATGCCTTTTTTACGTATTGTTTAGCACAGGGAGTTGTCCTGCGTCATACGAAAAACTTTAAAGGATTACAGGGCGAATGGTTTCGTATTGGGATTAAAGATATTGCGGCCATGACGTATTTACATAATTGTCTGCAGGCGTGGTTTAACGCAAATAAGGGGAGAGAAAAGTGACAACTTTTTATCTAGTAAGACATGGGGAAACACAATGGAATCAGGAGCAAAGACTACAAGGATGGTTGGACTCTCCGTTAACGGACAATGGTAGGGAAGCGGCTACAAGATTACAGCAGCAACTACAGTCAATCCCATTTGCGGCAGCCTATTGTAGTTCTAGTGGTCGTGCGAAGGAGACGATGGATATTCTGACGGCTCATCGCCATTTACCGGTCTACTATGAGGATAATTTACGGGAAATCTTTTTAGGGAATTGGCAAGGAAAGCGAATTGAGGACATTTTGCTGACAAATGGGCTTGATTATGAATTGTATACAAAATACCCTGCGCAATTTAACGCAACCCATACGGAAAGTTTTGGTGCTGTCACAGAAAGAGCGATGTATACGTTGAAAAAAATAGCGGAGCAGCATTGTGATGAGCCTATTTTGATCGTTTCCCATGCGGTGACAATTAAATGCATGATTAATGCCATTTTGCAACGCAATATTAGTGAGCTTTGGGCAGCTCCTTATATTCATGGGACAAGTGTCACCGTGATTGAACGCCAGGGACAGCAGTGGGTAATCCAAGAGATTGGTACACTACATCATTTACAATAGGAGGTATTACAAATGCCCCTCATTTTTATTACTGGTGGTGTGCGTAGTGGCAAATCTCATTTTGCAGAGCAAGCCGCTATACAGCATTTCCAAGCGCAGCAGTCTAGTACAGAAAAACGTTTAATATATATAGCTTCTGGTATTGCTTTGGATGATGAAATGGAGAAGCGAATTGATCGTCATCAAGCTGATCGACTAGCCCAGCCAATCAAATGGTTAACAGTGGAGGCCCCTTATGATATCGCACCCGTATTTGAGTCACTCAAGGATGGGGATGTGGTGCTATGGGATTGCGTCACTACTTGGCTGACGAATGCATTTTATGAAGGCTATGATCGTGGAGTACCCTGTGTAACGGAGCCTGGCTGTTTAGCATCCAAGCTTCGAACTGTTAAACAGGCCATCCAATCCCTGCAAACGAAGAACGTGACATTATTAGTGGTATCGAATGAGCTGTTTGATGAGCCACCTTATCAGAACGAAGAGGTGGAGCTGTATCGAAGAACTTTAGGTCAGCTCCACCAATGGTTCGTAGCGTCGGCTCAAGAGGCGTATGAAATGAATTATGGTATCGTAAAGAGATGGAAATAATCGAGAAGGAAGGCAAGACAATGAAAAATTTTTGGCATAGCCTGCTGTTGGCATTTCAATTTTTTACGGTTTTGCCCGTACATAAGGAATTACCTTTAACAAGGTCAACGATTACAGGGATGTTTGCTTGCTTACCATGGCTAGGGGCCTTGATGGGTACAACTGTGGCCGGAGTCCTTTACAGCCTTACACAATGGACGGCCAGTAGCGAGGTCATGCTTGCCTTTATCATCATCGGGCTATTTGCTTTATGGACAGGCGGTTTACATTTGGATGGCTTTATTGATATGGGGGATGCGTATTTTTCTTATCGAGATCGGGGTAAACGGCTTGAGATTTTAGATGATCCTCGGGTTGGTGCTTTCGGAGTGCTATCGATACTATTTTTGTTATTTGGGAAATTTGTCGTTTTACATGAGCTTTTTGTGCAAAACAAATTTGCATTATGGATGGTTGTATTCATTCCTTTTTTAACAAGAGTCGGCATGAGCTTTTATTTTATGTCACTTAACTGTTCAAAGGAAAAAGGACTTGCCTATTTCTTTCAATCGCATATCAACGCGAATCTATTAAAAATAATTATGCTACTGTCTCTTTTGTTGGCCATGCAGATGGTGCTGATCGTCACAAAGTTCTCGATGTTACCAATACTATTAGTAATCGTTTTAGCATTTGCGCTCGTTGTTTTTCGACAATTTACATTGCGTAATTTTGGCGGTGTCTCGGGTGATTTACTAGGTGCATCGATTGAAGGGATGGAGGTTGTACTATGGGTGACATTGTTACTGTGTGCTTAATGCGGCATGCGCCCACAAAGGCCAATTTAGAAAAGCGTTATTTGGGATGGACGGACGCACCATTAGCTGATATCTCCAAGCTCTCTGTAGTGGATGCAGGTGTTGAAAAGGTATATGGCAGTGATTTACAACGCTGTCGGGTTACAGCCGCCCATTATTTTCCGAATGCTAGCTATGAAGCAGATGAACGGTTTCGTGAATCCAATTTTGGTGAATTTGAGGGAAAAACCTATGACGATTTAAAGACGGATGCTCGTTACCGTGCGTGGTTGGACGACCCTATTCATTCGCCACCGCCACAAGGGGAGGCTTTTGATGATTTTGTGACAAGAGTGGTAGAAGGCTTCAACCATTTACCGAAGAATGAGGATCGCTATTTTTTAGTCGTTCATGGCGGGGTGATTCGTGCCTTACTCGTTGCCTATGCGCCAACAGAGCAGCCGTTTTGGTCATACCAAGTGCCACATGATCATCAATTTAAGTTAACATTTACTAGAGAGGCTTGGGAGGAGGGAGCTAGATGCATGTTTTTATCGGAGGCGCCTATAGCGGAAAAACCGATTATGTAATGCGTTTATATGAACAACACGCGGTGGTACTTATCGATGGCGAACTACCGGATGCTGCACCAGTCTGTGAAATCCTAGTCATTCAACATATGGAGAAATGGCTTATGACACAAAATCTTGAGGAAGATGAGCTGGTCGTACAATCCGTCCTCACTAAATTATCAGCCCTTGCCCAACATTGTTCGCTGGCACTTATTGTGACAGATATGGGCCGCGGTGTTGTACCGATGGAAAAACAAGCACGTTTATTACGTGATACATGTGGCCGCCTCTACCAAGCGTTATTTGCTGAAGCGGAGCAAGTTGTGCGTATTTGGTACGGGATTGGCGAGCAACTCAAGTGAGGTCAACATACTAACGGAAAAGAGGAAATGCAATGGATCGACAACAATTAATGAAATGGATACTAACGGCTATGGTAGCGGCCATTTGTGCTGTAGGAGCCGCCATTAAAGTGCCCGCTTTTATTTCAACGGCAGCTCTTGATTCAGCACCTGCCTTTTTAGGTGTGGTCTTTTTATCGCCATTATTAGCTGGGGTAGCTGGGCTCATTGGTCATTTTATTAGCGCATTAACTGCTGGCTTCCCACTTGGGCCACTCCATGTAATTATTGCTATAGAAATGTTTATCGTTGTCTGGATTTTTGGGGTCATGCATAAAAAAGGCATGCATGTATGGAAATGGCCAGTTGCCCTCGTATTAAACGGCATCGTAGCACCACTGCCATTTTATTTTATTATTAGTCCTGCCTTTTTCTGGGGTGCTTTAGTGAGTATTTTCATAGCAACCGCTATTAATTTAATGATTGTGGCGGTAGTCCTGCCCATTCTGTCAAAGGTTTTTGTGCGTAAGGCAGGTCGAGTGTAGTGAGAAATGCTATGAAAGTGGGCGGATTTATTGCGACAATGGATAATGCGGCAGCCATCGGGGAGAAGCCCCAAGATGTTGTGCCAGCATCCGATCAATTGACAGCCTATATGACAGCCCGTGTGACATTTCTAGAACAGCTGGCTGCACAGGCACTTCCTATTCAAATTCTACTCGCTAATTTTTCAGGTGATGCGGCATGGTCACGCTATGCAAGTGGGATTCGTCAAGTGTTCGAGGAAACAGGACTTTCCTGTCCAGCTATTGCTGGTAGTTCGGAATCCAATATGCCAACTTTACAGTCGGGTCTAGCAATTACTATGCTTGGGGAAATACAACAGCGAAAAGCATGGGACCCTGAACAGCTTAGTTGGTACACATACGGCTTACCACTTGTTGGCGAGGAACTATTAGCACAGCCTGATGATGTGGCGCAGCTGCAGCCTGTTTATCAGGCATGGCTGGCGGAAATCGTTCAGCAAGTATGGCCTGTTGGATCAAAGGGACTTCAAGGTGAATGTGTGCGCCTTTTTGGCGAGCAAGTAGTGGAGTGTTCTCATCATATGACTAAATCAGCCGGACCAAGTACCGTTATTTTACTTGGCGTTAATCCCGAGAAAGAGCAGTTGGCCCACCAATTTTTCCAAAGAAATTTTGAAAAGCTTCGGATTGGACCTATGCAATAGGGTATGTTTAAAGCAAAAACTGCCTTGGAAATAATCCAACAAGCTGTACAGGAATCAGTGAAAGCGACCTCCATGTATAGGCGAGGGCACTGAAAAACTTATGTTTTCATAAAAGCGAACCTTTTTTAGATAAAAATAAGGCATTTCTTGTTCAATTTTGAACAGGAAGTGCCTTATTTCTGTCTCACTGGATCTTCTGGTGAAATAGCCAAGAAATAGCTGAATGACATATCTTACTTTGAGCGCTCTACTAGGTCGACGTCTGATACATCATTAATTGCTTTTAATAATAAGTACTTGAAGATGCGAATTGGAGGGTCCATTGTCTAAACAATATTTTGTTTTTAGCTCTTCTAAAATGAATGAAAAATCAACAAGTTCATTGAAATAATAGTATGATACATTGCGTTGTTTAAAGAAGCATCGCTCGACTCCTGCGGGAAAGCGTGACAGACGAGGCCCCGTACGAAGCGAAGCGTAGGAGGAGAGTCGGCGCTCGCCCGCGGAAAGCGAGCGGAATGCTTCGGAAAACAACAGTAGAGTCACAGTGACAAATGAAAAAAAGGTATGGACTTTTTCAGTGCCCTTTGTATTGGCATGGGGGTTTTTTATTTGGATGGATGTCAGCCATAAGCTCCACAATATCTCCTCAATTAGTTAAATCTCAACTATTACGAGTCTCGAAAAAATAGTGCCAAATGGGAATAGTTTTCAGTTATAATGAGGAACGAATGGGATTTAAATAGAACGGAGACGAATGTATGCAGGCAATAAAACAGTTAGGGCAGTATTTGGAGCCCTATAAATTTTTCACCCTAATAGCGCCTCTTCTCATGGTGCTGGAGGTGACAATGGATTTAATTCAGCCGACGATTATGCAGCATATGATTGATACAGGGATTGCCAATGGAGATCATGCTTATGTGCTAAGTATGTTTGTATGGATGCTAGCAAGTGCGGTAATTGGGCTTGTTGGTGGGATTAGTTGCTCGTATTACAGCTCGAAGGCAGCGATTCATTTTGCTTCGGATGTTCGACAGGCTCTCTATGAGAAAATGATGACCTATTCAGCTAAGGAGCGAGATGCCTTTACGACTGGCAAGCTAATTACTATTTTAACGAGTGATGTGGAAAGTATTCAACGCGCGTTTATGATGACGCTACGTATTTTTGTGCGTGGGCCACTACTCTTTATCGGGGCAGTCATTATCGTCTTTGTAACAGCACGGGAGCTTTTTTCAATCCTTCTTATCATTGTGCCGATTTTGATTGTGGCTATGTATTTTTTTACGAAATATTCGGGGGTGCTCTATCGCCGCGTCCAAGAGGCTATTGATGCAGTAAATACGAAGCTACAGGAAAATTTAGCGGGTATCCGTGTCGTTAAAGCCTTTCGCCGTGAAACCCAACAGGTATCCCAATTTAGTGAGCTGAATGATGGGCTGACAAAACGCTTCATCACTGCAGAGCAAATTGTAGGGGTGCTTGTGCCATTTACGATGTTCGTCGTTAACCTAGGGATAGTTGCGGCGCTTTGGCTTGGAGCTATTAAGGTTGAGGCAGGGACATTAAAGGTTGGGGTTATTCTCGCATTTATTAACTACTTAACCATTATCTTAAATGGTTTAATGTCTTCCAGTATGGTGCTAATGCAAATTGCGCGTGCATTGCCTTCAGGAGAACGAATTGTGGATGTCTTAAACAAGGACATTGCTGTTAAGGAAGCAGAACATGCATGGACAGATCCGATAAAAGGAGTTATAGAATTTGATCATGTAAGTTATCGTTATTATGAAACGGCGGAGGATGTTCTTAAAAACATTTCGTTTTCTGTGAAGCCAGGGCAAACAGTAGGCATCATTGGAAAAACCGGTAGCGGTAAATCAACGCTTGTAAAGCTATTACCGCGCCTATTCGATCCAACAGGTGGCGCCATTTATTTGGATGGCAAACCCCTATCCACGTACTCTTTATCCACGTTACGGGACCATATTGGATTTACCTCACAAAAGGCCTTATTGTTTTCTGGAGCGATTGAAAAAAATATTCGCCTTGGTAATGAACATGCAACGGCAGAGGAAATACAACAGGCATTGGACGCTGCCTGTGCTAGTGAATTTGTGGAGCGGCTTGATAAGGGCTTAGCACATGAGCTGTCACAGGGGGCTACAAATCTCTCTGGTGGGCAAAAGCAACGTTTGGCTTTAAGTCGGGCATTCGTTCGAAAGCCAGCTATTCTCGTGCTGGATGACACGACCTCAGCCCTTGATAGTGCGTCAGAAAAACATGTACAGCAGGCCATTGCCGCCGATTATCAAGACACGACGACATTGATAGTAGCTTCGAAAATTGCCTCGATACAGCAGGCAGATGTCATTCTTGTCTTAGAGGATGGCGAGATTGTTGGGCAAGGGACCCATCAACAGCTACTTCAAGGCAATGTACATTACCAAGCAATTTACGCGTCACAGCAAAAGGCTGGTGAAGAGGGATGAGTCAAAATCAACCAAAGCAAATGAATTTTGGACGTGGACCTCGTATGGGAGGGCCAGCTGAAAAGGCGAAAAATCAAAAGGCAACACTGACAAGAGTTTGGCACTATGTTAAACAGCAAAAAATAGGACTGTATTTTTCCATCCTCTTGGTCATCGCTTCTACGCTTTTAAGTTTAGCGGGGCCTTATATGATAGGCCATATCATTGACGATTACATTATGAAAAAAGATATTGACGGGACAATTCGACTAGGAATCCTATTAGCCGTGATTTTTACGGTAGCCTCTATTCTGACATGGCTACAAACCTATGTCATGATTCATGTGGCGATGAAAACGATTCGGACATTGCGTCTGGAACTGTTTCAAAAACTACAAACGCTCACATTAAGATTTTTTGATCAGCGTTCGCTCGGTGATTTAATGAGTCGTGTCACTAACGATATCGATAATTTAAATACAGCGCTTGCTCAAAGTGTGACGCAAATTGTATCGTCCATCTTAACAGTTGTTGGTGTTAGTGTTGCCATGTTCACATTAAGCTGGCCATTAGCGATTGTGACCCTGATCATTATTCCGCTAATTGTTTTCACTACTAAGCAAATTATCAAACGCAGCAGTAAAAATTATGCGGCTCGTCAACGAGATCTTGGTAAGCTGAATGGCTATATTGAGGAAATGATTACAGGTGCAGAGGTACTCACGCTTTTTGGTAAGGAACAGCAATCCATCGACACGTTCCATCAGCAAAATGAAAACTTGCGAAACTCCGCACAACGCGCAGAGATTACGTCAGGCTTATTAGGACCTATCAATAACTTTATGAATAACCTTGGCCTAGCGATAGTCATCGGGACAGGAGCTCTTTTAGCAGTAAAAGGTTTAGTGACAGTCGGTATTATCGCTGCATTTGTCACCTATACACGGCAATTTTTCCGACCGCTCAATCAATTATCTAATCTGTTAAACACCTTTCAGTCGGCTATTGCTGGAGCAGAGCGTGTATTTGAAATAATAGATGAACCGTCAGAGGTAGCTGATCGACCTCAGGCTATTGAGGCACCTTCCTTAAAAGGGGACGTCGTTTTCAAACAAGTATCGTTTAGTTATGAGGAAGGGAAGCCAGTTCTTCAAAACATAAACTTCCAGGCAAAGGCGGGGGAAACGATAGCTCTTGTTGGTCCTACTGGCTCAGGGAAAACAACCATTATTAATTTACTAACACGTTTTTATGACGTGGATCAGGGTGAAATTTTAATTGATGGGCACCATATTGAACACTATAAAATGTCTACAATTCGCCAACGGGTAGGTGTGGTTTTACAGGATACCTATTTGTTCTCTGGCACTATTCGTGAAAACATTCGCTTTGGAAAGCTGGATGCGACGGATGAAGAGGTTGTGGAAGCAGCAAAAATTGCGAATGCCCATCATTTTATAAAATATTTACCTGCACAATACGATACGCCAGTTCAAGCGGGTGGCACTAATTTAAGTCAGGGACAACGGCAGCTCATTGCTATTGCCCGTGCCATTTTGGAGAACGCGGATATTTTAATTTTAGATGAAGCGACTTCCAGTGTGGATACGCAAACGGAAGTTGATATTCAAAAAGGCTTACAGCATTTAATGCAAGGTCGTACTAGCTTTGTTATCGCCCATCGTTTAAAAACCATTGAGAATGCAGACCAAATACTCGTTATACAACAGGGTGAAATTATTGAACAAGGCAATCATCAAGAGCTGATGGAACAACAAGGGATGTATCGTCAACTCCAACAAAAACTATTGTTAGAGCAAGCGGAATAGGGAATAATAGGCATGAACAATTCGATTTTGTGAAGGCGAGGGATACACATGTATGAATTAAAGACGAAAGAAACCGATGCAAGTGTCATTGAATTTATTGAAAGTGTGGATCATCCAAAAAAGCGGGAAGATGCCTATCGACTATTGGACATTTTTACAGAGGTCTCAGGCTATGAGGCAAAAATGTGGGGTCCTAGTATTATTGGGTTCGGTCATTATCATTACAAATATCAAACGGGCCATGAAGGCGATGCCCCGCTTGTCGGATTTTCCCCTCGCAAGGCAAAAATTAGTTTATACTTTGCCCCAGGTGATCGGGAGCGAGAACAGCTATTACAGCAATTTGGGAAACACACAACAGGGAAAGCCTGTGTTTATATTAATAAACTCGCTGATGTCGAGGAAGATATTTTAAAGGCTCTAATTCAACAGTCTATCGTCTTTTTACAGAAAACCTATCCAAATGAATGACGCTAAAAAAGCTGCCACATGATGTAGGCAGCTTTTTTTTGTACATTGACAGGCATCTCAACGCATCTAGTAAATATTTTTTCAAAAATTAATTAGTTATTAATTTTTCACATGTATCCTTACAAGTATCAACGGAGAGGAGAGGCGTATGAAGAAAATCATAAAGAAAATGTTTATTTATTTGGGGGTCATCGTATCGATCGGCATTGTAGCGGCCAGTATGTACCACTATCGTATGATCCAAAAAGAGGAGGCCATTTTACGCACTAATGGCATGATGGTAAATGTTCATGGTCAACGCATGAATGTCTATCAGGAGGGGGCTGGGGAGGATACATATGTTTTTATGGCAGGCTCAGGCATTGCAGCACCTGTTTATGAGCTAAAGGGGCTTTATAGTAAGTTTTCACAGCACCATCAAATTGCAGTAGTGGACCGAGCAGGCTATGGCTTTAGTGATACCGCCCATGATAAAAGAGATATTGATACCATCCTTATGCAAACAAGGGAGGCACTTCAGGCAAGTGGGCTCCAGCCGCCCTATATTCTTGTACCTCATTCGATTTCAGGACTTGAAGCGATTTACTGGGCACAAAAATACCCAGAAGAAGTAAAAGGAATAATCGCTCTAGATATTGGCTTGCCAAGTCAATATGTCAAACATAAGATGGGTACCTTCGATAGATGGATGGTGAAGGGGATGAGTCTTGCTACTAAGGTAGGGTTACACCGCCTAGCCCCCTCACAGGTGTATAATCCGCAAGTTCTGAACATGTCCTTTTTAACGACGGAGGAAAAGGAAATCTATCAGGCGTTGTCCTTTAAACAATTTTTTAATGAAGATATGAAAAATGAGCTGTTACACGTCTATGAAAATAGTTTACAATCAGAACAGCTTCCATTGCCGAAAGACACCCCCATTTTAATCGTTGATGCTATTGCGAAGGAAAATGTACATTCAAAGTATACAGTGCAAAATCGTCAAGATTACGCGGACTTCACGAAGCAATTCAACCATGCAGAAGTGACAGAGGTAAGTGGCACTCATAGTATCTATCTTTATCAACCTGAGGAAATCTATCAACTAGCGATAGAGTTTATGAAAACGAATGCTGATGAGAGAGGTCGTTAACATGAAAGGATTTAGAATTTTAATTGTAGAAGATGATCCCATGATTGGTGATTTACTTCAAAAAATAATGCAACGAGAAGGCTATGAAGCTATATGGAAAACAGATGGCCGAGATATAATGAGGCTCATTCAGGAAGTAGATGTAGTCATTATGGATATTATGCTACCGGGAGAGGATGGCTATCAATTAAGCAAAAACATTAAACAATTAGGCTTAAATATCCCCATCATTTTTCTATCAGCACGTAGTGATATTGAAAGCAAGCTAGAAGGGTTAACAGTGGGTGAAGACTATTTGACAAAACCATTTGATCCACGAGAGCTATTGTTAAGAATCCAAAAAATGCTAGTGCAACAATATGGAACGTTTACGCAAATACAGCATTTATTCATTGACGGAGAGCATCGTAAAGTATTTCATCACCATCTTCAAAACGAAATTGCATTGACGGCCATAGAACGAAAAATTTTCTTTTATTTATTTGACAACCGTGACAGAGTTTTAACAAAGGACCACTTTTTTGATTATTTATGGCCGTTAGATGATCGCAACCATAATATTCTCAATGTCTACATAAAAAAGATTCGAACAAAGCTGGACGATTCAACGGGCGTTATTATACAAAATATATATGGAGAGGGGTATCGTCTAAATACCCATATAAAGAAATGACATTAAAAACAAAATATAGAACACTCTTATTGGTAGCGATTGGGAGTGTGCCCATTGTATTATTAGGTATTAGTGTGTGCATGTCCATCCTTTATGACAAGGCTTTTAAAACGAAAAATAATGGCATCCCGTTCCATGAATCCTTTGCATATCCTGTTATGCTGCTTGCCTTTGTGCTGTCTTTAGGGATTCTTGCCTTCCTATTTTCCACATCCATCCATTCATTATTGTCTAGAATTACAATGCTTAACCAAACAATACGGGAACTAGCGAGTAATAAACGGATACCCGATACGCTAACCGTAAGCGGAGAGGATGAAATAGGGCAGTTAATTCAATCTGTTAATCTATTAATTGAGCGCACGACTTATCGTGAATTAGAGTTAGCTCAACAGCAGGAGCTCCAAAAAGAGCTGCTTCAAAAATTAAGACATGATATCCATACACCATTGACAGCGATACGTTTACAATTGTTTTATTTAGAAGATCAACTACAAGAGCAACCAAAATTGGTGGAATCATTAAATGCACAAATTCACTATATCGCGAATTTAACGAATGAACTGCAATACCAGTCTTTTGATACGAGCGATAATGCCTTTGTCGTTCAGGAGGAAGTTCAGCTAGCGTTGCTATTAGAAACGATGATCAAGAAATGGAGTTATTTATACCGCATGCAAAATATTGCACTCCATTTTCATCCTATAGATGCAGAGGTAATTTGGACAAGTAATGAATTATGGTTACAACGTTTATTTGATAATGTCTTTCAAAATACGTTAAAGCATGCCCAAGCATCTAAACTAGTGGTGACGATTAAAGAGGGAGAGGTATGGATGTGTGATGACGGCATCGGCTTTCATTCGGACATTGAACATAGTGGACTTGGACTGAAAATTATCCACGATATTGCTAGAACATTAAATATGGAAGCCTCTTTACAATCCAGCAAGGATGGTACGAGCTTTCGCTTTTCTCAGCCATAAAAAAACAACGGCCATTTTTGCCGTTGTTTTTTATTATGCCGATTTTCGTTGTTGGAGTAAAAAGAGAGCAAGTCCCAGTAAAATGACGATTATGCCAATCCCTTGTTGAACGGAAATCATTTCATCTAAAATAAAATAAGCTAAAATACATGTGCCAATTGTTTCTCCTAAAATACTCATAGAGATGATGGTTGTACTTAACCATTTTAATAGCCAATTAAAGATCGTTTGCCCAAAAATGGTTGCAATGACAGCTAGTCCTAATAGGGACCACCATGTGGATGCAGGATAGTCGAAAAACGATTCCTGCATAAAGAGGGCGTAAATAGCTAAGAAGATTGAGCTACTGCCATATCCGATAACCGAATAGGTAATAAGTGATAAATCCTTCCGTACAGATTGCCCGATAAAAAAGTAGGCTGTAATAATGCCTGCTGCGATAAATGCTAGAATATCGCCATAAAGAGCCTGTCCACTTATTTGAAAATCCTGCCAGCCGATAATGAAACAGCCGATGATTGCTACCAAACAGCCAACAATTGCTCCTTTGGAAAAGCGCTCTTTAAATAAAAAATAGCTACCTACTAAAGAGAATAACGGCTGTAGCGTGACGATAACCGTTGAACTGGCCACGGATGTGTAGTTTAATGATTCGAACCATAAAACATAGTGACAGGACAGAAATAAACCTGATAGAATGCCCAGTCCCCACTGTTTTTTAGTCAGGTTAGCTAGCTCTTGTCGTAGACCCTTTTGTGCTAATAGAAAGGGAAGGAGCACGAGCATCGCAAAAAATAGTCGATAAAAAGCCGTAATAGCCGGCGGGGCATCAGCAAGCTTAACAAAAATAGCTGATGTAGATAAAGCAAATACTGCCAAAAACAATGAGATGTAATAAAACATGATGTACTCCTATGTAGTTAATCATAACAAACCTATTATAGTGCAGCCTGCGTGAATAATATAGGCTTTTTAAAATATTCGCATAAAGAGCAATCAGAGCTAATGATCACCCTGCTTATTCCCTTCAAGCAAGGATTCTATTACTTGCTTTAATTGCAGTATAGAAGACTGCTTATGGTTTTCCTTTTTATAAATAAAGACAGTCTCGATAACTTTGTTAAGTGCCTCCATTTCATAAAAATGCAGGTCAGGACAAGGGTAGAGTGCCAGTAGCTTCGTATTTAACACTGCTAATGTATGCTCAATTTCTAGAAAATCAAGAATACTACTTATGGATTTAATTTCCTTCATTGTGAAAGGGACTTTTTTGTGTGTAAGCCATTCGGCTAATGCCTTCGAATACATACAGCCCTTACTTAAAACTAGGAGTGTCACAGGTGTTTGCTTGTCAAAATCAATGACATGTGCAGGGCTCGAGATGACTTCAAATGTTTCGGTTGTCATTAAATCATAGTGTAAATCGGCATAATGCTTTATTGGATTACTCGTTAATGCACAGTCTAATTCCGCCAGATGGACTTTGTGATTTAACGATGTACTCGATTCGACCGTGAAATCCACGTCGATAGGACTATGACTGGTTTGTAGCGCATTCATGATAGACGCACCGTATATTTTAATTGTCGTATGAGAGGTTCCAAATTGAATATGGGCTTGCGTGAATCCGACGGTTTGTAAAAATGCCTCATATTGATGGGCAACCTGCTTTAAAAATTGTAAATAGTGGTCACCTACCTCTGTTAGCTTTAAGCCCTGAGGTGTTCGTTTAAAGACTTCCTGGCCAATTTCACTTTCCATCTTCTTTACCTTCGATGTTAAAGCCGACTGTGTATAGTTGGTGATTTCGGCAGATTTACTTAAATTTTGCCTTTCTAAAAGCTCAATTTTGATGGCAATTTCTTCAATGTTCATGTTATTCGTCACACACCTATTAAATTTTTTGATAGCCGCTATCATTTTCCTCCATTTTACGTAAGCAAGCTGTCAACGTAAACTCAAGATATCTAAATGTACCGCATAAAGAGTGCGGGATATAGCTATGGAGGGTTTACATGCATACATATTATAAATGGATCATTTTACTGGTGGCTACGCTTTCGCAAACAGCTTCCACCTTTGTCACATACGGGATGGGGCCAGTTGCTTCCTTTTATCAAATGGAATGGCACTTAACGTCATTTCAAACAGGATTAATTGTTTCTGCCGTGAATATTGGACCGATTTTCTCGATGCTTTTCTTTGGCTATCTCATGGATAAAAAAGGAGAAAAACAAATTATTGGATGGGGCTCTATTTTACTCGGCCTCTGTACGTTCCTCTTAATTCCTGTGAATCATTATACGACATTGCTAGTCGTATTAATAGTTGTTGGCTTTTGGTACGGTAGTGCTCAAACGGGAGGTAGTACGGCCATTGTGAAATGGTTTCCAGACAAGCATCGAGGATTAGCGATTGGAATTCGCCAAACAGGTATTCCAATCGGTGGGGCTCTCGCTTCCCTCATTCTTACCTATTTATATCATCACTTCCACCTGACAGCTGTGCATGTGACACAAGGTTTCGTAGCAATCGGTGGCGGTTTACTATTTTTGCTGATGTATCAGGAGCCCAAACAGCATAAATCGGCAGCTGTAGCACCGATACCGTTTAAAGAAAAGATGAAGGCTATTAAAGACAATCGAGCACTCTATCCCATTTTTTTTGTGGGCATTGTGATGATGTCCTTACAGATGATTCTCATCGCCCATTTGATGAGTTATTTACATCAGGAGGGTGGCTATTCATTAACAGCAGCAGGGAAGTATTTGAGTTTGGTCTTGCTTGGAGGGATGGTAGGAAGAATTGCTCTTGCTTGGCTGAGTGACCGATACTTTGCTCAGAAGCGCGAGCACTTACTAATAATCGTTATGCTTGCCACATTTGTGATGGTCGCTTGTATGCCTGTTGTTTTACATGCTAAGAGCTTAATGATGGTATTTTGTGGTGTAATGGGCTTTTTCGCACTAGGCTGGTATTCCTTATATATAGCCAGTGTAACGGAGCAGTCTGATCCTCAATCTGTGGGACTGACTGTTAGTGCAGCTTTAACGATCAATCAATTCTTTATTGTTTTAGCTCCGTCTATCTACGGTTTACTCGTTACTATTTTTTCAAGTCATCAAATGGCCTTGGATATAGTAGCTATGATGGTCATTGTAGGAGCGTTTTATTTATCGAAAACAACCAATAGTAGCCTCTTTTCTGAAAGTTCGGTAAAATAATGAAAAAATAGGAAAAGAGGGTGTTGCGGATGAGCAGTTCAATTTGGATTCAGGCGGCAATTGAAAATGTGTGGCAAGCGATAACAGAGGAGCAATCCCTCTCACAATGGTATGCGCCAGGTTCTACTTGGGACATTCCTAAACTGGCTGAAGGGGAAATGATGACCTTTACTTTAATGCCTAATGACCATAATCAGCTAGCAGATCCACTGCCAATGCAGTTAACGATCCAGCAGGTCCAAAAACATGAGATTTTTTCATTTTACTTGGAAGTTCCAGAAACGGTAATCGCGATGTCTTTAGCAGAACAGGACAACGGCACAACGGTTAGCTTCAATATGCAGGGCTATGAGGCGTCCCTTGCTAATTTAAAAGCATGGCTAGAGGGTGAGGATCTTCCGTACCCATCGTAACTACTACGTCTCAGGTCTTAGATAAATTTCAAACGCAGGGTCGTATTTTCTATTATCCACTCCTATATAATGAAATTATTGGTAGAATATATAGCGGGAGGAAATTAAATTGAAAAAATTAGTTGGATTAGGTGCTGTGATGGGCACATCAGTATTCGTCTTGTCGGGGTGCTTTTCGTTTATGCCAAACAAAATGCAAGAAGAAACCATTTTAGTTGAAAAGGATAAAGCGAAGACGCTAGAGGTAGATATTGATTTAGGTGTCGGCGAAATGAATCTAACTGGTGGTGCCAAGGAGTGGGTGGAGGGAAAGGCGGACTATAATATTAAAAAGCTAGCCCCTCAAGTTACCTATGATGTAAGCGGCGATACAGGAGAAGTTGAAATTAAACATAAAGGCTCGACGAAGCTAGGCATCTCCAATATTAAAAACACATGGGCAATCCAATTAAATGATGATATCCCAATGGATTTGACGGTAGAAACAGGAGCTTCCTTAGCCAATCTTGATTTACAGGGACTACAGCTAGAAAAATTAGATATAGAAGCGGGTGTCGGTGATCTCACAGTCAATTTAGGCGGCGATTGGAAAAAAAGCTTTAAAGCGAATATTGAAACTGGGGTAGGTCAAACGACGATTATTGTACCTTCAAAGGTTGGTGTCAAATTAACAACCGAAAAGGGCATAGGTTCATCCAATATCGAGGGTCTCATTTCAAAGGGCCAAGGTGTCTATGTCAATGAAGCATATGAAAAGGCAGATGTTGTGCTGGACATCAAATCAGAAATCGGCGTTGGAGACATTACATTTAAATTAGATCAATAAAGAAAATGTGGGAGGCTACTAGTAAAGAAGTAGTCTCCTTTTTGTATGGAAAAAAAGGATGCTGAGCATTTGCACATGAAGCTTTTAAGCCTGAGTAAGACAAATTTATGATATCGCACCATCTGGCGTTTACATTCTTTGAATTGGGCGCATATTTTATGGTAGTTTAAAGGAAGCAATTGTTTTGAAGGAGCGAGTCGTTTGAAAACCTATACATATAAACAGCCAATGGAAATAGATTCTACCGAGGTGGTCTCTATTGTAAATGAATCAGGAGAGACATCATCAACGGTTCAACGTGTTTATTCGAATGCTCTTAAAAAAGCATTCGATAAGACGATGGATTTTCGTTATTTTGTTCGTTTTGACGTCCATGATCATGCTGGCCAACCTTTATTTACTTGTAAAAAAGTATCTCGTCGTGGTCGCGTGCATTTTCGAGGTAAGGATTTAGTAACAGGGAAAGACTATATGATTGCCTATGATGGCTGGCAAATTATGATTCCTGATTTACTTATTACTGATGGAGAGCAGCAAATGAAGCTCAGCAAAGAAATGGAAGACTGGTCGATTTTTACATGGAATGAGGAGCCGATAGCACGTTGGCAAGCGACTTTTTGCGAAACTCATTTTGACATTACACTAGAAATTGAAGACAACAGTCCTATACAGCATGAGGCCTTTTTTATTGCGATTGGACAGGCTGTCCTATTTGTGGGAGCATAACAGCAATAAAAATTTGGCATTATCTGTCGCTGTGGTCTATGGCATATGACTTTCGATTATGCTATAAATACAACAAGAAGGTAGCCTTAAATAAGGCTACCTTCTATTAGGATGAACGTGAAGAAAGGTTCTGATAGGGTGTTAACTATTTTACCAGCTAAAGAAATATACTTGAAAGGGAATGAACATGCAGTTTTGCTTTTACATTCCTTTACAAGCCATACAAGAGATATGAAGAAAGTGGCGACGAAGCTCCATGAAGAGGGCTATACCTGTTATGTACCTCTTTACAGAGGACACGGTCATAAGCCAGAGCCGTTATTAAAGTACCAAGTTGAGGACTGGTGGCAAGATGTGGTGAAAGCGCACCAATTTTTGCTGAATGAAGGCTTTCAAAAAATTTCCGTTATCGGCCTATCCATTGGTGGTATTTTTACATTGAAGCTTGCCCAATTAGAAAAGCTAGAGCAAATTATTGTGTTATCGGTACCAATTGATAAGGAACCAGCACAGCTAAAACAAAGAATCATTGACTACGCTTATAATTTTAAACATATCGAGGGTAAATTAGAGCAGCAAATGACACATGAAATGAAGCCGTTTAACGATATGCCATTGGACGCGATGATTGGATTTCAGCAATTTATAAAAGAAACGATGCAACAGCTTGAGAAGATCACGATGCCAATTGCTATTTTCTACGGCAAAAGAGACGAGGACCTATACGCGCATAGTGCCAATACTATTTATCAGCGAGTTCATTCTGAGAAGAAGCTTAAAAGAGGCTTTGAAAACTCCAAGCATTTAATGACATTAGGTCGGGAGCAAGATGAAATTCTTCAGGAAATCATGCAATTTTTAAAGTGAAGAACGGACGATCAAAGGGTATTGACTACCTATAAAAAATCGTGTTATTATTATCTCGAATTAGAGATATATTAATTCGAGATAATAATTTCGTCATACCATTATGTTTATATTTACCACCATTTGTAGAAGAACGGCGGCAGGAAATTGAAGAAAAATTAACACCAATAGAATAATAAACTTACAGTGAGGGACGTGTTAAGTATGGGGTACCGTGAATATAGAGGAGAAGAGATAACCGTTTATTTCGATAAGGACATGTGTCAACATGCGGCTGAATGTGTCAAGGGCTTGCCAGAGGTGTTTAATGTCAAAGCAAAGCCATGGATTGCACCAGATGAAGCAGCAGCCAAACATGTAGCAGAAGTGATCAATCGATGTCCAAGTGGCGCATTAAAATACAAAATTTAAAAGGAGCATTATGCCATGGAAATTAAACAAGGTAACCAATCATTTTATATCGGAAACGAGGAAAATAGTGAGGCAGAGGTGCATTTCGTTCGTGTAGGGGAAAGTCGAATCATTCTCGATCATACACATGTAGGCGAGCATCTAAGAGGTCAAAATGTTGGACAGCAATTAGTTAAAGCGGCTGTTGACTATGCAAAAAAAGAAAAGTTACTAGTTATCCCATTATGTCCTTTCGCAAAAGCTGAGTTTGAAAAGCATCCTGAATACCAAGAAGTAGTAGGCTAAAATCAAATAGACGCACCCCAGCAAATGAAGTGACCCCTAATAGTTAGACACGGTTATTTCGATTTAGGCAGCTTGGATAAAATGAGTTCGGTATTGCACC